>AYTS01000053.1 GCA_002009475.1 Candidatus Brocadia carolinensis | reverse complement strand
CACGGGACGAACCTCAAGATTTACCGTCTTGCACCCCCGAAACACCTTCTCCACTTCCGTCAGGTCCTTGTACCGATCATGCACCAGGTAGGTGTCCGCCTCGTTCTCCTTCAGATCCGTCTTGATTACATAACATCCGTCAAGATACGATTCTTCCTTTAATGCTTCTTCATTGCTCTCTATCTTCAGCGTCCCGGACTCGTCTTTTATCCGTGTCCACGTCTCCAGCTTCAGTTTCTTGATCCTTTCCCTTGCCGCTTCCAGCGCCTTCGATACCAATGCCCTCGGGTGCTCTCTCAGATACCCATTCTTCCCCTCGAGGTATTTCTCCATACTCTGTAATTTTGCTATGCGTGTCTTTGCCATCTCTTCTGCCCTCGTCGGTTGCGTCTCAGAACATATCGAATCCCCTCATTAGGCGTTGCTTTATAGATACTCAAGATGTTCTTAAAAGGCAAATTTTAAATTGGCGATAGGATGGCACGGACAAACTTTGTTTGTCCGAGTGGGCATTGCGCGACATTGTTTACGACGTAATCATTTGAACATGTGAATAGACAATACAAGGCAGACCACGCAAACACAAGTCATTAAGCCGTATTGCAATAACGCGGACAAACATAGCTTGTTCAAGCCTCCCGTTAGATTATGGCGACTCTGTATCAAGTATATAAATCACAAATCATGAACCTCTTTACTCATCGGGATATTTGGGCGTGGCTCGATAAGACGTTTGAAATACCATCTGTCCCTTACGAGTTGAGACAATTAAATTTTTAATTTCTCTTAATTCGGACAGCATTTATGGCCCTGTTGATTAACTCGTATTTCGACAATATTCCACACCATATATAGCACAATATAGGGAATTTTGAGACACCTTTTCCTCTATTACACGACTATTTGTTCTAAATCTTCTATCAAAAAGTGTGTCATGTCACACTTGTGTAACGTTGCACTTGTGTGACATGACACACTTTTTCTGATTTGCCTTAGAGACTCACCTGTTGTTCGTATCTGTTTTTATGTGCTCATAAGTAATAGAAATTAAAGGAGTAATGAAATACCCACAGAAAAAGTTTTTCTATATCCAATGTCCGGCATTTCTTTTGTTAATTTTTCACATCATATACATTACGATAAAGGCAAACCCTGAGTGATCAGGGGACGCAAAGTAACAGGGTCTTCAATTGAGTTTAGAGTTATATTTCGGAAGACAGCCTTACTGCCGAAGGTGTTTCATTAACCATTTTTGGCAGTAAGGCTTTTTTGTTTTCAGGGATGTATCAAAGAGTTCTTTTGCAAGGCGAATCCTGTTCTTAAAGAGGGACTTGTTTTCTCCGCCGGAGAATTCGCTGGCGAGAAGACAGGGGACAATGTCGGGAGGAAAATGTTTTGCCTGTGGGGCTAAGGCTAGACCGACCCCAACATTGCCGGCTTCCCTCCTGTTTCCCCCCGTTTACGGGGGGATTATGGGGGGTGTTTGAAATTTCTGTAGATGAAATTAGCCGAAATACGGCTATTTGCAAGGCGCCCCAAACCTTGCAAGACATTTCTGTGGGAAAAAAGGAGGGGTATGAAATGAAAAGATGGAATTGGGTTTTGTGGCGCCGGTGGTAATGTTCGTAGCGATACTTTTCGGCAATGCCTTCGCACAGGAGGGTACCGGGAAACCATCAAAGGAAGAGGTGATGCAAAAGGCACAAAAACTCCGGATGCCGTTCATTGCCAATGAGGGACAGGCGGATAAACGGGTGGCGTTTTATGCCCGGACCTTCGGGGGCACGGTGTTTGTGACAAAAGACGGGGCGATTGTGTATGCCCTTCCGGGAAGGAGAGAGGATGCAGGAAATAAGGGTGAAGGGCCGCGAATCAATGCGCGGGAAACAACAACACTCTCTGCAAAATCCGAAATCCTCGACCTGTTTCTTGTTTCATGTCGTGAGCCCATATCGGGAGTCATTTATGCAATCCGGCAACCCGAATTCCAAGCTCAAAAAACAGGCGTCGCCCTGAAAGAGGAACTGGTAGGCAGGAAGGTTAACAGGATAGCGGGTATGGACAAGGCGGTGGCAAGGGTGAGTTATTTCAAGGGAAACGACCCATCCAAATGGAAGCAGGGTATCTCCACGTATGACATCGTAACGCTTGGAGAGGTATATACGGGAATAGACGTAACATTAAAGGCGTACGGAGACAACGTGGAAAAGCTCTTTTGCGTGAAACCAGGGGCAAATGCTGACCAGATAAAGATACAGCTTAGCGGGGCAAGGGAACTGAGGGTAAACAAAGACGGTCAGCTTGAGGCACAGACAGAGCTGGGTCCGGTAAAATTTACAAAACCCGTGGCCTATCAGGAGATTGACGGAAAGAAAATAGATGTGGAGGTAGACTACACGATTTCAAATCCACAATCCAAAATCCCAAATCCGAAATCAATATACAGTTTTACCGTCGCCTCTTACGACCACACAAAGGACCTCATCATCGACCCCCTGCTGGCGTCCACCTTTCTGGGAGGGGGTGATTATAACTTTGGTCAATCCATCGCCGTGGACACCAGTGGAAACGTATATGTAAAGGGGTATACTACTTCTTCGGACTTTCCTACCACGGCTGGGGCGTATGATACCTCTTTGGGTGGTTATAGCGATGTCTTTATTTAGAAGCTGGATGGTAATCTTTCAGCAGGAGAAGTAATTCCAACGCCAACGCCTTCACCAAGTCCAACACCAGAGCCGTCGCCAAGTCCTTCACCAACACCGGAGATAACGCCAACACCAATACCTTCTCCAACATGCACACCAACTGCCATTACCCTGGCTTACTTCCATGCCAAAGCGGGCAAAAACGGCCGCGTCACTCTGACGTGGGAGACCGTTACGGAGGTTGACAATGCCGGCTTTAACCTCTACCGGTCAAAACGCAGAAACGGGCATTACACACAAGTCAATAATGCAATCATTCCCGCCCAGAGCGATGCCGTATCCGGAGCAAACTACCGTTACATCGATACACCGGGGAAAGGCACTTTCTACTATAAACTGGGAGATGCAGACTACTACGGGAAAATCACCCTGCACGGCCCGGAGAAGGTGAGAGTAGGGTCTGATAATACCTCAATGAAGAGGCAGAAACGTAAATAAGTTGCAAGTTGTAAGTTGAAGGTTGGGATGATAAAGAAGGAGAAGCGATTAGCCATCAGCAGTCAGTGAGATGCTGATGGCTAAAGCTTAAGGAGACATCAAAATTTTACCAGAGAAAGGATACATACCATGGAAGAGAAGAAATTACCAGCATATGAAGCACCGGCGGTAATTACCTACACCGACGAGGAGATATTTGAGAAACTCGGCCCTGCACATACCGGGTATGTGAAGGGTGGCGACCGTCCATTCTAAGAAGCATGAATGGTGAGGAAGGTATCTGTGCGGTAGTGCAGTATGGACGCTCCCACAAATGCGGCCATCGTTAATTTGTTTGCAGCATTCATGGCGCTGAATGGACCACCGGAGTCAACCCCTCTTCACCCCCGCCAGCAGTGGACAGTTGTTTGTCCCTCTCAGTGAGGGAGATTAAGGAGGATAAATTTTTTGTGTGAAATTCCAATACAGTTTTAAATAAACTGACTTTGCAGCGACAATAAGCTTTCCTTATGGTAGCGCGACCAGACTGGTCGCTCTACATGGGACGGAGGATAAACCAGTTTGAATTTCCTATACATTGAAGTAGGCCTTCTTTGACTCCCCCCCCCTGTTTCCCCCCATAAACCTTATCTTTACCAACATTTAATACTGGATACAGGGGGTGCAGGGGGCGCAGGGGGGGTGGAGAATCTGAGGTCGGACTTCTGACTCTTGCCCCCTACATGAGATTTCTATTGTGTGTTTGATTACAGATTCGCTGTATTGCGACATTAGGCAATTATCTGTTAACATGCCGTATGCGATATCTACACGGTTCGACCACGCAAAAGCAGTTTTTCAAATCATCTTCACACTACGAGGTGATCCCTACCCATACAAACACAATGGCCTTCAGAAAAGATTGTTTTATTAATTGACCAAACAATGAATATTCATTTATAATATTGTTCAATGAAATTTCGACTACTTTTTGCTGCAGAGGACAGAGATCAGAGAAAGTATAGAAATCTTTCCCTATTATTTCCTGAGACCTTTGTAGCTGACTTAAATCAATTGAATCGGAGGAGAACATGTCGCACCCGCACCACCCACACGGCAAACATCCAGGTGGCCATCCTATGCCGCACATGCATAGTGGTCACCCTGCATCACACGAGCATGGCAGCCATCCTGAAACGATAAGAGAAACCTATACTCGCATAAAAGACGATACTTCAGGCAAGTCTGCCATAGAATACATGAAAAACATGAAAAACCAGCTGCGCCTGGTTTTTTGGGAGACTACCGTGGGATGCAATCTGGAATGCGTCCATTGCCGACGTCTAGATGTAAGCACCACCCTTGCCAAGGATGATATGACTACAAAAGAGGCGCTTGCCTTCGTAGACGCCATTGTTGAGGCAGGGAGACCAATCCTTGTGCTCAGTGGCGGTGAACCGCTCTTCAGACCGGATATCTTCGAGATTGCAAAGTACGCTGTAAGCAAGGGGCTAAGCGTTGCGCTAGCAACGAATGGCACCCTGGTTGATGACCAGACGGCAAAGAATATTGTTGACGCGGGTATTGCCAGGGTTTCTATCAGCTTTGACGGCGCCGACGCCAAGACCCATGATGAATTCAGGAAAATACCCGGCTCGTTTGAACGGTCTCTTGCCGGATTTAAACGATTAAAAGACCTGGGCATGAGCATGCAAATCAATTGCACGATCGCAAAACACAACGTCCACCAGGTCGACGACCTATACAACCTTGCCCTGAAACTGGGTGCTGATGCATTGCACATCTTTATGCTGGTGCCGGTAGGATGCGGAGTCCAGATTGCCGATGACCAGATGCTCCATCCCAAGAAGTATGAGGAGGTGCTCAACCATTTCTACGATCTATCGAAAGAAGCAAAGATTCAAACGAAAGCTACCTGCGCCCCCCACTATTTCCGCATCATGCGTGAACGCGCAAAAGAAGAGGGGATCACCATTTCGCCGAAAACCCACGGCATGGCAGCCATGACGAAGGGATGTCTGGCAGGCACAGGCGTATGCTTCGTATCCCACAAAGGAGAAGTATTCCCATGCGGTTATCTGCCGGTTGAGGCAGGTCACGTAAAGAAACAAAAATTTGTGGATATCTGGAATGATTCTCCGGTCTTTCAGAAATTACGCGACCCCGAGCTCCTGGAAGGCAAATGCGGGGCGTGTGAGTACAAAAAGGTCTGTGAGGGTTGCAGGGCACGGGCATTTTACGATACGGGCAACTATCTGGCAGAGGAGCCTTACTGCATTTATCAGCCGAAGATGGCAAAAGCAGGCAAAGAATAGTGTAAAATACGTGATACGGTTAGAATTGCGGTACTGGTTTACAATAGAGTATAATGAACTCAGAAAGGATGTCATAGCGCAGCAATGCCGCAACCAATTCTCCGCTGAGAAAGCGGGAGATTGCTTCGGAAAAGATCCTCGCAATGACAGAGGCTTTGCCTTTGATGACATATTGTGCGTTGTCATTGCGAGCGAAGCGAAGCAATCTTCCTCCCATAAACAATCTGTACCTCCTGATGAGCGATAAATAGGGTTGTGAAAAAACTTGCTAAAACTTGTCCTTATGAAAATGGGGAAAAGAAGTTTCACACGGTAATACTATAAGGATGGATATCGGCGAACAAACGGTGGGAGAGCCGTGAATGCTGGGGACGGTATTGGTGGCAGAGGAGTACTGAAAGCGTCTTGGAATGACCGCGGTGTTGAAGGGGTGCGAAATGAGCAAAAAGGGGGTCGGGAGGGCGAAGGTGTAGACGTTTGGAAGATTAATAAAACCGATGAGTGAGATGGTAATATTAAAAGCCCTGTTCAGGATTACGTCAGGCAATTTACAGAATTCAAAATCACCAGACAGATAGAACAAGCGTCTCGTTTATCGCTAACATCAGTCGGGAAATCAGGACATACTATTGAAATTTTTCTCTATATCTTCAAGGTTTCGTGGTATAAACAATTACTAACGGCTTAGCTAAGTAGCAATGGTATCATATACAATGCAGACACTTTATTGAAGATATCGGTTGTTGTCCCCACGCTTAACGAAGAATCTCATATTGAAAAAACTCTTCAGAGCGTTATAAAACAGGACGGTGATTATGAGTTCTTTGTGGTAGACGGCGGCAGCAGCGATAATACCATTACGATCTCAAAAAAGTACACCACGGTAATAAACAGCCCACGCGGACGGGCAAAGCAGATGAACACAGGAGCAAGTGTATGTAGTGGCAATGTTATCTTGTTCTTGCACGCCGACACACTCTTACCTGACCATGCCTTTCATGAAATACGGAAAAAGATGAAAGATGATGCGGTAGCAGGAGGTTCATTTTATATTGCATTTGACTCCAATACCCTTATACTAAAAGGTGTTTCCTTTATCACAAGATTCAATTTCAGTCTCTTCCATTTTGGCGATCAGGGTATTTTTGTGCGACGAGAAGTCTTTCAAACACTCCGTGGATACAAAGAGATACCCATTATGGAAGACTATGATTTTTATAAAAGGCTCGGTAGGCAGGGTAGAGTTGTCCTTATACGGATGCCCGTGATTTCTTCAGCGAGACGCTTTTCCAAAAAAGGAGTGATAAAACAATTGCTTATCAATAAAATGGTGGTGCTGGCCTATTGGGCTGGAGTGAACATGCAGACCATCAAACGATTTTATGATGATATGAGATGAACATATGCAGATATTGCTGACGAACGATGACGGCATCTATGCTCCGGGAATCGCCGCACTAAAGCATATGATTCAGGATCTTGGACTAGTTACTGTAGTGGCTCCCGACGTTGAACAAAGCGGCGTGGGCCATTCTATAACCTTTAGTCATCCACTGCGTATCCGGGAGGTACAGGTAAATAATGAACGTATTGGCTATGGGGTAAACGGATCACCTGCAGATTGTGTGAAACTGGCCATTTATGAGGTCATGGAAAAGAAACCTGATGTCGTTATCTCCGGCATCAATATGGGTTCCAATGTGGGAATCCATATCCTGTATTCCGGAACGGTAGCGGCTGCGGTAGAAGCATCTATTATGGGTTTTCCCTCTATTGCCGTTTCATTTGAAATTTCAGATCAATACACCGATGTTCAGAGCGCAGCAAGAGTTGCCAGGGGCGTCATAGAACGCATTATAACGCATAAGCTCCCTGCCGGGTCATTGCTCAACATAAATATCCCCTCCCTTCCCCCTGATCAGATCAAAGGAATCAAGATAACGCGACAGTTTGCTCATGATTTCAAAGAAACCTTTGAAAGGCGTGTAGATCCAAATGGAAAGACCTATTATTGGCTCATAGGTACGAATAAATCTGTTCACCGCGAGGAAGGCACGGACATTAATGCCATCAACGAGGGATATATCTCAATTACACCCCTCCGCTATGACCTGACAGACAATCATTTCCATAAAAAAATTGAGGGATGGGACTGGAAAGGTATCGTATCGTAAGTATCGAGAAAAAGGCATACCTTACAAATCTTAAAATGGGAGGACAGAAATTACTACATCTTATTCCGAACGGTTATAACACTCTACGATTTAGTGTTTGAACGAAAACGCATTTTTTTAAAAAGTAATGGGATAGTTTTTGGCTTGCAACAATCTTACCTCGCCATTTGGTGCCAGACTTTTGTCAAAGGCAAGGTATTTTCCCTCATTTTCCGACATACTTTTACCACTCCAGCTTCAGACATTCAACACTTCTTCCGGCTCCTTTTGCCTTCTTCTCTTTGTTTTATCAGTCTTCAGCTGGTTTTCGTTCAAACTCGATTTATCATCTTCAGATAAACAGAAACTCATAAGCTTTCTAAAAACAATAAACCCCACAATGGCCCCTACATAAAACCAAAAACCTCCTAATCGGGATGTAATAGTTCCACATACAATAGCAACTATAATTGAGATAACATCATAAACAGGAGGTAAAGGCTCAACAACCTGCAAATGACGGCGTGAATTTAACCAGGGAGTCTTTTCATACATACTGATAGGTTTTGTCTGCGAAGAAGCCTTTTGTCCTGAATCAGCTAAAGTTTGATAGGAGCATGCATCAATGCAGTAATGACATTTAATGCATTCACGGTTAATCACTTTGCCATTATAGTGATAAATTTCCCGGCTAACATCAATACCCTGGGGACAATTCTTTGAGCACGCCCTGCAACCGGTGCAATTCGATATCCGGGTTATCTTCTTCTGCCGGGGACTTAAATTCATGAACGGAGTCAGCAGTACCGCATACGGACACATAATTCTACAAAATGCCCCCTGACCATAAAAATAGTTGAAAACAAACGTCATGACAAATATTATAAAAATCCCCGCTGTAAAAGGAATTATAATGTCAAGCATGGTCAAACCATTTGTAGCAAGTTGCATATTAATAGGTGCATTTGTCGCAAAAAGAAGGTTATTATTGCCCGGCAAATCTGTTAAGGGAGTGGGCGATTGTAAATTAAAATAGAAGTCATATTCACGACGAATCCAATAAGCGATAACGGGTAGCAGGAGGATTAAAAAAACAATACCCCGAAATACCCAGCGAAAGCTGGTGTTGAAAAGGATATTATTTTCCCGTATCTTTTGATATCCGGAAATCTTCAATTTTCGCATCACCCAATCCGAAAACTCAATGGCTCCACGCAAATGACAGGCCCACCCGCAGAAAGCCCTTCCGTATAACAGGACGGAAAATATGATAACGATCACCATTATTGCCGCAATATTTAAATGACCTGCCATGAGCGATGGTACACCCATCATCGCCGTCTTACCCCATATTTTCACTCCGAAGACATACCAAAGCAAAAAGTGAACCAGGATATAGAGGTGAACTCCAATGAGAGACAATATCCTGCGATCTTGAAATAGTCCTCTTTTCACAGACATCTCCTCTTTCTGCACAAATGCGATTATATTGATCTTGCAATAACAGAAAGTAAACCTTTCTGATCTTAAACACAATAAGCCAAACTCATGACAAGTGGATAACTAGCCATTAAGCTTTGATTTTCCAAGGGTTTCATAGTTGCATTAACTTGATATGCAACAACTTTATCGCTTATCATTACCGTAACTTTTTTTAATAACTGCTTTAAATATCAAGAGAAAGTATTGCGGTCAGGCTATTGCTCCTATATGTTTTTTTTGCAGCCGTTGTTTAGTAAATATGTTGAAGCGGGGCATATCCAACAACCATTCCTCTTGCCCCTATTTAACGTATTTCAAGAAAACTATTCATGTAAGAATTGCAATTTGAAAAAATAGTCGAGTCAACAAATTTCTGTTGACAGAAAATAGGATATATGTCAATTAAAGAAACAACACAAACAATTACCAAGACCCATTGTTCACTATGAATAAATTATTTTTATTCAAAATGCCAAAATATGTTTTATTAATTACTAGAACAAACTAAGGAGATTTAACAATCTTACAGTCTTTTTTCATAATCTTATTTTAGTCCTTAGTATGACGGGAAAACTTCGTCCTTCGTACACGCAGGACATGTCAAGACCCTTATGTTTTTTGGGCAAGCCAATACGCTTGAAAATAAAAAAAGCCTTACTGCAAAAATGGTTACATCGTACTCATCTTCGTCAGCAAGGCTATCCTTTGCCTATCCATACTTCCCTGTAAGCTAATGGCCCTTTACTTTACGCCCTGCCCATCTCACAGGGTTTACCGTCTTGTAATAACGACTATACGTGCTTATTGAGTTTACTCCAAAACCCAAAATCGTCATGCTTTATGCGATTTATATCAATGCCCTCCCAATAACATATTGTGCCTTTCGGAAAGAAATTAATCGGTATTTTTATAGTCAATTTCAGTGAAAAAGTCAAGTAATAACCTTGCGCAGCAAAGCCGCACCCAATTCTCCGTTGTGAAAGCAGGAGATTGCTTCGGAAAAGACCCTCGCAATGACACAGGCTATGTTTTGATGACATATGGTGCGTTGCCATTGCGAGCGAAGCGAAGCAATCTTTCTCCCACAAACAATCTGTACCTCTTGATGAGGGATAAATAGGGTTGTGAAAAAACTTATAAAAAAATGAAGCTTTTACATGGTGATACTATAATACATTCTGGATAGCGCAAAAATACTGACATCCAAGTGATAACTATGATACCTTTTTAAGATTTTGTAGTGCTTCTCTGTAATTTATATCTATTGCTAATGCCCTTACAAAACAATTTCTGGCACTGGTGTGGTTTTTTTATTTTGAAATATAAAACCCCTAAGTTATTATATACCGAGGCGTCCATGTTATTTAATTCGGATGCTTTTTTCAGCGTAGAAATGGCAATGTCTGTTTGATTCATGCTTTCGTATGTCAATGCAAGACGGTAATATGCATCAAAGAAGTTTGGATTAATTTTTAATGCCTTTTTGTATGCATCAATAGCTTCGACCGTCCTCCCATCCATTTGAGATGCACATCCCATCCCGTATAAGGCATGTTCGTCAATAGGGTTTGAGCTGAGTATTTCCGAATATACTACCATAGCTTCATTTGTGTTGCCCAAATCCAAAGCCTGCTGACCCTGCGTCAGCAGGGAAGCATTCTGATCAACTAAACTCTTATGCAATTCAAGCAACTCTTCATAATTGACAGCAGGCCATTTTTCCCGAAATCGCGTCTCATTAACCAATATACTATCCCGATAATCAATTTTGTTCTCAAGAAAGGTCATGCTTCTGTAATGATGGACAAATACACTCTCATCCACCATGATGGCATAACCCTTTCCGCGTACCTTCAGACATAAGTCATCGTCTTCATAATTTCCTGTGCCAAAGGATTCATCAAGCCCGCCAACCTCATCATAAAGCACTTTTCTCATCAACACTGCAAAACCTGCAATGCGGTATCGTGGGGTTAACCTACCAGGGTATGCCTTTCTTATCTTTTGTGCAAAAACATGAAATCCATTTTCTTCGGTATAGGGAACTGCCCTTACCATCTGTCTGCCACTGATAGAGTTTGTTATTGGCCCTACCATGCCAATTTTTTCATCCCTTTCGAGGCTTTCCACAAGGCCTTCCAGCCAACCGGCAGAAACCAGCACATCATTATTCAGGAGCAGAACAAACTCACCACTAGCCATGGCTACGCCCTGATTATTCCCGGCTGCAAAGCCCCTGTTTTCATGATTTTCGACAAGCTTATAGTTTGAATGTTCTTTGGTCAGCTTGCGCAGGTATTCGACGGTACCGTCTGATGAGGCATTGTCCACAAAGACTATTTCATGCCGATATCCTGTGTGATTCAGTATTGAATTGACACACTTTTTGGTGTAGGCAATGGCATTGCACGTAAGGATAATGATAGAGACGAGTTTTTGCAACGATCCGGTAGTTATCGCATTAGGCAGGTGATAACGCTGCATTTTATTATGTTCCGTAATTACCATTGAGCCGTCCTTCTTTATAATAACGTCCGGTTTCACTTTGTCTATCCACTTGCTGTGCAATCGTCGAATATTTTCTGATACTTTAGAAAAACGTTCCGGGCCACTCTTTGATTCATGGTGGACGAGACCACTTTCAGGCTGATAAACGAGTTTCCAATTCTTCGCTTGAAGTTTAAAACACAAATCGACGTCTTCGTATCCGTTCCAATAAGCTTCATCGAACCCCCCTACCTCATGAAATACGGATTTCCGTATTAATAAACAGGCGGCGGTCAATGCCTGATATTGGCGCAATTGGTTCGCTTCAGCAGTGTCACCAGATTCTCCATAATAAATATGTCTCGCAACCAGAGGATCTGGCAATTTTTTATCATCGACAATGACCACCCCGGCATGCTGAATGGTGCCATCTGGAAACAAGAGTTTACCGCCTACTGCCCCTACTGAATGATCATGGGTAAGAATATTCACGAGCGGTTCCAACCACCCATTCATCGGTTCAGTATCATTATTTAAAAACAGGAGATAATTCGTGGAAGCCAACTGTGCCCCCTGATTACATGCGCTGGAAAATCCAAGGTTTTTTTCATTGGTGATTACTTTAACATCATCCTTCAAACCCTTCAGAAAATCACCGGTACCGTCCGTTGAGGCGTTGTCGACAATAATAAGTTCGTATAATCCTTGTGGTGTATTTTTGACTAAAGCTTCACAACACTTCTTTGTGAATTCAACTTTGTTAAATACAGGTATGATGATAGAAACCTTTTGAAGATGTCTAATCCATGCAGTTTGTAAATCTAAGATACGCTGCTTGCCGTGTGTATATTTGCGGTATCTTTCATAAATAATGCCCAATGTCCTTAGAAAATCAGCTTGCCTGACACCCGACATACTGGTGCTATCTGTCCTCCATGCAAATTCACAGGTAATCTTTCTTATATGCACAAAATGGTATTTTCTGGACATGCGGATCCATAAATCCCAATCTTCATGGGTGGTAAGTGATTCATCAAATAGTCCCACCTCATCCAGACATGATTTTTTATGCATAACGCAGAGGACCGGGAAGAGGTTCTGTGCCAAAATGAGGTCGGAATCGAAATCAAAGGAATAAGGGACGTCTTTTTGCTTTACGACATATCTTCCATCTTCTTTTTCCTGACATACACGGTATGCATCGGTATAGGCGACTTTATTATCGTTCTTTTCCAGATACGTTACCAGGGTTTCTATATGATCCCGGTAAAAGAGGTCATCATCATCGAGGTAGGCAATATATTCACCCGACGCATGTCTGATGGCTGTATTTCTAGCTGCCGCAAGCCCTTTATTCTCTGGATGAACAAGATATTTAACACCTAATCGATCCTGGAAAAGATCGGCAATCGTTGATACATCTTCTCCGGCATCGTTCACCACTACGACTTCGATAGGTTTGTACGTCTGTGATGCAATACTTTCCAGGGTATTTTTCAGGGTATCAGGCCTGTTATACGTTGGCACTATAACAGAAACAAGAGGAGTGGTTTTTAACGTATCTGTACCATCTTGAGCTAATAATTTTTTTGCTTCTGAAAGAGATTTTTGGTCATAAAGGTTTGGATGATTGACAACAATTTGAGCCAATAACTCACGATGATGCTCAAGCGCCTTTGTATACATACTACCCTCTTTAATGCGGTACAGAAACAACAGTTCAGGAATTCTCTTCCCGTAATGCCCTGTTTCTCCGCAGGATATCCAGAAATCCCAGTCCTCATAACCCCACGTCATGTTGATATTATACCCCCCTGCAGCCTCCCATGCCTTACGCCGGTACAGAGCGCAATAACTGAGATGATTTTGCAAGCATAATTGCTTAAAATCGTATTCTCGTGCACACACAATTCTTTCCGTACCGCCAAAGTGCTTCACATCAGTATAGGCAATAGCTATCTCAGGATGAGATTCTAACAACAAAACAGTCTTTTGTAACATTTCCGGATGAATGAGATCGTCCGCATCAAGGGGAAGGATATATTCTCCTCTTGATGCCTTTATTCCAGAGTTCCTCGCACAGGACAACCCCTGGTTCACCTGCTGAATGAGCCGGATTTGTTTGTCGGGGTATTTCTGAATCAACGATTCAGCAATGCAGGTCGTATTATCGGGGCTTCCATCATTAACAATAATGCACTCCCATTTCCTATAGACTTGACGAACCACGCTTTCAACTGCATCTGGCAAATAGTTCGCCTGATTGTAACAGGGAATTATTACTGATACCAGTGGCTCAGAAACCTGTAATGCATCCATCTGTTTCTCACGCCTATTCAAACCAGAAACACTTTTCCCGGCAACTTTCGGGTTATTCTGCCCTGAAGCTATAGAATTAAATATTCCATCAAAACGATGTTGCCATGTATGTTCAGCCATGGTTCGCTTATATCCGTTAATTGCTATCTCATTTCTTTCATCTTCATGATTAAGGTAGTATTTAGCCTTCTCTGCTAATTCATCCACTGAATTGAATATTACGATCTCTTTTCCCTCTTCGTAGTACTCGGTTAGATTATCTGCATTACTGGATAATTGAAAACTTCTTGTTCCCGGAATCTCGAAATTTCTTCCCTTAATCTGCTGTCCAACCAATGTTGATGAATTTGATAAACTGAGATTAATTTGACTTCGCGAAAATACCCTCACCATTTGATGAAATGGTATGCGTGGCCGGTTTTCCCACCCAAAGCCGAAGACCTCTAACTTGAGTCCATTTTGACCTAACGTTGCTAAGACTTCGACCCGATTACCATGAGGTTGCCCTACGAAAGTAATGTCCAAATCTTTGTTGACATCGTACGGGACGTACAATTTGTGATTACACGCCCATTGTGTTTTTATGACCTTGTGAGATATACCCAGGTTTTTGTATTTCTGGAGGGCACTATTTGCCGTCGTGCAAACAAAATCAAAATGAGGTGCAACCACAGAGCTATACTTTTCAAACCGCCAGTGATCATCACAAAACCAATGAACGGTTGTCGTGCCTAATGATGCTATGTGCTTAAACACTTCATATCGAGGGTCACGGTGAAAATCAAATAATACTGCAAATAGAATAGCTGGCCTTTCTTTTTTTGCCAATTCATAGAGCCCCTGCGTCATTACGTCCAGACCATCAGTTAGTCCCCGCTCCATAAAATCGAAGTGAATAAAATCCCAATCATGCTTTTCGCAATAGCTTTTGAGTGGATAGTAAAAATTCCGGTGCTCATATGAAAAGCCTCTCGTTTTATCTCCGTAATCATATTGCATTCCAACATAGCATAACTTTGTTTTCATGGTTTACTCATCAATTGCTGATACATTTCAAGCAGAATGGAATTGTCATGGTCTAACTCAAGCGCATCTTCCGCGTACATTCTTGCATTTGAAAACTTACCATGATTCATCAGTGAGCGAGCCGCTTCGATATAGAGATTTACATTTTGTATATCGTTTTCAATCAATTTTTGAACAGTATCTATATCCCTGACTTTTATTGCTTCTACGTGATAACCAACAGTGAATTGGTCAATACAGTGTTTTTTCTCCAGCTCAAATAAATAGCGTGGTATCCATTCACCAAAGAGGGTTTTAATAAAGTCTACATGATTTCCATGCAGATGCTGATGTTGAGGCAATGTCCATACCATACGAGCAGTTTCCTGTGCGAGCAGTTTAAAAAAAACCTCCGTTTGACGATATCTCAGAAACATACAAACCAAATTTGCTGCAAAAATGTTTATACCATTCCGGTGTATACCCGCCATAATAGTGATACGGCAGTTGATGCAGTCCGGAACCCAGCGGAGCGGTTAGGAATAGCCTGCCTCCATCCTTTAAGATTCGAGACATTTCACGGAGTGCTTCGATTGGTTCCGGAGTATGTTCCAGAACTTCAGTGCAGACGATTACGTCAAAGGAGTTATCATTTACCGGTATAGCGCAAATGTCCGATTCATAATCAATCTTGCCGTATTCTGTCGTTCCACCGAGTTTCTCACCCGTGTATCGTTTGAAATCATGAGTTTTATAATCACAATGCGCAAACAACGAACGGTAGGGACATGTTCCCGCCCCGATATCCAAAACACGAGAACCGACTGGAATGGTCGATGCCTTCATACGAACCCATCTGTCACGCTCTCTCTGGTTAAAGTCGTGTATTTCCTGAATTGGTTGTTCTGGCCCGGATTGTTGAAAGACATGAGCGATCTGTTCTAATTGAGGATCAACATGCTGCGGCAGACGTGCTGATACCATTTCGGATTTGTCAGATAAGAGAGCGCGAATCTGCTGCTTCCATACTTCATAGGTTGGTTGTTCCGTGGGGGCAACCGTGCTTTCCCACAACAATTCATCAGCAGATTTCAACTGTTCTGCCAACGAGACGTTTTGTGATTTTACCGCAATCACGGTAACGTTTGATAAAAAAGGTTCGTGTGGCCAGGACGTTGCCTGTGTCTGGACAACTCTAAATCCAAGGTTGCTTAAAGTGTGTTCAAATCGTTCAGGGAACCAGTGGTCAACATGATATGCCCAGCGTGATGACTGATCTCCGGCAATGTGGCGAACAACTCCCATTTTTGTCTTCCAGGAATATTCACCCAGCAATGTTTTCGCGCTTCCGATTAGATCGGGCGTCTCAATATGGAGTTTTCCGCCAATCTCCAGCCAATTCTGCCATTTAATCAGCATAGTCAGGGCTGTAACGCGATTGAAGTGCTCAAAGACATGGTGTAGTCTTACCTCATGAATTGAACCGGCAGGAAAATCTAATTCAGTCACATTTGCATAAACGTCCGCTTTAACCTGCATAACCTCATGCTCGTCAGGTGGATAATCTATGTTTATATACCCATCAAGGTGTTGCTCCCCACAGCCGAGATGGAGCTTTAGTGGCCGCCCTGCAGTCCAAACGCCAGTCAAACGAAGTTGATCCAGAATATTTATCCCAGGGTCGAGGGTTTTGGCTTCATTCCTCGGTAACGGACAGACAGACGTATCGGTCGTTTTTTCATCCGGTGTATTTTGAGAAAATCCTTCATGGAACAACCGTCTCGTTTCCGGCGTCTTTATACATTCGAAGTATATCCGTTTATCCTGATACATTTTAAGATCCTGATCACTATCAGCCATATTTGATTTCTGCTGTTCGTTGATGTCATTAGTATGAAGAACCGGGCTTTGCTGTGATGGAGTCAAGGCTTTATCCTTTTTATAGCGTTACCGCCATGAATGCCTTCATTCGCCCAAATTTGTTTTCTCAGTTTAAATTCTGCTGATGTTATGTCTTGGTAAGATTTCCAACGTATGGTCCGGAGGGTTGCACTCAATAACAATTATCTCGTAATTACAATACAGACTGTTTTTGCAAGCTCGTCAGCATCTCATCACTAAGACTGGCTCGATTTTTTTAGGCAATGGCAACACTAACGCCTATAACGCTGATAGGTCTTATTGTTTTAGGTATTGACTGAACACCTGACTGATGAAGCATCTGACTGTTGAAGTTGATCGAGATATTTAAGGTTTTCTTTTGCTATTTCATTTGTGTTATCAATGCTCAGCACCTTTTCCAGGAAGTACCTGGCTGAGTTAAGGTTATTTTCAAGAATGCTGATAACCGCGAGACTGTTGAATGCATCACACTGTTTATCATCAATCTTTAGGATATTTTCCAGTAATTCACGGGCTTGAGCATATTCACCAGATTGAATTAAATTCTCCACTTCTGAAATTGTTTTGGAAAAAACAACTTGATCACCAAGGTATTTGGTATTTCGATGTGCAACATCATTCGGTGGGTCGACATGGAGAACTTTTGTTAAAATTTCCTCCGCAGATATCCAATTATTCTGCAGAATTTCTGTGACGGCAAAATTATTCAAGGCTTTTACATCGTTTGGTGATTGACTAAAAATTTTTGACAAGAGATCTCTTGACATATGCATATTCCCATTTATTAATGCTTGTTTGGCCTGATGGTTCAAAATATCTACAGGCTGTTGTAAATTGCTGTCTAACATATCACGTAACAATTTCTTGATATAATGGATATCACTCGAACACCGATATAATTTACCGATATTGAGACGCAAAGCGGCTAATCAATAACGAGGCTAACCTGCTTATGTAACGGTTTGGGTAAGTCAGATAGGGCATCTTTTATATCTTGTTGCTGGGGTTGTATGGTTAAGGATTTTTCCCATACAGAGCGTGCCTTAATCAGATCTTTTGTTGCCTTATAACAATAGCCTAATAAATTATAAAGCATTACTATTTTGTCTTCGTTTGTTTGGACATTTTCTGACCACAGCGAGTTTATAGTATCGGATGCTTCTTTAGTTTTGAGATATTCTTCCAAGATATAAATGGCATTCCTATATTTTTCTTGTTTATAATAAAGATGACCGAGATTGTAAAATGCCTCCATGTCCAAACTGTCTAGTTTAGCCGCCATGGAAAAGAAGGTTTCTGCCTGCTTTTCCATGTCTGTTTCCATACAACATTCACCAAGCAGGTTATAAGCCTCAGCATGATTTTTATCTGTGAGCAATACCTCCCTCAGATAATGCATCGCCCTATTATACTTTTTTTGCATTTTATAAATAATTCCAAGGAGAAGATTTACTTCTGGAAGAGAAGCATCCTTCATATGTGTATACAGAAGTATGTTCTTTGCCTTCGCATAGTCGTCCTTTTTAATCAAGAGTTTACAAAGATTTATAGCCGATGGTGTGTGTTCCGGTTTTAACCGATGAGACTCTGAAAAGAAAGACATAGCTTCTTTTTCCATATTGCTACGGATACAGCATATACCCATAAGGTAATATGTTTCGTAATCCTCAGGATTAGCCAGGACAACTTCTTTCAGATAGGGAAGCGCTGTGCTATATTCTTCGCGTTCCATGTACAGGTAAGCAAGATTATAATGAACTTCCATCAATGAAAAATCGATTTGCAACGCCTTTTTAAAATTGTCAATCGCTTCTGCATATTTTTTATTTCTGGTATAAAAGATACCCAAATGATTGTACCCCTGTGCATAATCAGGGTTCATCCCCACTGCAGCCTTTAGATAACGATACGCCTCATCCCAAGCGCCTTTTTCGATAGAGTTATTTGCAAGGACGACGTTGGATTCAAAAGCATCATGATCCTGTATCGTGTTCTGATTGCTTGTGTCTGATTTAAACAAAAAATTTTCATTAAGATTTATCATGACTATCTTCCTTTTCTCATTGAAATATTCTTATGAATAACTTGTATCGTTGTTGATCTTATCCGATGGTTTTTCATTTCTTTTCAATTTTTGAGCGGCTTCCATGAGTGCCTCTTTAGATACCTTAGCAGCTTTCTTGTTTTCTTCCTGAATCTTTTCAAAAATCTCTTCCCGATGTACCTTAACATGCTTTGGCGCAACAATTCCAAGCTTGATCTGTTTGCCCTGGCAGTCAATAATGGTAACTTTTATTTCATCACCAATGGTAATGCTTTCACCTAACTTCCTTGTTAACACCAGCACGATATTATCCTTTCTGAAAATAATACCTTAAGCTCTTAGAAGCGGATGATGTAAACTGTAATAGTCTTCAGTCAAAACAAACTGCATTCCTTTTTTATTTTTCATATTAATAAAAACAGGACCTTTGAGATTTATGGTAACGTCTGAAGGGCTATTACCCAAAGTGACAGTACAAAATATTTCAACATCTTTCTTGTCTCTACTGGTTAAAAATGCCTGATCGGCTATGGATTTCATCGGATTGTAATCAGTAAAGAAAGGCATTGGGTTAAGAATTGGAAAGGCAATTAACGGATCTTTTACCGAAACCAGCCATTCAAAAGGAAGGCATTCTTCAACATCGACTATGACAAATTGTTTCAAATCCTCAAAGCCTAATATGCCGGCATCGAAGGTTATAATATTTTCTTTTTTTATGCGCAAATTACCAAACTTTTCTGTTGATAAATTTACAATATTCTCTCTTTCTTGCTCTTGCTGCTTTTCTTTCATTTTTAGCATTTTCTGACTCCTATCTATAAAATTAATTTGTATAGTTTCGATAGGACAAATCGCAAACAATATACCAATGCCAAACAGTAATCCTCGTAAGAAAAAAAACTAAATCCTATACAGTTGTACTATTGAGAGTTAAAGGTGTTTTCTTGTTTTAGTTATTGTAACGAAAAGAGGATTTGCTTACGTGAAGTAGGTAAAACATTCCTGATAGCCATTTCCTGCAGATAATTCAGGTATAATTTCTTTACGGAGTGTGATTATTTTTTGTACGACAACTTATTTTAGAAAATCCAGGAGGGTAGGCTGAATAATTCTCGCCCCTGTTTGCAGTGAGGATTGCAGGATATTTTCCTGGTTTTTTAAATCCATAATTAATGATGCCACATCAGCATCTTCTGTATAGGATATCAATTCTTTTAAGGTTATTCGCAAGTTTTCAAGACTCTGAGAAGTTACCTCTAATCTGTTTGTCTTTGCTCCAAAACTGGAGATCTCTGTCGATAAGGCATCCGTTGCTGTGTCCAGGGTGTTCCTTAAATTTAAAAAAACAGCAGAATCAAAGGTACTCGATTCGAGTGTATCCCTCATCGAGATCAACGTTGAAAACAAACTCTTATCCTGAAAGAGGATCCCCCCAGATACATTTATTGGGATATCAGTATTTGGACCTATTTGATAGTTTATTTTTTCACTATTGCCGGTGTACGATACTGAAGATATCCTTCCACTGCTATCCCGCGTAGCAGAAAATGGCATAGTAGATGTTTTCGTGCCTGCAAAGATATACCGTCCATCATTATCAGCATTAGTAAATTGTAAAACTGATTCCAGCAATTCATTTAACTCACTTGCAATGATTTTACGTTCGGATTGCCCTAAGGTGTCATTACTGGCTTTTATCCCGAGTTCCTTGATATTACTAAGAATATCCTGAATATTTTCAAGGGAGTTGAATGTATAACTCATTCGTTCTTTAGCAATCTCTGTATTCACTGAAAATTGTTGGACTTTGAGTTCTTCAGTCTTTAATCCGAGAATTTTTCTTGCACCTGAAGGATCATCTGAGGGGCGGTTTATCCGTTTTCCCGAAGACAGTTTTTCCTGTGTTTCCTGCATTTTTTTTTAAGTTGAGATTTATATTCGAAAGGGTTGTACGGCTCATGCTTTCCTGGGTTATTCTAAAAAACATAATTTATTCTCCTTTGAAACTATTACTTACTGATGAAATAACAAATTAGCCAATTGACGTTAGCAAGCCCTGTACTAGTCCATCAATGATTGAAATGTACTTTGCAGAAGCTTGATATGCCTGCTGAAATCTTACCAGATTAACTAATTCTTCATCCGTGGAGACTCCCGATATTTCATCCCTGCGATTTCTTATGCTTGTTTCCAGGTTGGTAAAGTTTTCCTCTGATCTATAGGCATTACTGGTTTCTTCTCCCAATGATGATGCAATCTGATGCAGGTAGTCCGCAAAAGTTGTATTTTCAAGGGCACTGGAATTCTGTTGCAATGCAGCAAGACGCAAAGCGTTTGTGGAATTTCCTACCGCACCGGTAGAAGCTGCAATCAGCGAAACATCCTCTGCAATGTCGGTACTCACCATAATATCCGAGGCATCTGTTCCACTAAAAAAAGTATTTATCCCCAAGGCAGCCAACAAGTCTGTACTATCTGAATCATTGACAACGTCTAGTGAAAATGTATCGCCAGTTGCAATCGTACCACCAGAAATGGCAAGAGAAACACCGTTGGCAACATTGAGGGTATTTCCGGGTAAATAGTTACTGCCAACGTCGAGCGTTGCTATCACATTTCCATCGCTATTTTTTACTTCTACCTGAAGACCAGCCGTACTCCCAATTGTACCAGCACCTAAAGCGGTAAATGTATATACATCATTTGTCTGCCCAGTATAAATACCGGAAACTGAAGCTGCAGAGGTTCCCAGATTCCCGGGATTGGGATCCAAGGCATAAGAAAAATTGACCTGATACCCTGCATCCGCAAAAATTGCAAGTTTGTTGTCTGCAATAGATGCCGATAGGTTTGCAACACCGTTTACGGCGGTTTGCAAATCAACAAGCGAGTCCGAGGAAACGTCAACTGAGATTATGTTTTTTGTAACCTCACCGGTACTTTTATTGATTACCGAAATATAAATATCACCGTTCGAAGGGGTTAAATCCAGACCTGCAGCATTTAGCATCGCGGTAGTACTTGATACCGTGTTTGTGGACATCAAGCTGGTAAATCCACCCGACAGACCTACACCTTCGCTATGAATTTTATTTACTTCTTTTATGAGGCCAAAAGCCAACGTATCGAGTTTGTCCTTATACCTTACTGCTGTTTCGTTATAAAAATCCTGTAATGCTCTTACTTCGCCAGCACTAAAAGTATACTTCGAGTTTTCATTCTTATAGTTTACAATTTCTATCTCCCCAGAATCATCGACATCTGAAACAATCCTTGTGAAACTAGTGCCAGATACCAAATCGCCTCCTTGAGTAGAAACATTCACCATTCCATTGTTTTGAGAAGTCACTGTAATATTGACCAACTTGCTGAGATCCTGGAGTAAGGCATCGCGCTGATCTAGTAAGTCGTTGGATTCTATATCCCGCACATGGACTACCGATATTTCCTCATTTATCTTTGCAATATTTTCAGACAGAGTATTGATGTCTGATATTTTGTTTTCGATACTCTGTTTAACAAACATCTTCATCTGGTCGAATTCGTTATGTATCCGATGAAAACTATCTGTCAAGGTATTGGCCTTTTCAAAAAGTGCTGCACGGGAGCTCATGTTTTCTGTATACTGGGAAAGGTCGTTTATACCCTTAAAAAATGATGCCAGAGCGCTGTTTAAACTCGCCTCTGTAGTTTCATTAAATACCGATTCCAGTTCGCCGAGATATTGGCTTTTTACCGATGCACTACCAAGTGATGAGGAGATATCTCTCAGGCGACTATTGATGTATTCGTCCTTATGTCTGATAATCTTTACAATTTCTACTCCTTGACCAAGCGTACCTCCATTCGCAACAAAGGGGAGTCTGGCTGCCATAATAGTTGACTGTCTGGTGTAACCCTTGGTATTTGCGTTCGAAATATTGTGCGCTGTTACCAACATTGCGCGCTGGGCTGTCAATAAGCCGCTCAAACCAATTTGTAAATCAGAAGACATAGTTATCTCTCCTCTAAATCTCGGTATCGATTAATACCATCGGAAGCTTATTATCTTGCTTTTTCCCCGTAGGCTGATAAACAGGGCATTGAAATGCAGTAGGACAAAATATTTTTATAATATCATCGGTAATTTCAAGTGAATAGTGAATAAGAGTTGTATTCGTCTGGTTTATTTTCTGTAATTGTTTTATCAAATGTGTCAAATTATTCAGCAGATTGTGGACTTTTTCCCTATGAAAATTGTCCATTTCGTTTATCAAAGATTTCATGGTAATATTATTCTCTTCTGTTCTGTGTGCCTGGCAATATTTTTTTACAATATTTAATCTTTTTTCTTCAAGAAGTTGAGCAATTTCTCCCTGGTTTTTTTCTCGATACAACAGCATCTCAATCTCCTCAATATTTCCTGATATCAAGCATCGCTGTTTTATTTTTGCAGTATCGAGAAGTTCTTCATAAACGACATTCAACTGCTCAAGTGTTTCAATTAGTTCGTCTAACCATACGTTCATAATTGTTTAACTCCTCTTGTTCCCTTCTCCTTTACATTAAGAAGTGGTTTATCGCTGACTTTTTCTATGAATTCTTGTGGATAATTATTGCTCTTTACTGTAGAAAGCGTTCCTTCATTTAATTCCCTATTACGTATCAATTGTTCATAAATAACCGACGCAACGCCCAACCCCCCCTTTGCCGCAATATCTTGAGAAAGGGTAGTGTGCATTATTCCTGTATAGGTCTCCATTCCTCCATCGTTCTCACCGCTGAGATCCGATTTTTCTATCGTCTTCCACATAGAGCTGATAACAAAATTGATTAGGATCGATTCAAAATCCTGCGATGCCTTTTTCAAAGCAAGATCATCTGTTTTTGTGTCCTTTTGCTGATTCAGAGATTTGATGGCTTCAACACAAGAAGGTTGTGAAAGAAGTAAAGAATTTACTGATGAACAATTTTCCATAGATTACTCCATTATTGAGTGCTAACTATGATGAACGAAAAAAGTAAGTTGTCATTACGAGAAGGAACTACGAGGCAATCTCTGCACTGAGATTGCCTCGTTTCATTCGCAATGACAAAATCCATGTACCTTAGATATTTACTATTGTAAGCATCATTGTTTGTATGTTTGTACCGATTTTATCTGCCCTTACATAATAACAAGTTCTGCATGAAGTGCCCCTGCCCTTTTAATTGCCTGGAATATGGAAATCAGATCCCTTGGAGTCACTCCTAATATATTCAGTGCCCGCGCAACATCAGAGATGGTAACTCCTTCCTGGATGATATTTAATCTCTTTTCCTCTTCTTCTGCTTGAATATCTGTTCTTGGCACAATTGCTGTCTGACCTGATGATAAAGCACCAGGCTGCGAAACTTCTGCTCTTTCAGTTATGGTAATACTTAAATTCCCATGTGCAACAGCTACCGTAGAAATCCGCACATTTTCACCTGCAACAATAGTGCCTGTGCGTTCATTAATAACGACCCGGGCAATACTATCTGGTTTTATATACAATTCTTCGATATTTGCCACAAATCGTATTACGGAATCTTCTGATTGAAAGTCCTTTGGTGGGACAATGGTAACAACAGCAGCATCTATCGCTTTTGCTGCATTAGGATAAATGGTATTAATTACTTCAGCCAAGCGATTTGCTGTTGTAAAATCGGGATCGCGCAAGACAATACTTAAAGATTTGCCCTGTAAAAGAGAGAAATGTATCTCTTTTTCTACAATAGCACCATTTGAAATGTATGCAGTCGTGGCTATATTTTTGCGAACAGATTGAGATTGCCCTTCGATATTATATCCACCAATTGATAAAGGCCCCTGTGCCACTGCATATACTTCATTATCAGCACCTTGTAATGCTGTCTGGAGCAAGACGCCACCTTCAAGGCTTTTCGCATCACCAATAGAAGAAATTATCACATCGAGCTTATCTCCTGGTCGGGCAAAAGCCGGGATGTTAACTGTGATCGTAACCGCCGCAATGTTTCTTGACAAGAAATCAGCTTCTGATATAAGCACACCCAGTTTTTCGAAAATATTGACTGCCAGTTGTCTTGTAAAACGGAATATCTGACTATCTCCGCTTCCCTGAAGCCCGGCAACAAGTCCATATCCATAAAGCTGGTTATCGCGAACGCCCTTGATATAGGCTATGTCCTTAACACGAATAGCTGCATTTGCAGATTCGCAATACGGAATTAAACATGAAAAAAGAACTATGAAAAAAAATTGTCCGAGTATAGACATGAACAATGTTCATGCGACATCTTTTGTTTCTCATACTAGAGATATTTTGCATTGATGACAATTCCAAATATTAAGTCCATTACTTTGCTAAAAAAACGTTAGTAAAAAAAATATCTTTTAATTAGCCTTCGGCGACATACCTCCCTGTTTCCCCCCAGTTTACTGGGGGATTATGGGGGGTAATTGAAATTCCTTAACATCAAGGTAATGCTACTATTTTCAAGAAGAACAAACACTATTTCTTCCGTTTGTAGTTTATTGATATGCTTCATACAATTAATTTGAATAGATTGGCAAATCTAGAATAATTTTTCAAACTGAGGAAGTATCGTTTCTACACTAAATTCCGTTGCCCTTTCTCTTCCGGTTTCAGAAAATTTCATTCTTAAATTTTTGTTCTTAAGTAAATCGACTATGGCCTCCGCTAAGGCATTTTCATCCGCCGGTGGTACCAGAATGCCATTTTTATGATTTTCTATAATTTCTCCCGGTCCCGATGTACAATTTGTAGCAACAACTGATGTTCTGCACGCCATTGCCTCAATAAGTACATTGGGAAATCCTTCATTAAGAGAAGACAAAACAAATATACTTGCGTTCTTCATAAATTTATAAGGGTTATTTTGAAACCCTAAAAAATACACTTCTTTTTGAATTCCCAAATCTTTAGTCAAACTTTTGAGCATTTGCTCATCTGGTCCTTCTCCTAAAATAACAAGCTTTTCATTGATTTTTTCTTTAATTAATGCATACGCTCTCAAGAGATACAAAAATCCTTTTTCTCTGCTCAATCGTCCAACTGCTAATATATATCCAGCAAGAAAATCAAAGTCTATATGCGCTTCTTTTTGCTTATCTATGGCATTAATATCCAGTGGATTATATATTACGCGTACGGTATCCGGATTTGATTCGAGTAATTGGATAAAACGATTTTTTGATTCCAGAGAATTAACTACAATGTAATCCGCGTATCTTGATAAATATTTGTAAAGAATAAAACTTAACCCTTTAAATTTCTTACTGATCAGCTCTTTATGTAAAAAGCTTCGTGAACTAATAATCAGTCTGGATTTCCTGAATGAGAGGAATTTAGCTATTATCGTGATCATGTTAGCATAATCCAGGAAACTAACCACTGTAACTGGTTTTGTTTTCCGGAGTATCACGGCTAATAAGAAAACAAGCCTTACGTAGCTGCATATGTTTTTCTTTTTTAAGTCATATACTTTGACGTAAGCAGGTAGAGCTGAAAGATATTTACCTTTTTTCTCAAAGAGCGCTAATCGTATGTCATATCTGCTTCTTTCTAAATGCGTGATTAAATTCACCATAACACGCTCAGCACCGCCCCCTGCTAAAGAAGGAATAACAAATAATATAGTTTTCTTTTGTAAAATATACTTTTGTCTCATAAACTTACCCTTGGCAGGAATATCAGATATTGTTATTACTTGACAATTTTTTGTACGTAAAAAAAATGGGAAAAGTAGAAAAACATCGTTATAAATCTCTTAAAAACATTACTTGGTTAAAAAATGTTAATATAAAAATACTTTTTAAGTCAGAAGTAGAGTTCGGTACAACTTACCACAAATCAATAATTTTCAACTTATATTGCGCCTGACTTGTTCCTTTACTCCTGCTATGAATTGCACTTGTGAACTTTCCGGTCGACCGACCACAGGAGCAAAGGATTTGAGTATTTTTGGCGCAAACATCCCTCTGCTAATTACGTTTCTGAAATATTTCGCCTCTTGCTTTAGCAAAAAAACTAATGGCCCTGCTTACCCTGGTCATCTATGTCTTGTTCAAAGATTACAAAAGAAACCCCCTTGCTGCAGTGGCAAGAGCCACTCATACCGATTATCAGAAGTTTCTATAATTCTTCTCAGATTCAAAATGGGATATCCGGCAATCAAATGCACACGACGGGAAATCATTCAAAAACAAAGAACCACTGCTCCCACAAAAAATGGCTTTCTCGCCATCGATGACACCGGATGCCCAAAACCCTTTGCGAAGAAGACTGAGGGTGCACAGTTGCAATATTGTGGACCACTCAAAAGAAAAGAGGTCTGCAATGTCGGAGTCGCATTCGTTTCAGACTCAAAGCATTTTCCCATTGATATCACTCCCTACCTGCCAGCGAGTTCCCCAGAGGAAAAAAACAACTCCCAGGTCAAAGACAAAATACAAATTGCTAGAAAACTTTTCGATCTATCTGCAGAAAACTTCGCTCTCTCTGGCAAGGAATTAAAGGACACCTTTTACTTTGATCACTATCAGGTCAGACACATCAACAAGATTGAGCGGGACTGGAACCTCTGTCATGTTGCATGGACTCTTACCTACGGGATCAAACAAAATGTCTATCTTACGAAAATCCTTGAAACAAAACCTAAAACCTTCAATGAAATCAAACAGGCTATCAATGCCATGCTTGAATTTGCCTCTACCAATGCCTTATCAAAGAACAAATAACTTGCCCATGGCTATTTTAAAATTAAATCGAAACGACTGAAGAAAAAATGCGCCGCTTACATTTTTTAACAAGGTAATGTAAGTCGCAAACAATTGTTCCAGACAGTAATTAAGAGTGTGTCTGTACTAATAAACAACACCTAAAATGGCCATACTACTTCGTAGATTCTATTCAACCATCCCCGTTTCCCTGCCCTTGTTAAGAAACCTTTCCCTTCAAGTACAATATTAGCGTTGGCAATTGATGATGATTGTATAACATTGCTTAAATTAATATCGATAGGCCGTATGATTCCAGACACCTTGATATTGTATTTTTCACTGTTAATATTGACATCACGATTTCCTTCAATAATTAAATTTCCATTAGCCAATACTTCCGCAACAACAGCTGTAAGTTCTAAATGGAGATTACGATTGCTCTCGTATGCCCCTTTCCCACTAAAACTGTGACTTGTGTCAGATTTATAATTAGGCAAATAGCCACTTGTATCTCCGAGCACTTTTGTAAGAAACTCTGTAGTATCTATATTGACGCTGTGTTTTTGCGCACTATCAGCAGTAGAATCTTCTGTGCCGGTAATTTGTGTAGATTCATCTATTTGCACCGTTACTATATCTCCTATTCCCCGGGCTCGGTTGTCATTAAACAAATTCGTATTTGTAGCAATACGTTTTTTCCAGATTGAGTCTGCCTGGACTTTGTTGCAGCATGTCAAAGATAGTATTCCGATCAAAAGAAATATTATAAAATAACATTTCACGAATTTTATTTTTGTTTTTATCATTACTATCTTTCTTTCCTCGTGTAAAATTGGTGTACTAAGCTATGAATAATATTGTAGCATCCTTGTATTTTTCATGGTCTTCGTTAAAAAACAATTTTAACTGTGGTTGAATCCTCTACCTTACCGTATAAGTCTTTATTCGAGTCAATGTTTTTTACCCTGATAATTTTTCCTACACAACCATCTTCCTTTGCCACCCCTTTTGTTACCACATGAAGATTACCGGCATGAATAAATACCTTGATAAGATCACCTTTTTTAATTGCGGGTGAATTATCGACAAGTTCTGGAGTAATTGGAGTATTCGGTAAAATCGCACGTAAGGCACGTTTCCCCGCAAGATCTTCTACCTTACTAAACAATGTTCTGGATAATTTTGTTGTCTCCATCCTGCTCATTATCAGATTATCCAAGGTTAATGTGTCATTTCTGTCTATTCTATTACTGGAAGTAACAACATTCTCATACCGTCGTATGTTAAAAAACACCGGCACCTTCATGCATAGTTTATCATTAGTCAGTATGCGGACAATTAATTGAACGTTACCTCTATCTTTGTTTGTCTCAACCTGTGCTACCTCCAGGCGAACATCTTCTTTACTGGCAGGCAATACTTTATCCTGAATCATTCTGTCAGACTCAATGATGATTTCATCTCCGGAACGAGACAGATTCGACAAAAGATATTCCTTAGCTGCCGCCAGGATCTCGTTCCCGCGAATGATAGTTGACTCAGCAGAAACTACCGATACGGTTGTACTGCCATATGTCACATCATTCACATCAATACCCTCATCCATGAGACGCATTGCAAGGAGATCTCTTTCAATTTTCCTGATATTACCTGGCCAAGGAGTATTGCCTAAAAAAACATTGCCAACCTTTTCCAAAAGAATTGGGTTATTGCAGGAGATAGAGGCGATATCACTCAGAACTATCTGTTTCTCGGGTAAAACTACTTTCTCCTTAAGGTCAATCTTAATTATCTCAGCGACAGTTGTGTGTACAATAAAAAAAAATTATTGCTGGCAAAAAAATTAAACCCTTTAATTTCATAACAAAACCCCCATGTTTCTTGAATACACTTCAGCAAACTATTTTGTCACTATCCTCATTTTCTTGTCTAAAAAGATAACCCCGGTGAGAAGTTTAATAACTTATTGCGTTATGACAGATTGTTGATAGTCGATAACATCTCATCGCTCGCCTTTATTGCACGGGAATTGATTTCATAGGCGCGTTGTGCCGTAATAAGATTAACAAGTTCCGTAACAGTATCAACATTGGAATTTTCCAGTGCATACTGATGAATGTCGCCCGTTCCCTGTGTCCCTGGCACTGATACAATGGGGGAACCTGATGCAACAGTTTCTGCATACATGTTTCCACCAAGGAGCTCTAACCCCGCCGGATTAGAAAAAATTCCCAGCATAATTTGTCCCACATTCTGAAGATTGCCATCCGAGGTCTTTATGAATACGACGCCGTCTTTTCCAATTGAAATTTCTTTGGCATCTTGAATGGTAATACTCGGTGTCAATGGTAAACCATCAGCGGTCACAATCTCTCCCCTGCTATTCAATTCAAATGCACCATCCCGCGTATATGCTATGGTACCGTCAGGCCTGCTGATCTGAAAGAAACCGTTACCTTCAATGGCAACATCCAAGTTCCGATTGGTAGTTTGTTGATTTCCCTGACTAAATACCTTAGATGTGGAAATTGGTCTTACACCACCGCCAAGCTGAATGCCTGAAGGGATCTCGAAGCCCTGTGCAGATTCAGAACCGGCAATAAACTTTTTATCGTAGAGAAGGTCCTGAAAATTAACCTGGCTCCTCTTAAATCCCGTAGTATTTATATTGGCCAAATTATTTGAGACATTATCTAAATATAATTGCTGCGCCTTCATACCGGTAGCAGCTGTATATAAAGCCCTAATCATAAAAATCTCCTTTATGTTGCAATTTTAATGAGTTTTTTTAGCGTATCATCTATAGAATCGGTTACTTTGTGGCCAACCTGATATCCTCTCATATTGGAAATCATATTGACCATCTCATCTATAGCATTTACATTAGATCGTTCCAAGTATCGTTGCGCTATTTTAAAATCAGTTGAATCTTTCGGCTGCGGTACTTTATCTGATAATTTGTAAGCACAACCACCGATAGGTTCGAGAGCAGTCAAGTCAGGAACTGCAGCAATCTTTATCTTGTCTATTCCCTTGCCATCGGCAGAAATATTTCCATTTTCTTTTATTGTAATGCCCTTCGTATTTTGTGGAACCCGAATCTCACCACCATGTCCCAGGAGCGGCCATCCTTCAGGGGTTATTATTGTCATGTCTTGCGACAACATAAACTGCCCCTTTCTCGTATACAAAATTCCAGTATCCGCTTTTACGGCAAAAAAGCCTTCTCCTTTTATTGAAATATCAAGATCGTTGCCCGTGTATTCCAAGGTGCCTTGTGAAAAGTCTGTAGTGATAGTACCCAACGTGCTCCCGGTACCATGAGTCATATCCTTATCCTGTGGTTGAGAAATAAGGGATTGAAAAACAGCAACATTTTTCTTATAGCCAACAGTATTTATATTTGCAAGATTCCGTGCTATAACTGCCTGATAATCACCCTGGCTTATCATACTCGATGCCCCCGTATAAAGTCCTACAATCATATATCTCCTCCAAGTAGAGTGGAAAGATTGCTTTATGCATTCCTTCTTTGCTTCGCAATCTTGATACCAAATATTGTATCAAAACTTCATATCACGGTTGTTTCTTATAACCCTTGTTTATTTGATATGTTCTGATACTTATAAACTGCATTCTGAATAACGCCTCCACTAACTTTTCTGAGTAGAACAATCAAATATTTCCCAGATGGTCGAAAAATTTTTCCTGGCAGGAAAGAACCTGTTTAAAATATTTACACGTTGTTCAAATACGAAACTATAAAAATTGAGAACAAGAAGGTATTTTCCAAACGATAAACTCATTACCATGCTCATTTACCGCTATACTTTGAGGATTTCAGAGAATAGTTTGATGCTGATTATACCGTTCACTACCCGGCGTAACAGTTCACAGCAGTTACGTACCGTTTCCAAGACGATAAGAGGCCGGTATTTAATCACTGCGAACTGTCACGATACTGCATTTACTATCTCTTTAGATTGACAATTTCAGCCAAAATTTCATCTGCCGTTGTGATGACTTTTGTGTTAAGCTGGAAGCCCCTCTGTGCCGTAATAAGTGATGTTAGCTCGACAGCCATATCAACATTAGAACTCTCTAAAAAACCGCTTCTGATTTTACCGGATCGACCTGAATTTGCGGTGACATACATCGGCTCACCTGAAGTAGTTGACTGTTCATATAAGTTGTCTCCCACCTTACCCAAACCATTGTTATTGTTAAATAAGGCAACCCTTAACGTTGCAAGGTCTTGTGCAATACCATTAGTATACACTATCTTTACAACACCGTCTGGGTCTATAGCGGCCCCACTGAATCTTCCATAGGCATAACCATCTGCGTTTGCCACAACACTTGAAGTGCCTCTGTTTTGTGTAATACCATCATTTTTCCCTGAAGTACCAAGATTAAAGGCTACAGACTGTGTACTACTGATACCGTTAAAAATAAATTGAAGTGTTGTGTCACCGCTGGTACTAAAGGTACCATCATCGTTGAATGTAATGCCCGTGATCTTATTATCACTACTGGCAAATGTACCATCACTGCTGTTCATAGAAGCATTAAGATCCCATAGATTGTCCATTTGCTTTGTAAATCTCAATTGAACTAAATGTGAACCACCCTGAGAATCATAGATTGTTGCCGTTCTTTCAACGGTAGAACCCTTAAATGCGTGGTTATCCCATGTTGTTACGCCTGAACCAGATGAACTACCGTCAGATAAAACAAGGGTTAGTTCGTCACTTCCTGCCGTATCTGACTTGAGGACAATCTTTCCGGAAGCATCTAGACTGGCAGTAGCATCCCCGGAAAATGCAGTATTTATAATACTTATAAGATCTCCAACGGTTGTGCCGTCATTAGAAGCACCATACGTGAAGGTAGTTGTAGGGATGGCACTCCCATCTGATTTTGTTCCATTAATGCGAATGGTGTTGCCATCAGAGTAATCAGTCGAATTTGAATCAAGGTCATTTAATGCCGTTGTTGCTATTGCAGCTACAGCGCTTTCCGTTAGGCTAGCAGCCATGAATAATACTTCCGCTTTATTACTTGTTTGCGCGTTATCCAAATTTCCTTTAACGGTAACTTTTGAGCTAGCCTGGCCAGAAACCGTTGAATCGATAGGAATAATAATTTCATTACCGTTTGTGTCCATGACCTTATAACTTGAACTCTTATCAATCAGAACATTGTTTTCGTCAAGCTCAAATGCACCAACCCTGGTAAAAAAATTACTATTGCCACCATTAACAACAAAAAACCCCTCACCCTCGATACCAAGGTCAAAAACGCTACCGGTTGCATCCATACTTCCTGTCGAAAAATCTGATGAGATATTGGCTAATTTTACCCCTTTTCCTACCTGCATCGCGTTGCCGTTAGATCCCGTTGCTATCGTTTGGCTTAACATATCAGAAAATAATAGTCGGGATGATTTGTACCCATACGTATTAATGTTTGCCAGGTTATTACCAATGATATCCAACATGCTTTGGTGAGCACGAATACCCGATATGCCTGAATATAATGCGCTGCTAAGTCCCATAATCTGCCTCCTTTCAATTATTTTTTACCGAATAATTTTGATTGAATACGTACCTTTATGATTCATCTGCCGCTGGCTTACTAACTTCTATGAGTTTTGAAATAGAAACAGATTCTCCATGAATAATAAATGAAACCGTTCCGTTCTTTTCGAGCTTAACTCCTTCTACAACACCTGTGCTGGTTACATCACCCCTGCCATCATTGCTGTATTTTATAGTCTTGCCAATAAATGTACTGGCCATAGTTATTTGATCTAGTTGTAAAGAGGCTGTTTCAATACTGGCCATATTTGCAAGGTATCCTGTCTGCTGTTGTGCTTGTTCCAATGCGCTAAATTGTGCTAATTGCGACATAAATTCAGAATTGTCGGTAGGGTCTAACGGATTTTGGTTTTGCAATTGCGTCACAAAGAGTGTGAGAAATTTATCCATACTGATTTCTGAACTTATACCCGAAGTACTTACTGCAGCCATTTTTTTCTCCTTATATAATATAATCAACTATTAAATTCGTTGTTTTCCCGTCAACTACTTCTTTCATTGCATTGCTTCTATCATTTTCACGGTCGTAGTAATCCTCATTGCTCCCACCCTGACTTTTCCCTTGATAATGTTGTTGGTCCTTTGTTTCCGAATTTTCCGAAGATTTTCCATCGTAGCTCTTGTCATTCTGAATATATACTTCCAATTTCTGGATATCGAACCCGCTTGTCGCCACAGATTCTTTCAGTCGATGAACATTGTTTTCAATAGCAGCCTTGACTTCCGCATTCTCTACAAATATTTTTGCCTCGATTTCATCATTTTCTTCGATAAAATGGATTTTTACACTTCCAAGTTCTGGAGGAGCAAGGTCAAGTTTTAATTCTGATCTATCACCATGTTTTACCATACTGATTTTTTCGATAAGTTGTTCTACAATATTGCTGTGTACCTGTTCTGTCCCCGTGGTCGAGCTTCCGTGATATGCGCGAATTTCGTTATCTATGCGGCTCTCTGTGGAAAACAATTGACTCATGCTGTTACCAGAAAATACCTCCATGTCTTGTGGAAAGTTGATGGTAGGTAATTGCGTACCATTCGTGGTTGTCTGCGTATCTGCATGACTACCGCTAAGCTCTTGTATCTGCGCATCAACAGGCGTATAGTTTGTTTCACTTTGTCCTTGGGTTAAATTTCCTGACAGACCCCCTTCCTTATCTGTTTGTTGAACGACGGGAATATTTTGCTTGGAAGATACATCACCGCTAATATTCGATAACTCATTTTTTTTGTCTCTTTCTTCGGTATTGGTTAAAACATGTACTTCTCGAATAAAAGGCGTGTTCATAATTTCCTGCATGATCTGCTGGGACTGTGACTTAAAGGCTGCAGGAAGTTCGCTGACATTGATCTTATCCGTATCCAAACCTACAAGTCCGGATTCTTGCATAGTACTGAAAACTGACTTACTCATCTTTTGCAAATTATTGGGATGCTTTAATAGCTTTTCCTCAGCAACATCCAACCTTTTGAGTTGATTTTCAGAGGTAAAGCTGTCCATGACGTTTGTTTCTGTGCCGAATAAAAGACTGGCGTTATTCGTATGCGTGAATTTTTCAACTTGTTGTGAATCAGTTCTATTTATTTTTCCTTCTGGAAGAGAAATTGCGAAAATTTCCTTTTTATCACTATCCAAACCGAGATAATTATCAATAGTAAATTGGGGGTTTGTGGTATCTATTCCATTATTCATTGGAAGACTTTGCTTGCTAACTTTAATTACATTTTCTGAATAATCTATACATGCATTGGGTAAAATAGCTGATGCTTGGACGATATCTATTATTTGATTTTCTGAAAATTCCTGTTCACCGCCTTTTTCATCTCCTTGTGTTAACGAGGAGAATTCATCGGATTTTTCCTTGGAAGAATGAGTTATATCAGGATTTTTCCCCATGCTATGTGCACCGTCACACAGGTGTATATTATTCATTTCAACTGGATTTGCCTTTTCTATGTCATCTTGAAATAGTGCCGTAACGGCGGGTATTGACATAGTATCCGTCGATTTTTGCAAATCGGGAATATTCAGAGCTCTATGGTCATTTAGCTGCTGTTTCAACATTATCTGGAATGAAATAACTCCTTTTTCACTCCTGTCTTCATTACCGAGATCAGACTGAATTGAATTTATATCCGCTTTCTGAAAACCTGACCTGTTTGTTAATGAATTATTTTTGCCAAACAGACTTTCTAACAAGTCATATCCGCCACATTGATCTATCACTGTTTCTGGCATGTCTGGTTCCTCTCGGATAAAATATTGATTATTCTCAATCTTGTCTTTGCAAATAAGCAACACATATGCCATGCGTAAGAAAGTAAGAAACACGAGATAAGAATTGTAACAAAAAACAATCTAATTATCGTGCAATCAAATACTTACAAATATTCATAAAAAAGATTAATTTTTGAATAATTATTTCAACCATAAAAAAAGTAGACATAAATTCCAGATACTTTTTTCTTTCTCCTGCGTAATCTTTTCCGTATTTAAATAAAAAGTCTTTCGATAAAGATGTGCACGGTATTATAAAACATTATGAAAGCCAGGATTGTCTAAGGTGTACCCCATTGTCTAGACAATTATTTCACAAAAATAAGATAGCCTTTTAGTATTGTTTTTGTGACGTATCTTTGAACTATTTGATGAGCAGGAAAACGGATTGGAACGGAGCAGTATGGAGTTTTCCTGCTCACCCACTGCACGTTTCTCAGTCCTTGCTCCCTTGCCATTTGTATCCTGTCAGTTCAATATTTCTTATCACCTCTCCTTTCCACGCCTTTTTGTCCCTGAAATACAGCATCGCTGGCGTTCTGGACTCATGTGATTGATATAATCTTTCGTTGTTATAAAAACCGAAATACAGACTTAAACCCCCCGATGCCTCTCTCACCGTCTGATTCAAGATCGCATTCAAGATAGCATTAATATATAATCTTGTCATGGAGGTGACTCATGGCAAGAACAATGCATATAACCGAAAAAGAAATCAGTCAAGCTTGCAAGTATTGCGATGAGGCAATCACAGCCGCAGTGCTTCATACGGCGCTGTCGGTAGTGTTGATGGTCGAGTCAGGTTTTGATGCGGCAAAGACGGCAGAGGTGCTCGGAACAAGCCGCAGGACAGTCTTTCGCAAACGAGAGGAATTTCGTCATCGAGATGGCATATCGAGAAATTCCTGGGGTGGGCGTCGCCGTTTCTCTTTATCCATAGCGCAGCAAAGCCGCACTCAATTCTCCGTTGTGAAAGCGGGAGATTGCTTCGGAAAAGACCCTCGCAATGACATAGGCTATGCATTTGATGACATTGGTGCACTGTCATTGCGAGCACATTCGCGCTGCTCAGTGTAAACTCCGCGAAGCAATCTTTCTCTTATAAACTGTACCTCCTGATAAGGGATAAATAAGGTTGTGAAAAAACTTACAAAAAAAGAAGTTTTTACACGGTAATACTATAGAGGAGGAACGGGAGTTCCTTTCAGCATGGGAAGCAGAGACAACAGCCGTTGGTGTTCTTTCTGTGCCTCCAATTCATGCAGCTCTTGTAAGACGGCTTGGGCATAATACGCCTATGTCAACTACCTATCGGTTACTGGCGCCATGGATGGAGTAAGGTACAGCCGGATACCAAGCATCCCAAGAGTAATCGATCTGCGCAGGAGGAGTTTAAAAAAAAACTTCCAGACCTTGTGGCTGCCGCCTGCGTAAAAAACCAGGACAATCTCCGGATTCGCCTTATGTTTCAAGACGAGGTCCGCTTTGGTCGGATGAGTGATCCTCGTGCCTGCTGGGCGCCATCACTCCACAGGCCAGTGGTGAGTCTTGCCCTGGTACGGGAGTTTAAGTATGAACATGCAGCGGTAAGTTCGTGTGACGGAGATATTGATCACATAACCAGAGAAAAGATAAATACGGAAAATATGAGTTGTTTTCTAAAACAGGTAAGCAAGGCACATCCGGATGAATTTCATGTTACGATCGTTAATGGTGCGTCATCCCATAAAGGCAAAGAACTTAGAATTCCAAAAAACATGGCGCTGGTGTTTTTGCCACCAAATTCTTCCGAATTGAACACGGCAGAGCAACCAGGGAACAAACTTCGGCGCAACTATTTTGCCAACAGGGTATTTGATTCTCTGGATGCAGCGATAGGACAGGCAGAACGGGGGCTTATTGCTATGGTGAAAAACAAAGAAGCAGTAAGAAATTTGACAAATTGGCCTTGGATTAGTGCCGTCTTGATAACACAATAGAATTAGTATGCAAAAGCTTGAATAATTTTTACGGAAGAGTACCGTTCATCAAGGAACCCATACGCTTTTCTTTTGATAACTTCGATTTTGTTATTAACCCCTTCGGGTTTACTTGTATGGATCTGATAATCACAGTGGTTCAGGATTCCATAGCTATATTTCTGAAGCATGTTGGCAAATTTGTAAATTTCAGGATGAGTGAGTGTTCTCGCCATACAACACCAGTCTTCTAGGGCTTTTTTGCCCATGTCCGTGATCGATAATGCCAGAGCGGTTTTACTTTGTCCTTCAGGATGTAAGCAGTGTTGATGGTTTCGTTAAGCGATAAAAGCTGTTTCAAGTGTTCCCGATGTCCTTTTTTGCGAAGAGTTCTTTTGTTTTTCAGGAAAAGATATTTTGAACCTTTAAAAACCTCCTTATTTTCTTTTGAGGCTTTTCGGTATTCAGCATTTCGTATCTTATCAATCACTTTGCTAAAACTTGATACAACATGAAACAGATCAAAGATAATCTTTACATGAGGCGCGTGATTCTTTACTGCATGGATGTACGGATCCCACATATCCATTGCGATGCCCTCAATTTTCTGCCTTTATTCGGGGTCATGCCGGCGAAGAAATCTGCATTAAGACCATCGTATTACGGTGTAAAAAATTTTTTCTCTCATTCCCCATTTTTACGAGGACGAGTTTCATGAGGGCATGTTTTTACAAGTTTTTTAACACGCCTCTAAATCCCTGTGGTAGGACAACCGTCCCCGTTTTACACCATCATGACAAGCGGGGACGCTTGTCCTACCGATAGAGGGAAATTGGTTGCGGCCCTGCTGCGCTATGGAATTCTCTGAAAAATGTGTTTTTATACGGTAATACTATAAGGAATCGGGTCTTTGACTCCGGCCTCGCGAAAGGCCTTTAGCCGCAGAAAACAACTGTGGCACTGACCGCACGCCTTTTCGGTGTTTTTGTAACACGACCAGCTCAGATGGAGCGGTGCTTCCAGAGAAATACCCGTTTTTACAATCTCTGATTTCCTCTTGTCTATGAGGGGAGTTTCCACCTCAATAGCCGTTGTTGGCTTGGTGCCGGCCTTGATGAGTTTGTTGAATGTCTCGTAATAGACAGGTCTGCAATCGGGATAGCCTGGGCTGTCCTGCTCCACAGCGCCGATAAATATTTTCCTCGCACCGATAACCTCACCCCAGGAGACGGCAATGGCCAGGAGATGGGTATTCCGAAACGGGACATACGAGTCCGGGATTTCTCCGGCCGTTACCAGAGCGTCCTGCACCTTGATGCGGGGATCGGTCAGGCTCGATCCGCCGATCTTACTCAGGTAATCGATGTTTGATATGAGGATTCTATCCTCCGGTATGCGGTAGTATGATGCAATGTCGTTGAATGCACTGAGTTCTCTCGACTCCGTTCGCTGACCGTAGTTCACGTGCAGGAGCGCAAGTTCATACTGCATATGCGCAAGAGCTGCTGTGACGCAGCTATCCATGCCGCCACTGACCAGCACGATGGCTAAATCTTTCATGGAATGTTAAACCCCCCGTGTTTGAGGATCCCAGATATATTTATGAAGTTGCAGTTGAAATCGCACATTGAGATTGTCTTCTAAAATCCACTGGGCTACCATTCTAGGCGACAGGATATCAAAGACTGTCCCTATCAATATCTTGGTAATCTCAGATAAACGATATTTCTCTATCACTTCTTTTGCCCATTCGTAGTCACCTCGGGAATGTAAGACGAATTTCAACTCGTCTGATTTCGTGAGATACGCGATATTCTGCCAGTGCATCAAGTGACTCATCTTGCTGTCAGGGCACTTGATGTCCATAATTTTTATGGCTCTTTGTGGAATTGCACGTATGTCGTAGCTGCCGTTGGTTTCCACAAGAACCGTATAATTTCCGAAGAGTAATTCATTGATTAAAGCGGGGGTATCCTTATCCGCTAGCGGTTCGCCGCCGGTGATGCAGATCAATTTCGTTTTATATCTGGCAACACGTTCAAGGATTGAGCTGATCGGCATCTCCGTACCTTCATCATAGGCATAGGTGGTATCGCAGTAGCTGCACCGCAAATTGCATCCTGTTATGCGTATAAAGGTACATGGCAGCCCGGCATAAGACGTCTCTCCCTGAATACTTTTAAATATCTCATTTATTTTCATATGCTGTTAATTTTATAAATTTTTCATGCATCTCAAGTGCCTTGTCACTTTTTCACTCTTGAATGGCCATGCAGTTGTCTTAGAATTTTCTCAATAAGTAAGTATTGTACATCGATGTAGCAAAGATCAAGCAACAACCAGCTAACGCAAGAATAACAAAGTACAGGCGATTGTCAGGTATCTTTCCCAGGACATGAGCGGGATAGCAGGTAAGAATTCTGGAAGATTTATTTAGTGATTTGTTATCAGTTTAATTTTTTGCCTCTACCAGTTTTCCACTCACAAATTTATGAAGTATACTGGAAACATACGTCTGATAAGGTATTCCTTCGCTTACCGCTTTCTATTGTAATTCCGTCAGGTCTCTTTCAGAAATTCTTACGTTCAGTCTTTTGTCTTTTTTTTAACCGGGCGGCATCCCTTCTGTTCATGATCAGCTTGCGGTTCAAAGGTAATCGCGATCATATCTCCCCGCTTGGGAATGCAGGCGAGCATCTGCCAGACCTCATTGCCGACTGATTTTCCCCAATCGGTTTCTTTGACTTGGTAGCCTTTGGGTATTCTTGCAACAAGGTCATTGAGATGATATTTTCTTCGGCTTCTTTGAGCTGGCGTGACGATTAAATTACCTCTTTGACTGCGACATTGACGTCATCGCCAATATTGATTTGTGCATCTGCGAGAAGTGCCTTCGTGATACGAAGGACTTGGCTGTTTCCCCATTTTTGGATTTTTGCCAGCATACGATCACCTCCTGTTGTATATACAAAGTACAGCCATAGGACGGTTAACATTCAAGGATTTTTCAGGCTAACGATCTGCATAACCTACGCGGGCAACCAGCAATGCCAAAACCTGACCCGACTATTCCGCGTCAGGTTGATGCGGTTGTTAGCCCGCGATTATGCTGTGAACATCTCTTGTAATATTGCAAGAATACGCCCCAGGGTGGATGGCGACAGTTTGCCAAGACGACGTACCAAGCGTTCCCGATCAACAGTCCGGATCTGGTCAATCACGACATACCCCGCACGACGCTCAAACCGGCAGGGAACTCGGAACGGATAGGGATGTCCACCAGTTGTGAGGGGAGCCACGATAAAAGTTCGCAAATAGGCATTGAGTTCGTCCGGTGAAACAATTACACACGGGCGAGTCTTCTGGATCTCTCCCCCTCTGCCCGGATCAAGACTAACAAGGACTACGTCACCGCGCCGGACTTCTTCGGTTTTCACCACCGCCACTCCTTCTCATCAAAACGGGTCGAGAAGGGGGCATCAAGCATCCGATCTTCACCGCGCCGACGCATCTGCCTGGCAGCCTCAGCCCACCCTGAGCGAGCAGAGGTGGCGCGGGCGATAATGACGGCTCCATCTCGTACCCCCAACTCCACCTCTTCGGTTAACCCGGCTTGCGCAATAATAGATTTTGGCAGTCGAACACCACGCGAATTGCCAATACGAACTAAACGAGTTTTCATTACACAATTCCTCCCGGCAAAATGTAATTACATTATAATCACAAAGTGAAAGTTATGTCAAGCGAGGAAAGATACAGCGGAATCGGCTACTTTTCTTAAAGCGTCAAATTCAACCGCACCTTCATCTTTCTCAATGTAGGGCGAACGTCCAAGCTGAGCGACCCGGAGGAGCGACATTTAGGACGTTAGATTCCTACCAGCGCGTGATCGGCGTTCCTCCGGGGGAATTTCGGGGACACCATGCTTAATTTTAGAGAATCATATTTTTCTTTTGAGCCACCTTTGGGCCGGGTTTCTGCTTACGGAGTATTCTACCAAGTACATTTTCAAGACCTGCTAAAAAATGGTCAGCGCCAAGAGGCCTCACGGTTCGCTCGTGACGTCGAAACTTTTCGACTTCCTCAACCGATAGACCTTTTGAGAGAAAATCTTTCCACTGGTTTCTTAACCAAATTTGCCCTTACAGGATTCAGTTCAACATAGCGTACAGCTACATACAGATGAGTTTTGTCCATTGGGAAAGAGGCAAAACGTCCTTGCCATAGGTGGCCTCTCCAATCTTCACGGAAGCTTACGCGACGCGTGTAGCGCCGATGCGCTTCGCCAATCGCCTGACTAGCCCGACTTTCGCAATTCGCACCCAAAAAAGGTCATTTTTGGGCATTTGTCTCCTGGAAGCCATTGATTTTACTGGGGTCGATTTCAAAAACGGCTTGTAGTGCCGACCTACCCTCTTGACGACTTCACGGTAGCGTGAGAAAATGTCCGCATGTTTTTACGAGAAAAGACACGGACAAAAGACGGGAAAACCCACCGGTATTGGAGCGTCGTAGAAAACCGCCGGATCAGCGGAGGAAGAGTGGTACAGCGACAAGTGCTCTACCTTGGAGAACTCAATGACAACCAACGAGCGGGGTGGGTTCGGACGATAGAGGCGGTCTGGGGAGAAAAGCCCACGGCAAGACAACTGGCATTATTTCCG
>AYTS01000052.1 GCA_002009475.1 Candidatus Brocadia carolinensis | reverse complement strand
TTCCGTTTCCACTGGCATGTTATCTGTTTTCAGGTTTATTGTACTACTATTGTTCATAGATTTTCTCCTTCCCACCCTACACTAAACTATATGGGGGAAAGTGTCCAACTATTATTGACACAGAGGGGACTTGGAAACACCATAGGTCGCTAGTTATTCGTGTTAGCGCGACATAATGCAAGACCATCACTAGCATTCTGTAGTGATGGATCGATCGTAAGGGCTAGTTCATACATTTTTTTTGCCTCTTTTATATCGCCATGCAAAAAACGACAATTCCCCAGTAATACATAAGTCAACGTCCCAGAAGGATTGTACTTTAATGATTGGGCAAAGTCTTTTTCTGCATCCAGTATGTTACCTAATGCACTACGGCAACTTCCCAACTCTAAATAAATCTGGGCTAAGTTCAATTCGACACTTGGAAACAACCCCGTTTCACCCTTAGCAATTTGTATTGCCTTTTCAAGATGAAAAATTGCTGTTTTATATTGTTTGTTAACAACAGCCACGGTCGCAAGTACATAAGAAGATAAAGGATTTGCAGGATCATAAGATGAAACCATCTGTGCATGATATATGGCTTCTGTAAAATTATCTAACTCTAAATAAAGTTTTGCAAGGCTTAAATGAATCTGACCTATAAGTTCACGCTTGATACTTCCGTTATCTAAATCAAGAGCACGCTGCAATGCGCGTATTGCAGCATCCTTCTTTCCAAGCTCATAGTAGGTTGTCCCTAAATTTAAATAAATAAAAGAGTCATTCTGTACCATCTCTAATTCGTATAATAGGTAGCGGAGATTCCGTTCCGCACGGCACCGTTTTTTTTTCTTCGTTAATAGCATATGCCCAATGATAAACAACGATGTCCGTACGCAATACTTTACCACCCACTCGCTCGATGGAAGGTAAAATCTGTTCATGTATTTTACCTTTAAACCGAATATTTTTGTGACGACGAAAGATACGACAGTATTCACTGTAATATGCCGTAGCGATGTTATTACTTTGTTGAGGAATACACTGACGTACGGTAATACCCATGACATCTTTTTTGTTTATTACACTCCGAATTTTATTAGCATTCAATTCATCAATAGTTTCATCCGCATCAATGTAAAGAATCCATTCTCCATGTGCATAGCTGAGGGAATTATTACGTGCAGCAGAAAAGTCTTCCGTCCATGGAAATTGATGCACTTGTGCACTATATTTTCTGGCTATTTCCATTGTTTCATCCGTTGAGCCTGTATCTACGACTATAATTTCGTCTACAAAAGTGCTGAGACTTTCTAAACAATGTGATAGAAGATTAGCTTCGTTTTTGACAATAAGGCAAGCGGATAGTTGTACCATACACTTACTGCTTTCTACTATTAATTATATTGCTGCTCTCGATACATTGGAAATTACTGCTTGTAATAATTGGAAAATTTCTTTTATCTTGTATCAATTATAGCTCCAGAGAAATCTCATTGAATAATTCAGTATTTATCGTCCTTTTGTATAATTTATTATAAAAACTTATACAATAGATATTATGACCAATTTATAAAATATCCCCTTTACCCTCTTTTGATCGAGCAGAGGATAAAGGGGGGTTGTCTTTGTTTTCGTAAACAAAATAATTCTACTTGAACAAACTGAGAATGGCTTGTGGGCCAGAATTTGCCTGTGCGAGCATTGCACTTGCCGTTTGTTGCAATATCTGCAATTTCGTTGACTCTAGCTGTTCAAATGCCATATCAGCATCTTCAATTCTGCTCCGCGCTCCCTCAGTATTGGTTTGTGCAACACTTAAAGTAGCCTCTTGATAAGTAAGCCTGTTTACCACGGCACCAATATAACTCAAGGCCTCTGATACATCGGCAATAGCATTGTCTAGTCTACCCATCAATAAGTGTATAGATGCAGAAGAGCCCACAAGCGAACCAGCAAGGGTATTGCCGCTCAGTCTCGTAGCGCCGCTTGAATCAAGCCTCAATTGACTAGAGTTAAAACCTGTATTTCCACCCTCAAGGCTAACATTACCTGTCTTTAGCAAGTTAAACTGCAACAAGTCGTTTGTTGAACTATTACCTGCACCAATTTGAAATTTGAATAAGACGTTACCTGCTGTGGCATTACTCGAAGCAGTTCCGCTAAAGATATTTTTAGAATTCCATGTGGCCTGTTGAACTTCAAGGTTAATTTGATTAGATAATGCCGCGAGTTCCGCTTTAATTGCAGTACGCTCTGATGTTCCAAGTGAATCATCCGCAGCCTGAATTGCCTTTGTCTTCATTTGCGTTAAAATATCTACAATATTGTTTAAGTGACCTTCCCCAACTGACAAGAGATTTTTAGCTGATCCGATATTGTTTAACGCTTGGCCAAGGCCCTTTGCACGCACATTCATTTTTTTTGCAATACTATAGCCTGCTGCATCATCAGCGGCATTATTAATTCTCTTACCTGTAGCCAGTCTTAATTGCGCAACAGACATTCGATTATTTATGTCAGTCAATGACCTCAGAGCATTTAAGGCACCGATATTGGTGTTTATTCTTGTACCCATATGCAAAACCTCCTTGATTAATGGAATTAAATAAAGTGATATTTAATAATCTGTTGGAAACAAATATGCGAATAATCCTGATACAAAAAATTATGCCATTTTCATCTTAAAACTGATGTTTCGTTATTATACTTGCAAGGCACTTCAGTGGGTTCTTCGTAAGTATTCAGTTGCATAAACCTAACAAAACTCTTTAATAATTCTTTGTCATAATTTCCGTCTTTTTTCTTTTACCATGCGCTGCAATACTTGAAAAACAGGTTTCGTTTCTGATTCTGCGATCTTCGACAAATCTGTTTCAAATTCATCCACGATATGGGCAATCCTGCTATAATAGTGGATTTCCTCCCCTTTTAATCCGTATGGATAACCCTTCCCATTATATTGCTCATGGTGCTGCTTAGCAATGAGACTCGCTTCCCTAGGTAAATTGCCGGTGCCAGACAACAAAACATAACCCATATCAGAATGTTTCCGCAACATTTCTTTTTCTACTTTTGTTAAATTATCAAATTCATTATTTAAGGTATGTGCATCTATTTTCATTTTTCCAATGTCATGAAATAACAGACCAATACCCAAAGATAATAGGTCGCCTGTGGAAATACCCAAATACTGTCCAAACAACAAACCCATTACTGCAACATTTACAGAGTGATTAGGGGCATTTCCCTTGTACACCAAAACCTTTTTAAAGTTTGAATAGACCTCTTTATCCCTTGACATAAAGTCCAATATAACAGTTATCAACTCCTTTCCTCTTTCAATGATCACAAATATATTTGAGCTTTTTAAAGTATCTGTCAGCATATTTGTCGCTATATTATAGATAATCTCGATCTTTTCTTGCCGTGTGGAAAGCTCGTCGTTCATTATATCCACAAGATTTGCTTCCATATATCGCAGGTATTGTGCATTTCCATTCTTTGCGACATAAATTTTGTTGATATTTTTCTTCACAAAGGATTCTTTCCGTTCATCATCGAACAACTTATTTCCTTTACAATACAACAAATAGCTAATTTCATGGTTCACCGCAGTTTTCAAATATACATCACATTCAGAAAATGCACCTGTCTTTATGCTTCTTAAGTTCACGGGTAAATATTTATTACTCTTATCATGGTAAGTTGTTGTAAGTTGGTCTATCTTATTAACTTTATTAGATACTGAATAAAGATCAGAATCTTTTATTGCAATAGAGGTATAAGCTGCAATCATTTCTAAAAATCGAACATCACCATCCGTATAAAACTCCCCGTACTTTTTATTATTTACCCCTATTACACCAACAACCTTATTCCGTACTTTGATAGGAACACAAAGTAAGGTATTTCCAGAAAACCATAGCATCGTATGTTTATTAAAGCGCTTGTCTTTTTCGAAATCACTGACTACTATTGAATTTCCATATTTTACTACCCATTCAATGGGATCTTCACCAATCTTGAATATCCCATTGTTTCCTATTGACTGCGGAAGGCCTATTGAGGACTTTATATGTGCTTCTTCTCCCGTAACTAATGCCACAATTCCGGACAAACTATTGGTGCCACTAACGGTAAAATTATTTACAAGAGGGAATAATTTCTCTAAGTCTAACACCGAAATCAAAGCATGTCCTATTTCTCTTAAATTTAATCCTTCAAGAGTATCATGAGCATTCTCCCCAGATTCATTTGCATCACAAACATTTCGTAATAGCTGATATAACTTTGTAAGGCATTTAATATCATGCAACGTATCTTGAACTGTTTTTATATCTTCACAAACAGCATTATCCAATGTAGCTATAGTCATATAAATTTTCCTTACCAGATAATTAATTTCTGCAAAATAAGTTATTGAATCAGAAGCAAGATAGGTGCCAAATTATTCGCACAACATCTGATTGGCGAATATAATTATAACCAATTGAGAACTAATGAGTTAGTGTTTAGTGAAATTAAGATATAGGCTTTAAGGAAGGGTCAAATTCTTAAACATCAAAAATGGGATATGTAAATTTTTCCGATACAGAAGGAAAAAGATGCCTTATCTCATTTGGCTTTAAAAATTTTGTGGGTATTTCGAAAAAACCAAGAGAAGAGAGAACCAATATTTTGGGCAGGCACTCTAATTCAAGTTCATTAAACGGAGAGGGTCACGCTTAATTTAATTCCTGAGACATATAGCGAAGGTATATCCATAACTGAATATCATGCTTAAAAAATTCTGTATATAGCATCACTACTGTCCGGACGTTTGAATAAATATTTGTTGTAAGTATTATAATTCAAGAGAAATACAAGCAAAAAAGGTCGTAATCGATTTGAAATTCAAAGTATACTATAGCCATTCTATTCTTCATAACAAACGGAAAGGAATGGCTCATGAATATAGGAAAAA
>AYTS01000051.1 GCA_002009475.1 Candidatus Brocadia carolinensis | reverse complement strand
GTTGGAATTATTATAATAACTGAATAAAAAATAATCAATACTCATATTATTTATTTTTCTGTGGAAAAACTCACATATTATAACAAGGTCGGAAGAAAAGATGGGGGTCGAATCTTTCAAAATGACAATTTCCCTTCAATGAGTTTCACAAAAGAGGAGGGCGACACATCTGGACATTAAATAATATATTTTTAAACTTTATGTTTAATAAAGTTAATAGGCCCAAATCTTTCAAAGTGACATCGCTCGTCAACGATAAATATTTACACCTTCTAAAGCCTCCTTGCTGTCTGATATCTCAGATACGATCAAGATACCGGCAGCAGCGCTTTTTTTAGAGCTCTGGGTAACTCAATCGGAATAAAATAATCTTCTGAGTATAAGTAGTCCTCTCCTGATTCATCTATAACTCTTATATAGTGATGCTCCTCCGCTTTAGCATCAGGGAGAACTTTGTAAATCTTTCTCAATTCTAACGACACTTCATAGTCTTTGTTGTTAATGCAAACAGCAAATTTTGGTTCGACCTTGCGACGTTTCATAATTTTTAATCCAGGAGACGTTCTATTTTTTTTCTTTTTTACCTATTCCAAGTGCCTCGTATCAATGTCGTGAATCTTTCCGATAATTTCGAACATCATGATTGCGATTGATATGGATCTGCGTTGCCTTGTTCGGCGACCACTTCATTCTCGCTCTGCTGAAATTGCCAATATGCTATCGTATGACATATCAGATGTCAACCGTAATTTGACATGACAAGAAGCTGGGATAGGAGTAGGAAAGGCTTTCGTCTCCCATTCCTCCGGAAACTTGGGCACATGGGGCTTGGTGTAACCTTGATTTGTTGCGTGTCCAGTGCCGGGTACCGTCTTTTTACGGTCGGAAGTCCTGTGGTAGCGGCCGACAAGGCCTTAATCTAGCCCTTATCCAAGCGTGATTTTTTTATCGAGAGAGATGAAGTTGTTTGAAATGCCCGATTTTACTGGTTAAAATAGGATTTTGCATAAAAACCAATAACCAGAAAAAGGGGCATTTCAAATGGGTGTAAAATTGCGACAACAGCATAGCAAAATACTGAAGGGAAGGAAACAGAAAATAGACAGACGGCTGAAGAGGAAGCAGTGGGAAGATCAAGAGAGGCCAATGTTCAAGGGGAGAAACATCCATTACGAGGTAGCAGAGAAGATTCAGGCGATCCGTTGTGGAGGGATAGGAGCAATCCATCAGATGGTGCAGAGGAGTGGCTTGGTGGAGGAAATAAATGCTAAGGTAAAGCTGCTGAAGGTACATGTGCCATACCATGAATCGGATCACGTATTGAATATAGCGTACAATATACTTGTCGGTGGAATGAGATTGGAAGACATAGAGTTGAACAGGAACAATGAGGGGTATCTCAATGCCGTGGGAGCGCAGAGGATACCCGATCCGACAACAGCGGGTGATTTTACGAGGCGGTTTACGCCGGAAGATATCGGGAGCCTCATGGAGAGCATAAATACGGTGAGGAGTCGGGTGTGGGCAGAAGGACGGAAAGAGAAATGGAAAGAGGCGCTGATAGATGTGGATGGAACGATAGCGGGAACTTATGGGGAATGTAAGGGAGGAATGAATCTGTCGCACAAGGGGATATGGGGATACGCGCCGTTAATAGTATCGTTTGCGAATACGAAGGAGGTATTGTACCTGGAGAATCATCCCGGGAATGTGGCGAGTCACGATGGATCGGTAAAATGGATAGACCGGGCGATAGAGGTGGTTAAGCCATATGCGGAAGAGATCTGTATCCGTGAGGATACGGATTTTTCCCTGACAGGGAATTTTGATCGATGGTCAGAGAGAGTGGACTTTGTATTTGGGATGGATGCCCGTGCAGTGTTGATAAAACGTGCGGGAGAATTGCCGGAGGAAGCATGGAATGCGCTGGTGCGTAAGCCGAGGTACGCGGTAAAAACACAGCAGAGGCAGAAACCGGAAAACAGAAAGGAAGAACTAGTCAAAGAAAAGGGATATAAGAACATACGGCTGACGGGTGAACGCGTAGCGGAATTTGAATATCAACCGGGAAAATGCGAGAAGATTTGTGTTGGAAAAGAACTTGAACGTGGAAAGAGGCGAGAGGGTGCTATTTGATGACATTCGATACTTTTTTTTATATAACCACCCTGAGGGATAGGACGGCAGAGGCGATCGTGGAGTTGGCGAATGGGCGATGTGATCAGGAAAACGTGATAGAGCAATTGAAGAACGGGGTAAACGCGATGAGGATGCCGGTAAGGGACTTGAAAAGCAACTGGGCATACCTGGTAATAGCGGCGCTGGCGTGGAATCTGAAGGCATGGTTTGGATTGTTAATGCCAAATGGAGTAAGGGGAATACAGGTAGTGAAAATGGAGTTCAGACGGTTTCTGAATACCTTGATATTATTGCCATGTCAGATACTCAGAACGGGCAGGAAGATCGTGTATCGTTTGCTTGGATATAATGATTGGCTGAAAGATTTTTTTGCGACATGGGAACGAATCCGAAAGTTCAAATATGCGTAAGCGATGACCGGATATATCTGAAAAATAACATACAAGGGATGCGGATACAGGGATAGTATGTCCTGATTTTGCGATTTTTAGTGAATTTCAACGAAAAAGGTGCCGTTTCCCCACGTAAATGGAGTGCTTCTCCCGATGAGATGGCAAATAATACGTTTTCACAAGAAAAAGTGCTTCAAGATACTGCTTGAAAGTGATCAAAATTACAGTGAGGGGTAAGGCTTTTTAAACCTCGCTTGTTTTAGGGCTAGATGTTGAATTATATTGTCTGACAGCTATTGACCCGGTAGTCATCAGCTATAATGGCGTCTAAATTACAGAAATCAACAGTCACGGCACACATCACGGCTACTCCCTTTTTGAACAATTCGGATCTTTCGAATTGTTGCATCCTCCTGTAATTCTCTTCTTTTAAAAATCTTTTTGAGATGGTAATTCACCGTATGCACTTCAACACTGAATTGTTCAGCCATTCTTTTTTTGAGAAAGCCGGAAGGTTTCATCGTTAAAAGCACTTCAACATTAATATCTCCCTCTGGTGCTGAATAAAAGATAATATCAGCGTATTGATGAGTTAATTCTTCATTTAAATATTTCCCTCCAAATAAGACGGAATTGAATACCTAAACCCTTCCAATCCATTTCATCAATGGTATGAAGTTCAATATCCCTTTACTGATTTTGCTCAACGGATACCCCCTCTGTGTCAATATTAGTTGGACACTTTACCCCATAGAGTTTAGTGTAGGGCGTAAAGGAGAAAACCTATGAAAAATAGTAGTACAATAAGTCTGAAAACAAATAACACGCCAGGGGAAACGGAAGGAGCCCGTAGGGCGACTGGAGTTTCCCCTGGCGGCGCAATCCAAAGCGGTCGTTTTCCTGACCCTGAAGTAACCGAGAAGTCTGTTCGGAGGAAATTCACCGCGAAATACAAACTCCGCATCCTTCAGGAGGCGGAAGCAGGTACTACGCAGGGTCAAAAGGGAGCGCTTTTACGTCGCGAAGGACTCTACTCGTCCAATCTCACCACATGGCGTCGTCAACAGAAGAAAGGTGCACTGGAAGCACTTTGCCCAAAACATCGTGGCCCAAAGGCGAAAAAGATGGATCCTTCCGTTTGTCGTATTGCTGAACTGGAAAAAGAAAACCAGCCGCTGAAAGAGAAACTCAAACAGGCAGAAACCATTATTGACGTCCAAAAAAAAACTCTCGGAAATACTTCAGAGACCGCTCACCCCAACCGGAGAGAAGATATGATGCATGCTGCTGAATCTCTTGCTCAACAGGTGCGCATCAAAAAGGCCTGCAAGGCGCCGGGTATCCCAAGAGCGAGTTATTATTACTACCAAAGGTGCAAAAAAGGACTTTTCTTGCAAAAGAGTATCTTTGACGCCTCCCCTGGCATTGTCAGAGCAGGAGCAGCAATCGGTTCTTGATATCTTGCATAGCGAACGCTTTTGTGATAAAGCCCCGCATGAGATTTATGCAACGTTGCTTGATGAAGGAACCTACCTCTGTTCCACGAGAACCATGTACCGTATCCTGAAAAAACATGGCGAAGTACGAGAAAGAAGAAACCAGCTGCTCAGACCCCATTACCAGAAACCGGAACTTCTGGCAACGGCCTCCAATCAGGTATGGTCATGGGATATTACAAAACTCAAGGGGCCTGCAAAGTGGACCTATTTCTATCTCTATGTCATTCTCGACATCTTCAGCCGTTATGTCGTCGGATGGATGGTTGCACACCGTGAACAGGCCATATTGGCACAACGGCTTATCGCTGATAGCTGTAAAAAACAGGCTATCAAGCCAGAACAACTGGTAATCCACGCTGACCGCGGCTCAAGCATGTCATGAGCTTGTCGAATGGCATGACATCGAAACCTGTGGCGTTTCTTCTGTCCGATCTGGGAATAACAAAAAGCCATTCTCGTCCTTACGTCAGTAACGACAACCCGTATTCGGAAGCACCGTTTAAAACCCTCAAGTACAGACCGGATTTCCCGGGTAATTTCGGTTCAATTGAGGACGCCAGGGTGTTCTGCAAAAGCTTTTTTACCTGGTACAATGGAGAGCATCATCATTCCGGCATCGGTCTGCTAAAACCAGAAGACGTCCACTATGGACGTACGGATCAAATTATGAAAGAACGCTCTCGTGTCTTAAAAACCGCCTTTGAAAATCACCCTGAACGATTCAAAGGAATTTCACCTAAACCACCAAGTGCGCCTGTGGCTGCCTGGATTAATCAACCAAAACAAAATTCGACTCTACCTTTAGAGTCTAAATTATTTTTAGGGTCATCGTGTAGTCGTGTGGGTTCTTTTATATCTCCTTGAGCATACAGGTAAGGATTTTCAGTCGGAGATACTCCTCGTCACGTAACCCGTAAGCCCTTCTTTGGATCACTCGAATCTTATTGT
>AYTS01000050.1 GCA_002009475.1 Candidatus Brocadia carolinensis | reverse complement strand
GGTCCTGACTTGTATCCAGGGATTCACTAAGAGGAATGTCTGGAGTACGTCTCTGAGCTTGTCAGCGGGAGAGCCAGGAACATCCTGGAATTAGCATCATGAAGAGCTGGGTTTTATGGGGGACATCCCCCATTGCCCAGCTCTTCGTGTTTGGTATATTATGAGTGCTCAAAGTGCATAGTTTGTGATGATTTTTTGGAAAGAGATACATAAAAATCTGCTTGACAAGATTGGTTCAAAAGGTATAATGAAAAAACTCTGTACTGTTACTGTATTAAGTTATGGTTTTTAATGATACTACAGGATAAAAGAGATGGGAAGGGGGTGGTTTGGGCAGGTAAAGAAATATTATTGTGTCTACGGTTACCTGGAGTTTTTGCGGAAACCCGCAGGTAATTAATGGAGTTTATAAGGTATAGGTTAAGAAAGAAAGGAGAGGTTGTAATGCTTGATATTTTGAAGAAGCCACTGTCCAGGATTGCTCTTGCTGTAGCGGGAGTATCACTGCTGACGTGTGCGATGGGTAATGGTGTTGCGAAAGCCGAAGGACCTACGTTTCAGGATGTAGCATCGCAAGTGTTTGGTCAGGCAGTTGGTCCGGATAACGACGGGACGTTGTATGTATTTGGATTAACGGCCAAATATACGAAGCCTGAGTATGTTGATGGGAGAGGTCCTTACAAATCATTTTTGAAGTTTTTACCTTCGATTCGCTGGTATGATCCTGAGCATTATTGGACAAACGGTAGCCAGAATGAAGGTGTTTTTAAGAATGAAGAGTGTGTGCTTTGTCACACAGTTCAGACTCCTACCATCGTAAAGGATTGGAAAAAGAGCGCTCATGGAAATCTGGAAATGAGGAGAGGTCTTGGTGTAAAAGGAAAAGATGGTAAGCCTGTTGAGGGCACCGTTGGTTGTGATATATGTCATGGCAACGATCATCAGAAACTTTTTATGCCAACATACAAGAATTGCGGAGAGTGTCATCCAAGAGAAACCAGTGAGCACAGGTCGGGTGGCTTAGGTTCGCACACTCATGCGTATACGGTCAACGTATTGGAATTTTCATGGCATGTAGGAAAACCGGCTGAAGAGGTTGCTGGTTGCGCCGAGTGTCATGCTATTGTAGAAAACCGTTGTGATGGTTGTCATACAAGGCACGTGTTTAGCCCGGCTGAAGCAAGAAAACCGACTGCCTGCAGATATTGCCATATGGGTATAGATCACGATGAATGGGCAATGTACAACACTTCAGTTCATGGCTGTCTCTATGAATCTGAATCTGCAACCATGGATTGGAGCAAACCATCCAAAAAGGGCAATTACAGGGTTCCGACTTGCGCATACTGCCACATGCAGGACGGAAATCATAACCCACAACAATATGGAACCATCTATAGTGATATGGGCATGTTCCAGGTTGATCGCGGAGCGCCAAAACACAAGGCAAAGAGAGATGCCTGGATAAAGAAGTGTCAGGACTGCCATTCTCCAAGGTTTGCTGCTGATAAGCTGAAAGAGATGGACGCTGGTGTTAATCTGAGCTTCACGAAATGGAGAGAAGCGGCTGCGGTAATTGTTGGTTGTTTCCTGGATGGAGTTGTTGATCCAATGCCAGAGGGTTCACCTCCTGATTGGTATGGTCACTATACCTTCAGCTTGTTACCAGGTGGAGACCCAAGATTTTATGCTACATCAAACCTGGAGCGTTTAGGTCTTGAAATGATTTGCTATCTTACCGGTAACGTTTACAAGGCATACGCTCATATGTCAATGTATAACCAGACATATGGAAATGGTAGCGCCTTCGAACAGGATAGAAAGCTGGTCGAGATTAAAACGGAAGCTGCTAAGCTGAGAAGGTTTGCTGCTATTGAGAAAAAGATTGGTTTAGAGCACAAGTCAGAAGGGTTCTGGCAGCATGGTGAATACCTGGATTTACTCCCAGGCTGGATAAGAAAACCAGGCGACGTAGATGTTGAATGGTTTAAGAGGACAGATATTCCTCACCGTGCAAATGCAGACGCTGGTGTAGCGCCACATGGCCACTAAGCGGTATCTGGTAAAAATCCAGATTTTAATGTAGTCATGAAAAAGGTTTAAGCGATGAGGGTAGCAGAAAAAATTTTGCTACCCTCATTGTGTTTATAAATAGGTTCTTGTAAGGTGAACGGGGGTATATGTTTGATAAAAGGCGGTGATAATAATATGGTTACGTCGATAGCAAAATCTAAAACACAGGAATGTATGGGTTTGCCAGAAGGAGCGGTCTTACCTGACAAGACAGGTCATTTCGGGCGTTTCGGCGGAAAGTTTGTTCCCGAAACAATAATGCCGGCTTTAGACCAATTAGAGAAGGCCTATTTAGAAGCAAAAGAAGACCCGTCTTTTAACGCCGAATTGGAGTATTATTTAAGAGAATATGTTGGGCGCCGTCGACTCTCTATTATGCGGAGAGGTTGACAAAAAAGCTGGGAGGCGCGAAGATTTATTTAAAAAGGGAAGATCTGAATCACACTGGCGCACACAAGATCAATAACACTATTGGGCAGATATTACTTGCCAGAAGGATGGGTAAGAAGCGCATTATTGCAGAGACTGGAGCTGGTCAGCACGGTGTTGCAACAGCCACCGCTGCCGCAATGTTTGGAATTGAGTGTGAAGTGTATATGGGAGAGGAAGATATTCGGCGGCAGGCGTTGAATGTCTTTAGGATGAAGCTCCTGGGTGCGAAAGTTATCCCTGTAACCAGTGGCTCAAAGACACTAAAAGACGCTACCAATGAAGCGCTCAGAGACTGGATGTCATCGGTAAGGAATACTCATTATATTATCGGATCGGTTGTTGGCCCTCATCCATATCCTATGATGGTACGGGATTTCCAGGTAATAATTGGTAAAGAGGTCAAGAAACAGATGCTGGAAAAGGAACATCGATTACCTGATTATTTAATTGCCTGTGTCGGTGGAGGAAGTAATTCAATGGGATTGTTCCATCCGTTTATACTAGACAAAGAGGTGAAAATGATTGGGGTTGAAGCTGGTGGGCTGGGTACAGAGATTGGCCAGCATGCATCGACCTTACCAGCGGGGAAATAGGTATTTTGCATGGAAGTGCGAGTTACGTGTTGCAGGATGAAGATGGGCAAACATTACCCGTTCATTCAATATCCGCAGGATTGGACTATCCCGGTGTTGGCCCAGAGCATAGTTATTTAAAAGATATTGGAAGGGCAGAATATGTTTCGATTACCGATGAAGAAGCCGTCAGCGCCTTTCAGGAATGTGCCAGGTTGGAAGGAATAATTCCCGCCCTGGAAGCCGCTCATGCCATTGCCTACACGATAAAGTTTGCACCAAAAATAAGCAAGGAAAAGATAATTGTTGTCTGTCTTTCGGGAAGCGGCGATAAAGATTCATTTGAGGTTGCAAAAAAACTGGGGTATAAGATTTAAAGAGGGCGCGTGTGGGTACTGTTGTAAACGCAGAAAGTTGCCATTGCGTGGGTGTTTAGCCCGATCAATCACTATAACTGTCATTCCGAGCAAAGCGAGGAATCTCATGGGTTTGCTTCGCTTGGGCTTGCAACTTCGGTTTCGCTGTCGTTCGCAATGACCAGTACTTGTCAATTTATTTAATACATCTGCCATAAAATGCTTTAGAATACTTTTTTGTATATTGGATTTTCATGAACAGGATTGATAAAAAATTTCAAGAGTTAAAAACAAAGAAAAAGCCTGCCTTTATACCATTTATCACCGCGGGAGATCCAGACTTGCAAACTACGAAGGATTTAATCCTGGAGTTTGAAAAAAGGGGTGCTGACATTATTGAGCTCGGTATCCCTTTTTCTGATCCCATTGCAGATGGTCCTATTATTCAAGCTTCGTATTACCGGGCTTTAATGAAAGGCACCAAGGTGGCGCATATTCTGGATATGGTTTCTGAAGTCCGTAAGAAATCAGAGATTCCCATTGTTTCCATGGTATCATATAGTACCGTGTTTAAAAAGGGATATCAGGTCTTTGTTGAAAATGCTATGAGGGCAGGGTTGGATGGTCTAACCATTCCAGACATGCCGGTGGAAGAAAATCATGAGTTGTTTGAACTGGCAAAGAAGCATGATTTTAAGATAGTATGTTTTATTGCACCAACGACAACAGAACACCGGGTGACCATGATTGCACAAAAGGCTCAGGGCTTTTTGTATTATATTTCTGTGGTAGGCATAACGGGCGTCAGAGACAAATTGCCGGATGATGTTATTCAAAATATCAGGAAACTGAAACAAATGACCCAGATACCGGTTGCGGTTGGTTTTGGTGTGTCGACATCAGAGCATGCGAGGATGATAGGTTCGGTTGCTGATGGTGTGATCGTTGGAAGCGCTATTATGCGGGAAATTGAGAGGCATGGGAAAGAACCAGAGGAAAAATTGATAGGGTTTGTGGGTGAATTTGCAGGGCAGTTGATTTCTGGGGCAAAGGGATAATTCTTATAAAGAAATTTTTATATTCTTGAATTAGACGTGCGGCGACTTTTCCACCCTGTTTCCCCCAATAAACTGGGGGATTATGGGGGGTAATTGAAATTCCTGAACATTAAATTATTAAGTAAAAATAATTAACTTTTTATATTGACTTAAAAATGACTTTAAGTATAATGGAATGACTAAAAATAGGGTTATGAAATTTACAAAGAGAAGATAATATCGGAAGTGAAGTTATCTGTAAAAGAATATTCTGAAAGGGGGTGGTTTGAAAAAGAAGTAGGTAAGATTAGTGTATTATGTAACGCAATCGAATGACGATTGTGGCATATAGGTAATGAGAAAGGAGGAGAATTTAAAGTATCATGCATAAATTTTTAAAAGTGACGTTGGCATCGGCATTAATTAGTTGTGGAACCATGGGTGTAGTAGCCAACCTGATGACCAAAGAGGTAAAGGCCGTAGAAATTATCACTCACTGGGTACCGCACGAAGTATATGGACAGA
>AYTS01000049.1 GCA_002009475.1 Candidatus Brocadia carolinensis | reverse complement strand
GGAGCATTTCTGTCAGCAGCGCCCACTGCTCTCTCGGCACATCGATATTGCCCAGCGTAAGAATCGTTTTCTGTCGTGGACCTTTCTTCGTCCTTATGGTCTCAACCAGGACCAGACAGGAATATTTCTTATCACCTCTCTTTTTGTATGCATCTCTGATATACATACCATGATTATACCAGAGAAGACGAAAATGCCAACACAATCCCCACTATTCATACACTACATCGCCGGCAAAAATTCTCGACCCGTATTATTCAACCACTTACGACTTGCTCACTATGCAAAAGTACCGCTTCGGCTACACTTTTTGCGTAAGTTCGGCTAACGCGGAATTTAGAGAATAAATATTTTTTTTAAATTATCTTGACATTTTTTTATTTTAACTATATATTAAGACTCAGTCTCAACTATTTCTGAAATTTTTTTTGGAGGATGAAATATGTCGGTGCTTATTGTGGGTGGCGACCATTTGGGGAGTATTCCTAAAGAGCTGGATAAAATCGGGGTTACAGAGGTTCGGCACGTTACAGGCAGGAGCGGGCAAAAGATTCGTGACGGAATCCCGGAAACCATGGACTTCATTATCATGCTCTATGACTTTGTAAACCATAACCTGGCGTGCAAAATAAAGAAATTGGCGGAAAATAACGAGATTCCCATCCTGTATTCAAAGAGGTCCTGGTCATCTATATATCAAAAAATGAAGGAATGCCAGAATCAATTGAGAGAAGCGGGATTGCCGCTCGTATTAAAGTAAAGAAAGTGTGAGGATGAAAAATGGCAAGGGTTGCAACAGGAAATTTAAAAAAAGGGATTAACAACCGACCGGCTAAAGTACAGTTATTAACCCCCGGGACCAAGGCAAGGGGGTTTTCACCTCTTTGCCGGGCCTTAAAAAAAAGTATAAAGGGTTCTTCTGTCAATGTCAATAAGAACCCATAAAGAATTTCTTACAGCAAATTGAAGTAGGTGCATTTCAAAATGGTGGCAGGCTTGAAACATGCCTGCAAAGTAGCGTTGCAAAAGTTGCCAAATACGTAATTCAAAAAAAATAGCGTGACGATGGATAACAGCCGACCGGCTAATCTGTATAGCTGTTACATCCATAGGGACTAAGGCAGAAGAATAGAATTCCTCTTTTGTTGGGCTTTTTTGTTTTTGCGGCTAGCGGCGTGAAAACAATCTTCATGTAATGAGGAAGGGGGGTGATTCATTTGACGGGAGTGGTAAAAGCAGTTATGTAACGTTGTAGAGCAATTCGTGCGAGTTCCCGCATTTGCAAGGCATTGCGAAGGCGGTGGCAACAGATAGCATGGATTCGAAGTCAGAATAAATACTCTTTAAGGAATATAGGACTTGATTAATCATCGTAATTTAAAAGGAGGGTATATGAGATCACAGAAAAAAAAGAGATGCTTGTTGTGGGTTTCGCTTTGGGTTGCAATTTTAAGCATCAGCATGTTTTCGCCTCATAAGGCACAGGCTACGAGTGCTTCTAAGATTGGTGTCTTATTAGTTGGTCATGGTTTTTTTTACAGAAAATCCCAAGTTTTTCAGTCTTGTGGATGAGGTACGAAATCGTTTGCCAGAATATCAGGTTGACAGTGGATTGCATATGGTGATGGATATGAATACCCACAAGATGTGGCAAACGGAGGACGAGGCCATCCGCCGTCTGGAGGCTGAAGGCGTGAAAAAGGTGGTGATCGTCCCCATGTATTTAAATACGGATGTCAGTACGGTGGATGTTATTAAGTGGGTCATAGGTTGTAAAGTTGAGGGGCACCCTGAGCAGTCTGACTATTTGGGTGACCTTGTTGAATGCCCTGGTGAATATGATGCCCAAAATGATTTCTGCAGTCACATGGGTGCTATACACAGACGATTCAAGCCATTTAGTGATATGCAATTTATTGCTACCAGAGCGATTGATTATCATCCTGATATTTCTAAGGTGCTTTTAGAGAGGGCTCAGGAATTCAGTACGCATCCATCACATGAGGTCATTCTTCTGGTTGGACACGGAGACGGGGATGATGCAATTGATCAAGACTACCGGAATAATGTACTGGCAAAGTATTCAAATGATGTGAAAGGTATGGGCGGATTCTATGATGTGCAATATGGTACGATTCGCGAAGATTGGTGCGATAAGAGGGTGGGCGCCGTTCAGGAGATTAGGGACAAAATTAACACTGCTGTGAATGACGGCCGTACCGTTATCTGGGTTGAAGTTCGTCTTGCCAGTTGGACTAATGCCCACAAACAGGAATGGGACACTTCTGATTGCAACAAACTGGGTACAAAAGATTTGTTGGATGCAGGGAAGTATATTAAAGCAAACTACCTGCTCTACAAACCCACAGCGTTGGCCGACTGGGTTGTTTCTATGGTGAATGACGCGGTATCTAACGACCAATATGTTCATTGTCCTTGCAGCAACTAACCATTTGAAAAAGGGAGTTTGATTATGACAAAAAAGAAAAGAGTTTTTTTTGCGTCCATAGGCGTCTTGTTTTTTCCGCTATCGTTACTTGCGTCTTCGGTAAAGGGGGAGACCATGCCGGATTTGGGTTCCGCTCCTTCTCCATACCCAAGTGCCGCTACTTTCAATCAGCAATCTGAATATTTGGGGGAGGATTCCGCTAAGGATGATGGCGTTTCGTTTACACCAAAACCTGCAGATTGGGATGAAGGGAAAAAGATCACGGTTCATTGGCATCTTACGACAACTAACGATGAAAGATTTTATCCTCATGGTGTCTATTTCAGGCTGTTTATCGACTGGAATCACGATGGCGATTGGGATGATGCCGGAGAAATGGTTATAGATTCTTTTAAGGAAAAGATAAAAGGGAAACGCAAGTATAAATTTAAGGATTGTTTTACCGTACCAGAGCATTCCCGTGAAGGGAATTTCTGGGCGAGGGCTTGGGTTTCCTACGGATATCCATCGCCTGTTTATGGCAATGAATCTACCTCTTTTGGTGAAATTGAGGATTATAATCTTCTTTCAGAAGAAGTCCCCTCTGCCGTCACCCTTGTCTCGTTTGCAGCCCGCGAAGCCGGTGGCAAGATTGTTTTGCGATGGGAGACAGCTACCGAGGTGGATAACGCCGGTTTCAACCTCTATCGCGCAAGAGTCAAGGATGGGCGTTATAAGCTGATTAACGCTACTCTCATTCCTGCTCAGGGTAATGCCACATCGGGAGCCACGTATCGGTTTGTAGACAAACCACGCAATGGCACGTACTTTTACAAACTGGAGGACAGAGACTACTTTGGGGTAAGCACCCTGCATGGGCCAGAAAAGGTGAGGCTTAAGTCTGGGAAGTAATGAATCACTCAGCTCAAGACTATCAGTTGAAAACGTATTTTGAACTGGAAAACTTTTTTTTTCTCAGAGAAAGGAGATTGTAATGGAAGACAAGAAATTGCCAGCATACGAGACACCAGAGGTTATTACTTACACCGATGAGGAGATATTTGAGAAGCTCGGACCAGCACATACAGGGTATGTGAAGGGTGGCGACCGCCCATTCTAGGAAGAATGAATACCTGGGGAGGTATCTGTGTGGTGTTGTCACACAGATACCTCTTGTTGTTTCTGGTTATGAAATTTTAAGGTGACATTGCAGCGCTGGGGTTTATTCCCGGCAATTGGTCAACCACAAGAGACCGGTCCTACGTCTCAAACGATGAAGAAAAAAAGTCGTGAGTTTGTGCCTTTTAAAATCCTCTCTAATTCCTGAGCTAAACCACCCACCAAAGGAGTTGTGAAAAGCAAAGGGCATACTGCAGTATTTACAAAAAATCTCCTTCAGTGCATTTCATTGGGATTACTTGAAGATTCGCAATAAAGCAGAGGGCTACGGATGCAAAAGAGTTTATTACATACGGTATGAGAGTGCAAGTGCCATATGGTTTGTGTTCCAAAGGAATGACGCAAGATAGTCTATGGAAAACTGTGAAAAGAAATAGGCAATATATTGCGTCGTTTAAATGAGTATGAAGGTGTGGATGTGAATCGTGTATAGATCGTATCCACATTTGCTTGGTGATACCGCGGAATATTCAGTGTCAATGATAACACGATATATACGGGGAAAAGCGCAATGAGTGTGTTTGAGAAGTACCGTCGGCTGAAACAGAATTATCGGGATCACCACTTTTAGGCAAGATGATCTTCTGTAAATAAGGTGGGGCTGGCCGAAGCAAAGGTACGAAAATATATTCAGAAACAGGAAAAAATGAGTCGATCAAAGAGACATAAGTAACCAAGCGGATTTAAAGCATTCTTTAAATAAATTAATATGGTTATTCACTTGACCGCAATTTATACTATATGCGGCTCTCTTAGGGACTAAAAATATACGTTATGTTGCGATTGTAATAATCAAGCAGATAACCAGATTACAAAACAGCAGTGTCCCTCTTGTATAACACAAAAGCATTATAAGCAACAATACTCTACACGGGAGGGCAAGAAGAAACCGGAGGAGGGGAATGGTGCGTCGAAAGAAGAATCCCGGCGTGGTTGCTCTTTAACCGGGCGACCATGGAGGCTGTGGATGAGAAAAAGAAGAACTGTCCTTTACGAGATGAAAGCAGGGTAAGGGTATGGGCCGGGAAAGATAGAGGCAAAGGGCATATCTCCTGGTAAGGTTCTCGAGAGGTTGGGTGGAAAGAAGCCGAGATGTTTCTTTGCATAATTGAAGAGTATTGTCAGTGCAATGCTGATGGGATTTCCCTGCGGGGCGGAGCAGGAGCTTGTTTTTAAGTTTATGAGTAGGTTCTTAAGCTAAAATTAAACTTGCAGTCCTGAAGGATTAATTTTTCGGAGGAACGGTATATGGATACAAAAGACGCCAATCTTTCACGCAGAAATTTTTTGAAACATTCAGCCCTTGGTATGGTTGGGCTTGGGGCAGGTATTGGTGGATTTGATGGCTTACAATGGGCACTTGGGTCCGATGTACTGCCTGCTCCCGCTGAAAAAAGTAAGGTTGTTGCGATAAAAAGCGGTGGGATCATGAGCAGTGGAAAACCTGGAGCAGAAATTGTCCAACGGATGGTGGAGGAGGGGATGTTCTCTCTTACCGGGAAAAAAACGGTTGCAGAGGCATGGCGAACATTCTTTACTCCGGAGGATATCGTAGGAATAAAAATAAATCCGATTGGCGGGGTAAAACTTTCAACACGGCCTGAGGTTGTCAATGCAATTACCCGTGGCCTTGTAGCTGCCGGGGTTAAGGAAAACAATATTATTATATGGGACCGTTTTAGCTACCATCTGATTACAGCGGGTTTCCCTTTAAATCAGGGAAACAGCGGTGTTCGTTGTTATGGCACAGAACCAACTGCCGGATATGACAAAAAGATATATTATGAATCACTTGATGACGACTTTTCCTTGCGTCAGGATGATGGGGCACGATCGCTCTTCAGTACGATTGTTACCCAGCACGTTACGGCTATTATTAATGTGCCGGTTATGAAGGATCATGGAATTGCAGGGGTTACCTTATGCCTTAAAAATCTGGCATTCGGTGCCATTAATAACACCCCCAGATTCCATCCATCACCCTACTTCTGCGACCCGGCATCAGCAGAAGTCTGCGTGCATCCGGCGCTCAGAGAAAAGGTGCGGTTACACATTGTTGACGCATTGCAGGCTTGTTTTGATGGTGGCCCTGCAAGCATGAAAGCATGGACGATGTGGAATGAGGAACGGCTCTTTTTTGGAACAGATCCGGTAGCTATTGACAGAATAGGACTCGAAATCATCGATAAAAAACGCAAGGAGAACAACTGTCCATCGGTGTTTCAAAAGGCCAAGCATATTGCCACCGCCGGGAAGAAAGGATTAGGTGTTTACGACAGACAATATATTGATTTTATAGAGCTTAATGTATAAATGGTACCGTTGTCTCGCGGATTCTTGGTGTATGCAAAAACATACACCATTTTAAATGATACAGGGACAATTTTGTTGCAAATATACCATTTATATAACATATTATACATAGAAGAGACAAACCGAAGATTCTGAGAATGTACTCAGCGGCATGTCTCAATATTCTCTAACTTATGGAGGAGAAGGAAATGTTGAAGAAGTTTGGTTATAGTCTTTTGGTTGTTGGTGCATTGGTGGTTGGTGTTGGTGCAGTAAATACGGCATTGGTTGGCACGGTTGTGGCATCAGAGGCAAAGTGCGACAAGTGCGGACACACAGCAAAAGAGGGTAAAGATTGCAAGTGTGAATGCCATCACAAACACTAAACCTATGAGCCAGATGTAAATATCCGGCACTAGGTGTAAGGATAGACGAAAAGGCAACTCAAATGAGTTGCCTTTTTTCGTTTTATAGAGCTGGGCTGATCGTTTAGTATTTTTCAACAGCAAAAAGTACTGGCAAAAATACAAAATTAACTGGATAGTACAAAACAACAACAAAGTTTCCCGGAAAAAGCACGCGGGGGCTAGTATAAAGCATCAACTATTCTCACTTGAATTTGCTCATAAGCGCTGATAAAATTGCATCTAAAGACGTAAAAGACCAGTCCAATAAGGATCATTTTTAAGGTATGGTAATTTATATGAGCCAGATGTCAGAATAGGTATGAAGAATTATTTTTCAATAAGTTTTATTTTTAAAGGGATATTTATTGCTGTTTTATTGATTCTTGTTGGTGGCTGTGCTTCGCAATCTAAAAAGCCAAAGGTGCCAACGCCTCTGGAAAGCGAACTGAAGTCCATTGAAGATCAACAGTCCAGCACACCGTATCAACCTCCGATTCAAGGCGGAAAGGCAACCTATTATGTCGTGAAGAAAGGTGATACCCTGTGGCGTATATCAAAAAATTATGGCGTATCCGTAAATGCGATTTTGGGAGCCAATCATATCACGAATACAAAAGACCTGAAAGTGGGCCAGAAACTTATCATCCCCATTTCTGAAAAATCACAGAGATCTCCTCCAGTCGTATCCCGTTCAAGTTATGTTCCAGCAAGAGATGCGACAAGCAAGGTATCTCCCCGTGGTTTTATATGGCCATTAAAAGGACAAATTGTATCGCGATTTGGCGAAGTGAGAAATGGGATTAAAAGTTCTGGTGTCTGTATACTGCCCCAACCAGGACAAAAGGTTGTTGCCGCCAAAAAGGGCACCGTTGAGGCAGTTTCTGATGCAGAAGATGGTATGTCTGCCATTGTAATTAAGCATGAGGGGGGGGTACGCACGATATACGAATCTTGTTGTAGTCCGGTAGTGGGAGAAGGCGCTTACGTAGAGATTGGTCAACCCATTGCAAATTTTAATGCAACGAGTTCCGGCAAATCACAAGAAATGCATTTTAAGATTTACGTAAAAGATAAGCCCGTGAATCCCATGGGTTATTTGCCATAGCGATCTGTTAATTGAAACGCTTCTATATAGTTCCTGGGGAAACAAGGAGCATCTGATTGTCTGTGTCCTCGATTATGACCCATAAAGTAGTCACTGTGGAGATGGACGATACCCTCCTGACTATCCGTATGATTTTTCAGCATGTGAAGTTCCATCATCTGGTGGTTGTGGACAACCGCAAACCCGTCGGGGTAATATCTGATCGCGATTTTCTAAAAGCGGTAAGTCCTTTCTTAGGGAAAAACATTGAGACAACCCGTGACTTAGATACTTTAAAGAAGAGAGCGCATCAGATTATGACTCGAAATCCTGTTACCGTATATCCAGAGACGAGCATAGAATCTGCTGCTGACCTCCTGCTTGAAAAAAATATATCGTGCCTCCCCGTTATTTCTTCTCAGGGTGATATTGTGGGAATGGTGACCTGGAAAGACATTCTTCAGTTTTATTTGGGACGCAAATGAAATCTTGTCCGTATCGGAGTATTCACCATGCCAATATATGATTTCCAGTGTAATCAGTGCAACATAAAATTTGACGAATTTTTCCGGAGCGCCTCAGAACAGAAAAAGTTATTTTGTCCTTCCTGCCAAAGCGAGGATGTCCAAAAGATATTTTCTGTATTTGGAATGTCCATAAAGAGTGGCGGAGGCAGTGCTTCCAGTGGCGATTCTGGTGGTTGTGGAAGTTGCACGGCATCTACCTGTACGGGATGTGGATCGTAAGAGTCCTTTTTGCAAGTTGCATTTTTTCGAAAACAGGAGCGAGTGATAGTCTATGAAAAATCTCTGGGCACCTTGGCGTATTGCCTATATTCAGGAACATTCGAAAGAAACTGGTTGTTTCCTTTGCAACGCATTTCAGGATAATCAGGATGAAAAGCATCACATTGTTGCCCGTGGGAAAGAGTGCTTTTGCATCCTTAACAAATACCCCTATAGCAGCGGGCATCTCATGGTTGCACCCAATAGACACAAGCCAGATATTTCTGACCTTACGGAGCATGAAATGCTGGAAATTATGAAACTGACAAGAAGCATGAAGGATCTTCTCACGACCATAATGAAGCCGGAGGGTTTTAACCTCGGCGTTAATTTAGGCAAATCTGCCGGTGCGGGACTTATTGGACATTTCCATCTCCATATTGTGCCACGCTGGAATGGTGACACGAACTTTATGCCGGTCATTTCAGAGGTAAAAGTTATTCCTCAATCCCTGGAAGACCTCTACAAAGAATTCAAAAAGCACATATAACAATCCATCTGCATGATGACACGTAAGGAAATAGAGTCGAGAGAAAACCGGGAGCTTGCTTCCTATGCAATGAAAAGCAAGGATTCCAGAGGGAGAAAATATCCCGAAGAGGAACATCAATACCGCAGTGTTTATCAGAGAGACAGGGATCGCATTATTCATTCCACAGCCTTTCGCCGACTTGAATATAAAACCCAGGTTTTTGTGAATCATGAAGGGGATTATTATCGGACCCGACTAACCCACACGATGGAGGTTTCGCAAATCGCACGAAGTATTTCCCGGGCATTGAATCTTAACGAGGATATTGCGGAAGCCATTTCCCTTGCGCATGATCTGGGACATACGCCCTTTGGGCATTCAGGGGAAGATGTTTTAAAAAAACTCATGGAAGGGCACGGAGGATTCGAGCACAATCTCCACGGCCTGCGAGTTGTTGATATCCTAGAGCGCAAATATCCCGACTTCCCTGGACTGAATTTGTCGTGGGAACTCAAGGAATCCATAGTTAAGCATAAGTCTCCTTACAACAATACCTCGGTAACAACCGAGTACAGGACAAACGAGCAACCCCTGCTGGAAGCACAAATTGTTGATAAAGCAGACTCCATTGCCTATGATAACCACGATCTGGATGACAGCCTGAAGGCGGGTATTATTACGGATGATGATTTGCAAACTGTTGATTTGTGGCGGGAGACACAGAAAAAAGTAAAACAAAAATATGCAATTTATGATCCTGACATAGTAATTGCTCAGACGATCAAGACCTTGATAAATCTTGAAGTCACCGATTTGATTGAAAACACGATGTCCAGGATTCAGCGGGAAGGTGTCAAAACGGTACAGGATGTTAGAGATTATCCTGGCCTGATCGTGTCTTTTTCCGCCAGCCTCTCTGAACAGAAAAAAAAATCTTCAGGAATTTCTTTTTAAAAATGTTTATCAGCATTATCGGGTAATCCGGATGGCTGACAAGGCGAAACGATTCCTGGAAGAACTTTTTGTTGCGTTTATTAAAAACCCCAAACAACTTCCCATTGAATATCAAAAATGGATAGAAGAAGCGGGCCTTTATCAGGCAGTGTGTGACTATATTGCCGGAATGACAGACCGCTTTGCACAGGATGAATACAAAAAACTCTTTTATCCCTACGAAAGAGTTTAGGATGGTTCAATCCATCGGAAAAGGACATTAAAGCTTTGCATGATTCGCGTCTTTGTGATGCATTATTGCCGGATTTAAAATGAAAGTGTCTGTTATATTAGTCGGTGCGGGACTTGGATTACGTATGGGGGGGGGCTGTCAAAAAACCCTTCCTGCAGATTCGTGGTAAACCGATCTTTCTTTATACCATTGAGCGTTTTTCTCAAATCGAAACAATTCATGAAATCATCTTTGTCGCCGGTCAGACTGAAATACAATCCCTTCGCGATCAATGGCAGGATGCCCTGGATGTTCACAGGGTTAAAAAAATTGTTCCCGGAGGCAAAAGGCGCCAGGATAGCGTCTATAACGGACTTTGCCAGACCAGCATTGATTCCGAAATCGTACTGATTCATGATATTGTAAGACCGCTCGTAAGAAAAGAGCATATCGAGGCAGTGATAAACAAGGCAAAAGAATCTCATGCTGCTATCCTTGCAGCGCCAATGAAAGCCACGGTGAAAGAGACAGGAAATACTTTGTGCATCCAACGAACCATTCCAAGAAATAACCTGTGGATGGCACAAACCCCTCAGGGATTCAAAAGGGAGCTTATCCTAAAGATCTTCAATCAATTTAAAATCACAGACAGAGAATTTACTGACGATGCGGAAATGGTGGAAAAAGCAGGCTATAGGGTAGAAATTGTGCCGGGCACAGACGACAATATTAAAATTACCACACCTGAAGATATGCGGATTGCTGAGGCATACCTTACAAATGCATAGAGAACGTGTCTTGTGGGCAACCATATCCAAAGCACAAAGTCGTCTGGATATTTCTTTCGCAGACTCAAATTGAACAGGAAGAACAGACATGAGAAATTATTCAGGAGAGGGGAAGGAATTTAAAAACAATCAAATGTATAATTCAGATGTCCCGGAGTCCACTTCCTTTTCCCGCCATTTGATACCTGTCAAACGGAAAGCAGGGGGTGTTTTTACGTTTATTTTACTTTCTATTCATGCCAGGATTTGCTAGTATCTGAATTTCTTGCTGCTCGTGTATGAGATACTACAGCAAAAATCATAGCGCAGCAAAGCCGCAACCAAATATCCCCTCTGTCGGCAGGACAAGCGTCACTGCTTGTCATTATGATATCGCCCAGGGACGGTTGACCTACCTCAGGGATTTAGGGACGTGTTAAAAAAAACTTACAAAAACATGTCCTCTTGAAAATGGGGAAAGAAGTTTTTACACCGTGATACTATAACGCCTTTTGAGTTTTTAAGTTAATGGAGGAAGATCTATGAATCCAATTAAACTAAAAGAAGGAGTTTATTGGGTAGGAGAAATTGACTGGGAATTGAGGAATTTCCATGGGTATTCGACTCAACGAGGTTCAACGTATAATGCGTATCTGATCATTGATGAAAAGATCACCTTAATTGACGGTGTGCGGCCATACCTTTATGACAAGATGCTAAAGAGGTTGTCGTCTCTCATAGACCCTGCGGATATTCATTACATTATTTCAAATCACGTAGAGATGGACCATTCAGGCAGTCTGCCACTCATCACAAAAACTGCGAAAAATGCTACCATTATTACCTCTCCGCTTGGGCAGAAAGGATTGCTGGCTCATTACAAGAGGAAAGACTGGAATTTAAAAGTTGTCAAATCTGATGAAACCATCACTCTCGGTAAGAAAAATATCAAATTTGTTCTTACACCGCTGGTACACTGGCCAGACAACATGATGAGTTATCTGGTAGAAGATGGTATTCTCTTTTCAAACGACGCTTTTGGCCAACATATCGCCTCTTCCGAAAGATTTGATGATGAATATCCTCTGGGTATTGTTATCGATGAGGCTGAGAAATATTATGCAAATATTGTTTTGCCGTATTCAAGCCAGGTTCAAAAAGCTCTGGATGCGGTTATTCCATTAAAAATTGACATGATTGCCCCGAGTCACGGGGTTGTCTGGCGTTCACATGTTAAGACTATTGTAGAAGAATATAAAAAATGGGCTTCCACTCAGGTGGATAATAAGTGTCTGATAATTTATGATACCATGTGGAAATCTACGGAAAAGATTGCCGGTGTTCTCCAGGAGGTTTTTGAATCTCATGGAATTCCCGTAAAAATGAGTAACATCGAGCATAGCCATATTTCGGACATTATTGCCGATGTATTGACTGCCAGATTTGTTTGCGTCGGTTCTCCCACGCTAAATAGCAACATGCTTCCGACCGTAGCGGGTTTTTTAACCTATTTAAAAGGTTTGTCCCCCAAGAACAGGATCGGACTGGCCTTTGGTTCCTATGGATGGGGAGGTCAAGCAGTTGGCCATGTGGAAGACATATTAAAGGAATGTGGTTTCGAAATGATGGAAAGTGTAAAGATTCAGTACATTCCAGACGAAGAGCAGTTACAAGAAATCTTCAACAAGGTAAAGCAGGAGATACTTATGCGTGGGTGGGTCCTCAATAAACCACCGGTTGCATAAAGCGGGATTTTATGAAAAAGAGACACATTCCGGTATTCATGGTGTTCTACACACTATCCATTTCCATGCATTGGACACATACCGGCGTATGATGGTGTACCAAACCTGCCGCATATCCCTGTATTTCTAGGAGAAATGTACCGGTATCTGGTAGCGATACCGGAAGATATCGAAGGGTAGTGTGCCCGGGACACAGCCACATAGACGCCACCAATCATCTGATGGCAGCATATCCATAGAGAATCTGACTAATTTCCATTCTTCCAGATAATAGCGAAACTATATCCCCCAATCATAAGGACAACCAGGACTTGTTGTACTATTCGCCTCAATGGTATGGCGCGTGGCGATAGGGAGCGATCGGTGAGCCGGTAAATGAGCATTCCTTTTGCCACACAGAAACCCATTACCGGAATATACAGGTATCTCTCGGCCATGATATTGTTTATGGGTATGATATTCATGACGGGTAAGAGTGTGATGAAAAACCACGACATCCAAACGGCAAACATATTTCTCGTTTTGCATAACACCGCAAATATGACAAAAATTGATATTAAGAAGGTCATAGCAATCATGAATGAAACTTCCAGGGGATGCTTTACCAGGGAAACCGCATAGTCTGCATTAAGATGAAGCGGAAAGAATGATAGCTTGATATAAGATGCCAGAATTTTTGTCATGGTAAGGGCATTGGTCCAAAAACCGCCTGGTTGATAGGAGGGTTTGAATGCGGGGTTGCTGAATACCATAAATCGAATGATAAGATAGAACAGGGAAATGGCAAGGTATCCTGCATACATTCCCATCCGTTTATTCGTAAAGGCTCCCCAGGGTTTTGGGTGAGAAAACACCGTAAACACCATCAACAGCACGGGAAGAGTAATCGCCATTTCTTTTGAGAACAGGGCACAGAGATAAGAAGCGAGAGAGATGGCGTAATAAAAGGTACCTCTGGTTGCTTGGCTCTTTTCCCGGTAAAAAAGTGAATCAGATTTGATAAAGAAAATAAACGAAACAAGAACAAAGGTTGCAGCCATGAGATCGTCCCGATAGCCAGAGCTGTTCACGGCTTCCACAAGGACTGGGTGCGTAACAAAGAATAACATTGCAAGGAGGATAATCTTGTTGTTGGATAAAACGGCATGGAGTAAAAGATACAATAGTACCGAATTCATGACATGGAAAATAACGTTTGTCATGTGAAACCCAAAGGGATTTAGATGCCAGATAGCATAGTCAACGAAGTATGAAATGGTGACCAGGGGACGATAACTCATTTCTCCGGAGATAGAAAAATAATTCTTTGTAAAGACCTGGGGGAGATATTGCCAGTCCTTAATAAAGGGATTTTCTGCAATAATCTTAAGGTCTTTGCGGAGAAAATTATCGGTGGATGTATTGAAATAAAGCAAGAAGGAGAACGCAACTATCAGGATGAGAGAAAATACGATAAGCTGCTTTTCCGCGTAAATCGATTGGTTTTTCACTACCTTACCATACTTAATTTTTGGTGATTTTGCAAAGGCAGAATAAAAAAATACCTATAAATGCAAATCCCCCTATACCTTCCTTTTCAAGGGGTATAGGGGGATTCGATACTTTCTTAAATATGCTACCAATAAATCCGAACGATACTAGAATAAATATGCAACATCAAAGGCTGCTGTTAAATTACCATCCTGTCCATCAAAAACATCCTCTCCGCTTTCCATCTGATCATAGCGGATCTCTGGTCTGACAAGGAGGTTTTCCCGGATCTTGATATTGACCGTACCCGTAACTTCCCACAGCCGGAAACCATCTATATCACTAATAAGATCGCCGTCCTCATCAATAGCTATCCTTGCCCCATCAGAGTCGTCAAAATATTCAGCCCTGAACGCTACCCCAAGACTATCGGTAATTTTCTGATCAACAATACCGGAGATACCCCACCATTTACCATTTCCGCTTCCCTCTAAGAAACCACTGGCTTCGCCGCCTGCACCTTCCTCAGTGCCAAAATCAAAGTTAATATTAAAAGATGTTTTTTCAAATGGTTTAAATGTCAGGATCAGATCCCAGAAATGACGCCAATTTCCGTTAGCATCAGAACTTATATTGTCATCTTGTTCTGGGCCATGGCTACCGTTTACAATAAAACTGGTATTGTCCGCTATAGCCCAGTTAAACTGGTATCCAATTGTTTTCCCATCATTGTTATCCTCAAAGGTATCCCAACCATTCACAAAAAAAACGGATGTCGTTAACTTATCCAGGAGGGGATAGCTCATTGACAGACCGGTATTGGTAAACGGAATTGCATTTTGGTAAAGCAGTGAACGTGAAAAGTTAGGATTATCCACGCTTTCCCAAAGTTCGGCACCAATCCAGGTAGCGAATTTACCAAACTTAAAATCCAGACCCTTCCCAATGGGCGCCTTGTACGCTACAAAACCCTGGCTTACGGTGAAATCGTCATTATCAACCCTGCCATTAGTGCCTGATGTCATCTCGGCAGGTATAAAAGTTAGCCTCCGCGCGATTTCACCATAATTTGTTGTAAACCCAAAGCCAATAGGGTCCTTTTCTGTGGTAGGTTTAAAAACAGAGATTTCAATATTGTCTAAAGAAAACGAATTATGCTCCCTGTCAAATCCTCTTACTTCTAACCAATCGTCACGTGTAAAATCTCCGCCCGACCCTAAATTATCGTTCGGGTTCGAGAAGTTATAACTATAATAAGTGTCAATAAAACCACTGATTTCTACGCCTTTGAAGAAGGCGGCCATCTTGCCTTCTTCTTCTGGTGTTGCTACTGATAATGGTGCGGCGTCTTCGGCAAAAATCGGCGCAGCAAAACCTATCATGGTACAGCATAAGATGCCTGCTAAACCCCAACGATGTACTATCTTCATCATACTTCCCCCTTTTCGTAATCAATGAAAGGATTTCTTAATTAAATTCACGGGCTTTCCAGGGTATGTAGGAGCAACAAATCTACCACTAATACATTGTGTCAATAAATTTTATAGGTATTCCTCCTTTCTCAAGCAACCGAAGCAGCGTTAAAGTGCGCAAAAATAATACCTAAACGCCAGTACGGTATACATAAAATATTTATTATCAGTAAACTACAATAGGCACAGAAAGAAAGCTAAATAGCTTTTTAATGATGGGTTACGATGCAAAATACTCGAGAATGAAAGCAAGGACGCTGTAGTAATGTCTTACCCCATTCAAACAGGCAAAAAAGCCGATGCGGTTTTTTGCCTGTCTGGAATTTAACAACAGTGTGGCTGATATGCGACACTTATTATTCTGGCCTGCTGATGGCAGCATTTTATATGAATAAAAGTTCCTGTCAACAAAAATTTCCAATATATTTGCAAAATTCTTCATAATTGCGCCTCATTTTTCTTGATCTCGCCAGTCTTGCTAGTATAATGAAAAGTTCTATTTTTTGTGTAGGTAACTGGTATCCGTTTTTAAATATGACAACTATTATTTTGATGGATTTGGGTTTTAATTCAGATAGTCAATAGTTTAGGAGGGAAAAATAATGGCATTGGACCCCACCAAGCATGCAGATTGGGAAATAGCAGAAGAGTCGGAAACGAGGATGAAGACGGTGTATCAGTTGGCCGAACAGCTAGGCCTTCAAAAAGAGGAACTTCTCCCCCATGGGCACTATGTGGCAAAGGTTGATTTCAACAAAGTTTTAAAACGGACAGAGAAAAAGCCAGATGGAAAATTTATTGATGTGACTGCGATAACCCCGACTCCCCTTGGTGAGGGAAAATCCACGACAACCATAGGATTAGTTCAGGGATTGGGAAAACGGGGGAAAAAGGTTATCGGTACGATCCGGCAGCCATCAGGCGGGCCAACGATGAATATTAAAGGATCTGCCGCAGGTGGTGGGCTTTCCCAGTGTATTCCCTTAACCCCTTTCTCTCTTGGATTAACAGGGGATATCAATGCCATCATGAATGCTCACAATCTGGCGATGGTTGCACTTACCTCCAGGATACAACACGAATTTAATTACGACGATGAAAGGCTTGCAAAAAGCAATCTAAAACGTCTTGATATTGATATCGACCGAATAGAGATAAAGTGGATTATTGACTTTTGCGCCCAGGCCCTGCGGAAAATCATTGTCGGCATCGGGGGCAGGATGGACGGTTTTATGATGGAGTCTGGTTTTGCCATAGCCGTGTCTTCTGAGATTATGGCAATTCTCTCGGTAGCAAAAGATTTAAAGGATATGAGAGAACGGATCGGCAAGATGGTTGTTGCTTACGATAAAAAAGGGAAGCCAATAACAACGACCGACCTCGAAGTTGCCGGAGCCATGACCGCCTGGATGGTGGAGGCTATTAATCCGAACCTGATGCAAACCATTGAAGGGCAGCCGGTATTCGTTCACGCGGGACCTTTTGCCAATATTGCTATTGGTCAATCATCGATTATTGCTGATAGAATCGCCTTAAAACTGGGCGACTATGTGGTTACTGAATCAGGATTCGGGGCAGATATCGGATTTGAAAAATTCTGGAACTTAAAGTGCCGTTATTCAGGGCATCGCGCCAATGCTGCCGTAGTTGTTGCCACGATCCGTGCGCTGAAATGCCATGGCGGCGCCCCCGTTCCGGTACCCGGGCGTCCTCTGGATCCATGCTACAAAGAAGAAAACGTCGGATGGGTGGAAAAGGGCGTAGAAAATCTTATTCACCATATTAACACGGTAAAGAAGGCCGGCATCAATCCGGTTGTTTGTATTAATCACTTCTATACGGATACCGACGCAGAAGTGAAAGCAGTCCGCAAACTGGCTGAAAAAGCCGGCGCCAGAGTCGCCCTGTCTCAGCACTGGCTCAAAGGCGGTGACGGTGCCCTGGAACTGGCCGACGCAGTGACTGATGCATGCAATCAGCCAAACAATTTCAAATTTCTCTATGAATTAAATGTTCCTTTGAGAACGCGTATTGAGATGATTGCGGAGCAGGTGTACGGGGCGGACGGAGTTGATTTTACTCCCGATGCCTTGACAAAGGTTAAGGCACTGGAAAACGATCCGGATATTTCAAAACTGGGAACGTGCATGGTGAAAACCCACCTCTCCATTACCGACAACCCACAATTAAAAGGGGCGCCGAAGGGGTGGAGATTACGTATCCGTGATATCCTGGTTTTCAAGGGAGCGGGATTTGTTGTGCCGATGGCAGGAGATATTAAACTCATGCCGGGAACAAGCTCCGATCCTGCGTTCCGTCGAGTCGATGTTGATGTGACTACAGGAAAAGTAAAAGGGGTTTTCTAATCCTGGCTTAAAAATTGTGTAACCGGTAAACCCGGAAACGGTTATCCCTGGAAGGCTGTTGAACAAAAAATAGCTCAACAGCCTTCTTTTTTCATCTTGTACCCAAACATAACCTTGACATGGATGTCGTTATTTGCTTAAAATAGCAACGTATTTTTCGTATTTTTGGCTTTGGAAATTTTCTGTAATATCTATTAAAAAGCCCTGGGAGGTGATTTGGTGTATCGCAACGGGTACAAGAATTACTCCATTTTCTCTACATTAAAGACGCACAAAAGGCATAATTACCTATGAGCTTTCTAGCGAAAATATTTGGGACATCCAATGAGAGGATGATAAAGAAGATAATACCCATAGTAGAATATACCAACTCTCTTGAACCCAAGATGATGGCATTAACAGATGCGGAACTCCGCCAGATGACAGATAAATTTAAAGGGCGATTGGCCATCGGAGAGGAAGTGGACAATCTCCTGCCAGAGGCGTTTGCCACGGTGCGGGAGGCAAGCAGGCGAGTGCTTCTTGCCCCCAATCCCGATAGTCCCAATCGCACGATGCGGCACTTTGATGTTCAACTCATTGGCGGCATGGTCTTGCATCAGGGAAAGATTGCCGAAATGGCTACGGGAGAGGGGAAAACCCTGGTAGCCACCCTGCCGGCTTACTTAAATGCTTTGACCGGGAAGGGTGTGCATGTGGTTACCGTCAATGATTATTTGGCAAAACGAGACAGGGATTGGATGACTCCCTTATATGAATTTTTAGGACTAAGCGCAGGAGCCATTCAATCAAATCAGGCATACGATGATAAGAAGGCTGCTTATTTATGCGATATTACCTATGGAACGAATAACGAATTTGGTTTTGATTATCTCCGTGACAACATGAGGGTAAGGACGGAAGAACAGGTACAAATTAGCCGTGGCCTGAATTATGCCATTGTCGATGAAGTTGATAGTATCTTAATCGATGAGGCGCGCACCCCCTTAATCATCTCCGGCCCTGCAGAAGAGTCTACAGAAAAATATTATTTAGCCGATAAAGCCGCCAGACGTTTAAAAACCGGAAAACACTTTGAGATAAAAGAGAAGGAGCGGATGGCGCATCTTACCGAAGAGGGCATTGAAGAGATAGAAAAATTGCTGAACGTTGACAGTATTTACACGGATAGAAATATGGAGTGGCCCCATTATATAGAGCAGGCGCTTCGTGCCCATCATTTGTTTAAAAACGACAGAGATTATATTGTCAAGGGCGGTGAGGTAATTATTGTTGACGAATTTACCGGACGCCTGATGGAAGGCCGCGTCTGGAGCGACGGTTTGCATCAGGCCGTTCAGGCAAAGGAGCATCAACGCATCAAAGAGGAAAATCAGACCCTTGCTACGATTACCCTGCAGAATTTCTTTCGATTATACAAAAAACTTGCCGGAATGACAGGGACGGCAATGACGGAGGCTGCGGAGTTTGACAAAATCTATAAACTGGAAGTGGTGGTGATTCCCACAAATAAGCCCATGAGCCGCACCAATTTTCCGGATCGGGTTTATCGGACGGAAAAGGAAAAATTTGATGCCATCATCAAAGAGATTGTCGAAGTTCATAAAACAGGCAGGCCAACGCTCGTCGGGACGGTTTCTATTGAAAAGTCGGAACTGTTGGGTGAGAAACTCATGAGAGAGGGTATTGAACATGAGGTATTGAATGCCAAGCAGCATGAGAGGGAAGCACACATTGTGGCAAAGGCAGGACAGCGCGGGAATGTTACCATAGCAACGAACATGGCCGGAAGAGGTACTGATATTGTGCTGGGTGAGGGCATTGCAGCCCTCGGAGGCCTTCATATCATCGGCTCTGAACGACATGAAGCGCGGCGCATTGACAACCAGCTTCGCGGTCGCTCTGGCCGGCAGGGAGACCCCGGGTCGTCTCGCTTTTATGTGTCGCTTCAGGACGATTTAATGCGCATTTTTGCCTCCGAACGCGTAAGTTCACTTTTGAAAACCTTCGGAATGGAAGAAGGTATGGCTATTGAACACTCGATGGTTACGAAGTCTATCGAGAGGGCACAGAAAAAGGTCGAGGAACATAATTTCGAAATACGGAAACACCTGCTCGATTATGACGAGGTCATGGACCAGCAGAGAAAAGCGATTTATACGTTGAGACAAGACGTACTGGAGGGCAAGCATATCCGTGATTACATTTTCCGGATGATGGAGGATAGTGTCAAAGAAGTAACAGCGTTTGCCTATGATACGAAGAGTGGAAGGGCAGAGGGAGAATCCTTCGATCTTGCGGATTGGTTTAAGCAAAAATTTGCTTTCCCTATTGATTTGGATGAAGTTGAAGAAAAGACGCGTGAAAGGGTAGAAGCGTTTCTGATAAAAAAAAGCTGAAACGGCGTACGAAGCAAAGGAAAATGCGATCGGCAAAGAAGAGATGGAAAAGATCGCACAGATTCTCTTGCTGGAAAAAATTGACACAAAATGGAAAGACCACCTCTATGCTATGGACCACCTGAGATCTGGCATTGGTCTTCGCGGTTACGCCCAGATTGATCCGAGAATAGAATACAAACGAGAAGCATTAGGTATGTTTGAGAGTATGAATTTGTCAATTCGGGATGAGGTAACGGATCTGATATTTAAATTGCAACTGAGTAAAGAAGCGGAACGGAAAGAGGTGTGGCACCCCGATCAGTATGTCCACCAGGAAGTTTCCGGATTGAAGGCAATGCAAGAACCGCCAGTCCTTCCCGACGTCCCGCAGGATGCCTCTGCAGACACAGAAGAACAGGTTGCGCGCAAGATAGAGCCTCTCAAAGTAGGTATCAAGACAGGGAGAAATCAGCCTTGCCCGTGTGGCAGTGGCAAAAAATTCAAGCAATGTTGTGGCAGGGCAATGTAGTTTGATGTTAAGGAATTTCAATCACTCCCAATAATCCCCTCCCGTTTACGGGGTGGGGAAGTTGGCAAAGGTCTGGTTTGTCTTTCGTAATGCCCTGAATATTATTAACAAAAACAGATGACAACCTGAAAATCCATTCTCCGCGCATGGCGATATTGTTTGATGCTGCATATGTAACAGCGCTCACCGCAGGCTCCCCCTATTTTTTTTTTAAGATTCCTTACTAGCGAACGTTATCGGTCTGGTTTTGCACAGCGCTTGGGTCTGGTTGATATAAGGAAAGGAGGAAAACCCTGTATCTGGATTCATTGTGCCTCTGTTGGAGAGGTCTTGCTGGTAAAAACACTTGTAAAATCCATGGAAAAAGAGTTTAATGATCTGGATATTGTCCTTTCTACCAACACCAATACGGGGTGGTCTGTTGCAAAAAAGTGCTTTGATGACAAGAAGATTTTTTATTTCCCGCTCGATCTGAGCTGGGTGGTCAGCAAGGTGCTGCATGCCATACAACCGCTTTGTGTGATATTGGTGGAACTGGAGATATGGCCAAATTTTTTGATAAACACGGCAAAGATGCGTATTCCCGTAGTGTTGTTGAATGCCAGGATATCCGAGAGGTCGCTGAAATGGTACCGTGTACTCAGAAAGCTTTCGAAGGAGTTCTTTGAGGGTTTGACGAGAGAGGAGAATGTTTTTTGTGCAAAGACGAGGATAGATGCCGCCCGTCTTAGGGATTTGGGCATTCCGGGGTCACAGGTTTGTATTTCCGGGAATATGAAGTTTGATAATCTTGTGACGGATGTCCCGGAAGACACAAAGAAACGGCTGTTGACCCTCTTTGAGATTGATAAAGGGGATAGAGTAATTGTCTGCGGCAGCACCCATGAAGGTGAAGAGATTGTTCTATTAAGAATTTTCAAACACCTTAGGGCAAAAATTAAGCAGCCAAGACTCATCATAGCGCCACGGCATATTGAAAGGGTGAATGAGATCGTTAAACTCATTGAATCATTCAGTTTTCGATGTGTCAGAAAAACTTCCCTTGATAAGGGGGAAAAGATCGGCGAGCAGAAAGAAGAAACGGTTGTCCTCGTTGACACCATGGGAGAATTACAAACCACTTACAGCATTGCGGATTGTGTGTTTGTTGGGAAGAGCCTGATTCCGCTGGGTGGGCAGAATATGCTGGAGCCGGCGGGGCTTGCCAGGCCAGTTATTGTTGGTCCTCACACGTTTAATTTTGCAGAGGAGACGCGATTACTCAAAGAAGCCGAGGCTATAGCCATTGTTCAGGATGAACCGGCGCTCATGGACAAAATGATCTATCTGCTGGAGCATCCGGCTGAGGCGAAAGAGATGGGCGAGAGGGCACAATCGGTGGTAATAAAGCAGACAGGCGCCACTGAACGTAATATACAGGTATTAAGGAAAATTTTCTTGAAGGAGAGGACAGTATCAGTATGAAGAAAGGAAGGCATTTATTTACCTCAGAATCAGTGTCTATGGGGCACCCGGATAAGGTCGCTGACCAGATATCTGATGCCGTGTTAGATGCAATGCTTGAACAGGATCCGATGAGCAGGGTAGCATGCGAAACCTTGGTGACGACAGGGGTTGCCTTTGTAGCGGGAGAATTTACGACAAAGGCCAATGTGAATATTCCTGATATCGTAAGACACACCATAAAAGAAATTGGTTATGGTGATGCGTCAATAGGATTCGATTATAACACGTGCGCTGTTATCACCAGTATTGGCAAACAATCTCCGGATATCTCGCAGGGTGTGTCTGAAGGTGAGGGTCTTCATAAGGAACAGGGCGCTGGCGATCAGGGCATGATGTTTGGTTATGCCTGCAACGACACGCCGGAACTGATGCCGCTGCCTATCATGCTGGCTCACCGGATTATTATAAAACACGCCGAACTGAGACAGGGGGGGAAATTGAAATATCTCCGTCCCGATGCGAAATCCCAGGTAACGGTGGAATATGAAGACCACAAACCCATCCGGGTGCATACTGTAGTGGTTTCAACCCAACATGCGCCGGATGTAAAATATGAAACGATCAAAGAGGATATGATTGAAAAAGTGGTAAAACAGGTGGTTCCGGCAAATTTGCTGGATAGTAAAACAATTTATCATATAAACCCAACAGGGCGTTTTGTCATTGGTGGTCCTCAGGGAGATTGTGGTCTGACAGGACGGAAGATTATCGTGGACACGTACGGTGGTTGGGGACGTCACGGCGGCGGGGCTTTTTCGGGAAAAGATCCAACGAAGGTTGATCGAAGCGCTTGCTATGCTGCACGACATGTCGCAAAAAACGTAGTGGCTTCTGGTCTTGCGGATCGGTGTGAGGCTCAGGTGGCTTATGCTATTGGTGTGGCGAAACCCCTTGCACTTCACATTACTACGGAAGGCACCGGCAAGATCCCCGATGAAAAGCTTACTCAAATTTGCGAAACGGTTTTTGATATGACACCGAGGGGTATCATTGATCGGCTTAAACTGAGAAGGCCGATTTATAAACTTACCGCCCGGCATGGCCATTTTGGTCGCTCAGAAGACACGTTTACCTGGGAAAAGACCGATATGGTGGATGCCCTGCGAAAGGCAGCGGGTGTTTAAAACTAAGTAATTATTCACCGCAAAGAACGCAAAGAAAAACCAGAAGATGAGAGACTGGGAAGATGTGAAGTTGTGAAACGCAACCTCACAGCCTCTTAACTTCCCAGTCTCTCTTGGTTTCTGTGCTACCACAACGTTCTCTGCGGTGAGTTAAGGGTTTAAAAATACTAACGAAAAAGAAAAGGAGAATGAATGAACTACGATATTAAAGACGCGAATCTTGCATCAGGCGGTAAAAAGCGCATTGAATGGTCAAGTAACGATATGCCGGTACTGGCACAGGTAAAAGAAAAGTTTGAAAAAGAAAAGCCCTTAAAAGGCATGAAGATGTCGGCTTGCCTTCATGTAACGGCAGAGACGGCGAATCTGGCAAGGACACTTAAGGCTGGCGGGGCTGATATTGTTCTGTGCGCCTCGAATCCTTTATCTACCCAGGATGACGTTGCCGCTTCTTTAACCAAGGATTTTGGCATACCGGTCTTTGCTATCAAAGGGGAAGACAATAAGACTTATTACAAACATATTACTTCGGTACTTGACCATAAACCAACCATTACGATGGACGACGGAGCAGACCTCGTTTCTGCCATCCATAAGGACCGGAAGGAACTGATTCCGCAAATTTTGGGAAGCATGGAAGAAACAACTACCGGTGTGATACGATTAAAGGCGATGGAGAAAGATGGATCGCTCAAGATCCCTGTTATTGCCGTAAATGATGCTGACACAAAACATCTCTTTGACAATCGGTACGGGACCGGACAGTCTACCATCGATGGAATTATCCGGGCGACCGACTGCCTGCTGGCCGGCAAGGTATTCGTTGTGGCCGGTTACGGATGGTGTGGAAAAGGGCTTGCCATGCGTGCGAAGGGTATGGGGGCAAATGTCGTGATTACGGAGATTGACCCGATTAAGTCCCTGGAAGCGGCAATGGATGGCTTTATGGTGATGCCCATGAGTGAGGCGGCAAAAATTGGCGATCTGTTCTGTACCTTAACGGGCAATATTCATGTGATCAGAAAAGAACACTTTGAGGCCATGAAGAATGGAGCGATGGTCTGCAATTCAGGTCATTTTAATGTAGAAATCGACATTGAGGCATTAGAAACCATATCGGCGAAGATTAATAAATCAGTTCGTAATTTTGTCGACCAATATGTCTTGAAGAACGGAAAGGCTGTTTATCTCCTCGGCGAAGGGCGTCTCATTAACCTTGCTGCAGCGGAAGGCCATCCTGCGTGCGTTATGGATATGAGTTTTGCCACCCAGGCGCTGGCTACAGAGCATGTCGTAAAAAATAAAGGTAAATTAGTGCCGAAGGTTTACGAAGTGCCCAAAGAGATTGATCAATGGGTAGCAAGTTTAAAGTTAAAATCTATGGGTATTACTATTGATACACTTACCAAAGAGCAAGAGAAATACCTTGCTTCCTGGGAGGAAGGCACCTAAACGTGGATACATCAAAATATTTTAGATTTACGATTTTGGACTTTATCGTGAGCGCTCAGCCGACCGATCTGGGGTTTAAAATCGTAAATCACAAATCGAAAGTTGTAAATTTACCATGGCTATTATAAAACCATTTCGGGGATTACGGTACAATCAAGGCGTCATTACCGACATGGCGTCCGTTATGACGCCGCCGTATGATGTTATTTCTCCTCAGGAGCGGGAACGATATTATCAGATCCATCCGAACAACATCATTCGGTTGGATTTCGGAAAGGACCTTCCCGGCGATTCGGAAAAAGCCAACAAATATACCCGAGCCGCTGAATTTTTTCGTGCGTGGAGAAAAGAGGGCATCCTCAGACAAGAAGATTCCCCGGCAATTTATATTTACGACCAGGAATTTTTGTCGGGTAATATATGGCTAACCCGGAGAGGCTTTATTGCATTAGTGAGACTGGAACCCTTTGATAAAGGCTCTATTTACCCGCATGAACAAACACTCCCCGGTCCAAAGGCGGACCGGCTAAAACTTACCCAGTCGTGCCGGGCAAATCTCAGTTCTATATTTGCCCTTTTCCCGGATGAGACTAATGAGATTGATGCTGATTTATTGGCCATGACATCTACAAAACCTGAGGTGGACTTTGTAGGCGATACGGGGGTTAAAAATAAGCTGTGGGTAATCAAGGAGAAGCAGGCGATCGATCGACTGGTTGGTCGTATGAAAGAAAAACCCCTTTTCATTGCAGATGGTCACCATCGGTATGAAACTGCCATGGTCTACAAGGAACAAATGCAAAAAGAACATGGTGGATCGCAGGCAGACCTCCCTTCCGATTACGTCATGATGGTGTGCGTATCGATGAGCAACAAGGGCTTAAAGATATTGCCAGCTCATCGGCTGGTGCGCAATATAAAAGATTTTCATCTTGATAGGATTTTACCTGTGCTGCACGAGTCTTTCCAGATCGAACTGCTGGGCAAGGGGTGTGCGGTAAAAGATTGTATGGCACGGTTGAACAACGCACCTGAAACCCATGCATTCATCATGTATGCGGGTCAGGAAGACGCCTATTATAAACTCTCTCTCAACAATGAAAAAATTATTGATACGATATTTGCCAATGATCATCCCGAATGGAGACATTTGGATGCAGGCATTCTTCACGGAGTGATTATAAGCAAGGTACTGGGCATTGCGGCCGATGACGTGACCATAAAGGAATACGTGAAATATGTGAAGGAGGAAACAGAGGCAGTGTCGCTCGTGAGGTCTGGACAGTATCAGTTGGCATTCTTTCTTAAGCCAACACGTATTGAACAGGTAAAGGAAATTGCCTCAACGCGCAAGGTCATGCCCCCCAAGTCAACGTATTTTTATCCGAAATTGATCACCGGCATTGTCATTAACAGCCTCACGTAATTCTCCGTATTGGTTAGTATCAGATCTTAAAAAGCGGTAAAAATTTATTTTGGAACAACACCTCCACCTATTTGGTTTTGCAATGCCAGATCAAATGGAATACCTGCCATTCCATTGATTGACAAAGAGATACTTTATAGCATAGTATTTGGGCAATTAGTATAGTAATTTAAATGCCAGATTACAAAAATCGTAACAGCTTGTTTTTTGGGAAAGCATTTTCTATAAACATCTGGGCTGTTTTTCAAAAGACTAAAGTATTGCCAAAAATAAATTGTTCGTGATCCCAATGACGGTATTATGAATAATAGCAAATGGTCAAACATAAGGGAGGGTTTTCATGTCAAAAAGCATGTGGAATAAGCGCAGAAAAACACTACTGAAGATTGCAGAATTTTCTGCAGGTAATATTGTCATTGGCGGGGTGCCAAAACCAGGCGCAGAAATTCCGTCGCATATCGCCCTGATCGCAACGGATATGGTTATGTGCGCGATGATTTACGAAGAGTACTTCAGCGAAAGCATCTCCGAGCATAGCATACTTGAAATCCTTGGCAAAACAGGAATACTTCTTGCCGTGGCAGGTGGCGGAGGATATGCGCTTGCTAAAAGCGCATCAGGATTAATTGCAGAGGTCACCAATTTCTTGGGTCCGATAGGCTGGATTACTTCAGGAATTCTGGCTGCGGGCGGAACTGCCTTGTTGGGACTTCTCTGGATGACTATCGTCGATTGGGCTTATCGCAAGCAAGTAACGCTAAAAGACGCTGCGCTTGCGATATCCCGAAGGGCATTAGCAAAAAGGTTGTAGAGTTCGTCTTTTTTGAAGCCAAAGTCCTCTCATGTGTTTTGGAGTCAATAAGGTATGGTGCATCATCAGTATACAATATGAGTTTGTGAAAATGGTCTGACAGAAGGATCGTTAAGCAACTTCGAATGTAAAAAACTAAAGCGCATCTGATGCGATAAAGCCTGTTCCGATTGAATAAAAAGAGATTTAAGAGCTATATGAGGTATGATGGGCTACCTTTTGCTGGGATGTCATCATTTTGACGACATCCCAGCAAGAAGGAGGGATAGGAGGAGAGGTAATTCGGCATTTTTGTTTTGGTTTATCAGTGCTTTAATACCGACTTACCGTTAGGAATATTAAGCACGAGCTGTACCAATCATAAAATATGTTGCCTGGCCGGAAGGAAAATTTTGAGCAACCTCTTGTAATGTTCAGATATTTGGGGTAAGTTCTACCGTTTTGTTTTCGACAATATAGTTGGTTATAAGATGTCTTCCATCAAGTTCTGTTCAAAATAGCCAACATTCGCGTCGATAATTTGTACGATCACGGGTAAATATTAAACAATGGCGTTGGAAAAATAAACATATAAATTATTTTCTCGAAATAAAAGATTCGATGAAGAGGATGAAGAGGGTGAAAAGCAGGAAATGCCCCCAAAGCGTTTTCTTGGCTTCTCCAAAAAGCACATCGGATTCTTCACCTTTATGAGCGGTTGCTATGCTAAAATTTGTGCCACCCATATAGGTCTCAATTTCATGTTGGTTTATTTTCTCCAGATTCGATTCGGCAACATCTACATTTACAGGGAAATAGGCGGGGAATTGTGGATGCAATTTTTCATCCACGGTGACAGAATAAATCCCTGGTATATTTGTTTCTTTGTATTCAAAACATTTTTCATTATCCACCAATTGTTGCGGTACGACGGTTTGTGTGCCATCAGGATTGGTTATTTCTAAGAAGTCCATATTGTAAGTGCAGGGATAGCGCCAACTTTGTTTAACCAGGGTTCCTTTGGGTGTTTCTTCTGGTATGCTTTCCGTTACATATCTGCACAATTGTTGAATAAGGGGGAGGAAAAAGGATTTTACCGGAAAATCCGTCCAATCCCGATCGATCGATGAGGTAAAGAGCACCGACTTTCCTCGGCCGACTTGCCGTTCAATAAGGGCAGGGATATCGTTAGAAAAAGAAAGTATTGTCCTGCAACTTCCCAGGGGTGTTGGATCAACATAAAACATCCGATAAAATTTTACCAACGACAGCGTATCGATCTGCGTTTCTGAAAGAATGCGTATCGCCGGGTGAATTGGATCCGTGACTTTTAACTGGAGCGGCTGCTCTTCCGATAGCGGGCTGTTACCTGAAAAAGTCCTTATCATGTGAAGTCGATGCGGAAGGAGAGCGCGGAAAGCATTGTTGTAGTAATCTGCCTCCACCTTGTTGCCGAGGGTAAAAATGACCGCACCTCCCTCTGTTACAAACTTTTCAAGCTCCTGAATTTTTGCCGCTGGTAAAGTTTCCACATTGCACAAAAAGACAATATTAAAATTGGCAAAATGCATGTTATTGATTTCGTGGATAGAACATATCGACGGTTTTATAGCTGATACGTGTTCACGTCCCGGGTTTAAAGCCTTTTCCAGGTAAAAGGTTTCGCTTTCATAAATGTTCGTCTTGGGATCGCCATCAATCAAGAGCGTATCAATGGTGCGTGATGCATTGATTGTGAAATATCGTTTGTTGTCAACGGGCAAACTATCCCCTGAAATTTCAACCCAACCGAAATGATCTTTCCCTTTTTCTGCGGTAACAAAAAATTCCTTTGTTTCCGCTGCGTTAGCTTCAATGTTGAAAAATCCCTGATTTAATTTTTCCCCGTCAAGAAACAGGGATACCTGGAGATCCTTTGCCCGTACCGGTGAAAAATTAGAAAGAGTTACCTTAATATGACCTTCCGCATTTTTTTTCAATAAGTTAAGATGGGGTTCCACGTGGGTAATAGCTATATTTTTTAACGGTTTACCTTCAGATACATCCACGATATGAATTCCGGATACATGCTTCCTTAATTTTTCATGCCCACTCTTGAACCAATGAGGATCCCATCCGTTTCGTGTCATATCGGTAATCAGAAATATCCGTTTTGCTGACGTCTTGGCAGTTGTTAGAATCTCTGCTGCTGCATCGAGTGCAGGTGCAATATGCGTTGCTGTAAAGCCGGGCTGAGATTGGTCTATGAAGTTTAAAAGCCGTTTTTTATCCTCGTCTAATTCCGGGAGAACCTGGAATGCTGTGCTGGAAAGGGTAAGTACCGCGGCTTTGTCATCTTTCTTCAGAGCGTCAACAATCTGCTTTGCAGCTGTTTTGGCGGATAAAAAAAAACGATCCGTGGCGATCTGAATACTGCATACTGAACGAATCGTCAATGATAATGACGTTGCTCGTGGGAATGTTTTTCTCTGCAGCGCCTCCACCAGAATTTTTTATAAAAGGCCTGGCAAGAGACAGGGCAAGAAACACGAGAAGGCAGGCCCGCAGGATTAAAAGGACCAAATGACGGAGCTTGAATTTTATCGAAATGCGCTTATTCGTTTCTAACAAAAAGTCAATAGCCGCAAACTTATGAGACACAGCCTTTCTCTTGTTGATAAGATGGATAATGATGGGAATGCTTGCACCCAAAATACCCAACAACAGGATGGGGTTAAGAAAGGTTAACATCTCTTATTTACCGAAGCGGACTGATTGCAGGGAACTTTCTCTTCTTGCAAGAAACTTGATTAATGCCTGATCCATTGGGGTTGAAGAGTCAATGAGCCAGTAATCTATTTGATTTTCAAAGCAGGACTGTTTGAATTGATCAAGAAAGGAGTTCATTTCAGAGAGATATTGCTGCTTAATAGATTTAGGATCTGCCAGGATATGTCTTTCATCCTCCATTGATTCAAAAAAAGTCACTGTCTCGAAAGGGAACTTCAGTTCATAGGGATCGAGTATATGGAATAAGATGACTTCGTTTTTCTTAAACTGGAAATGCTTTAACTGATGGAGTATTTCTTTTACATGGTCGAAAAAATCAGAAATGATAATAATTAAAGATCGACGGCCAATCTTTTCGACAAAGTTATTCAATACGGCACTGATATTTGATTTTCCTGCGGTTTTAGTCCAGTCAGAACATTTAGTAGCGTGTGCAGGTGAGCAATACGGGACCTTGGCGGTACGTATTGCAGCACCCTGTCACTAAAACTGACAAGACCAACCAAGTCGGATTGTTTTAGTAATAAATAGGATAATGATGCAGCCAGAGTAGCGGCATATTCAAACTTACTGATACCCGCCGATTTATAACCCATCGATCCGCTGGCATCAAGGAACAGATAACATCTGAGATTGGTTTCTTCTTCATATTGCTTGACATAATACTTGTCGGTCTTTGCCAGCACCTTCCAATCGATGTGTTTTATCTCATTGCCCGGGGAATATTCTTTATGTTCCAGGAATTCAATACTGGAGCCTGTGTACGGACTTTTATGGATACCGGATAGAACGCCATCGACAAGAAGTCTTGCGCGTAATTCCATATTGGCAATTCTGGACAGCGTTACCGGATCAAAAGGGTTATCTGTCATGTCCCTCATCTATCCTGATTTTATTTCGAATGCTCTTTGATGGTATCGAGTAATTGGTCTATTACCTGCTGGGATGTTTTTCCTTCAGCCTCAGCAGTGAAATTTGTGATAATGCGGTGCTGCAAGATCGGTCTTGCAATTGCGCGCACGTCGTTGCAAGTAGCTGCGAATCTCCCGTCGAGGAGCGCACGTGCCTTACTTCCAAGAATAAGAAATTGGGATGCGCGTGGTCCAGCCCCCCAGTTGATCCATTTTTTTTATAAAGTCAGGCGCACTGAGGTCTGTTGGTCTCGATGCGCGGACTAATCTGATGGCATATTCAAGCACATAATCGGCGACAGGCACCCTGGTAACCAAGTCCTGAAGATTCATGATTTCCGCGGGATCGAAAACTTTGCCTGCTCTCGGTTTAAAAGCGGATGTTGTGGTTCGTACAATTTCAAGCTCCTCTTTTTCAGAAGGATATTGGACATTAATCTGAAACATGAACCGGTCTAGCTGCGCCTCTGGCAGAGGGTATGTTCCCTCCTGCTCAATAGGATTTTGGGTGGCAAAGACAATAAACGGAAGGTCAAGAGCGTAGGTGATTCCGCTTGCGGTGACTTTATATTCTTGCATCGACTGAAGCAGTGCTGCTTGTGTTTTCGGGGGCGTACGATTGATTTCGTCGGCAAGGAGGATGTTGGAAAAAATCGGCCCTTTAATAAACTTGAAAAATCTTTTTCCTGTTGCGTGGTCTTGTTCCAGAATATCCGTTCCGGTAATGTCTGCCGGCATAAGATCCGGAGTGAATTGAATACGATTAAACTTCAGATTCAAAACATCCGCAAGGGTACTTACCAGCAGTGTCTTGGCGAGGCCGGGTACTCCAACAAAGAGACAATGTCCTTTGCAAAAGAGGGCAACAAGGAGATAATCGATAACCTCTTCCTGCCCAATGATGACCTTGGCAAGTTCCTGTTTTATTTTATGGCGTCCGCTGACTATCTTTTCTATAGCTTGATGATCGGTCGTATCGGTTTCGGTGTAGTTCATAGGAGTAAAAAAAGAGCGTCGGTGTTGAAGTTGCTCAGATAAGCCCAAAACTGAGCTGATTGCTTCCAAGGCTTTTCCCCAACACCGACGATTCTTAACTTGTACCAAAAATCTGACTATTTGTGAACGAAAATTTTAAAATAAAACACCTTAACCAAAGGGTGTCTGGCAATAGGCAATTCGTTGTGGCTGAAATAAACCAATCGAAAAGAAGTGGGAAAAAATATTCTAACACAATTCAATGTCAATAGTTATGAAAAATTAAGGAGCGGACAATGGGAGCTGGTTCACAATGCCAATGGCTTTGTATTATTGTTTTTATGTAAGGATTATGTTGATTATAAATAAGTTATATCTAATTGATAACAAATGAAATACATGATTATGTAGTATGGTATCGATGGTTTGTAGAAAACCACAACTTATTATTGGAATAATAATTGTTACTATTAGATTAATTTGTCAAACATCCTGCTTAAATAGCAACTATCATTTGTTTTTCAAATGAGATATTAATGAAAATCAGGCGATTAAGGAGGTGAACGATAGAGAAGAAAAAAAATTTAATATTGTTGTAATTAATCTGGATAAAAGGTAGTATTTTGTGAGGAGAGGGGCTGAATTTATGAGATGTGTTATTAACAAAATAAAGATGCAGACGTGGTTGTTTATAATGGCAGGGATATTTGCTTTGGGTTCTGGAATTGTTTACGCAGCTGACCCAAACGGTTCTCAGACATATTCGGACAGCATTGCTGGGCTCAAGTTTTCTGTTAATTTTATCTGGACGTTATTGGGTGCTTTTTTTAGTATTTAGCATGCAGGCCGGATTTGCCTTTCTCGGTGGATTTTTAAGGCAAAAGAACATGTTGAGTTATATGGCACATTGCTTTATAGATTCGACATTCGGAGCCATGGTTTTTTTCTTTTTTGGATTTGCCTTTATGTTTGGCGGCTCAAAATTAGCGCCAGGTCTCGAAAACGGCAATGCGTGGATTGGTAACGATGGGTTTATGCTTTTAGGTGGCTCATACGATGTTCAGACGATAATGTTTTGGCTCTTCCAAATGGTATTTGCTACAAAGACCGTTTCGATTATCGCGGGCGCGGTGGCAGAACGGTTGAAATTCGGGGCATATCTTATTTATAGTTTCCTCGTATGTGGCCTGATTTATCCGATATACGGGCATTGGGTATGGGGTGGCGGCTGGTTAAGCACACTTCCCTTTGGCGCAGGGGTAAAAGATTTTGCCGGTTGTGCATGTGTACATACGATTGGAGGAGTCATGGCATTTGTTGGGGCGTGGGCGCTTGGTCCGAGGAAAGGGAAATACAATCCTGATGGGTCTCCAAACGCAATTCCAGGTCACAACATAGCCTATATGGTTATTGGTACATTCATCCTTGCATTTGGATGGTTCGGTTTTAATGCCGGTAGTACCCTTGCAGCGACCGATTTACGTATTTCTGTGATTGCAACGAACACCTTTATTGCTGCCGCAGCCGGCGCCACGGTGATGTTGTTTTTAACCTGGAGTATGACGGGTTATATTGATGTCCCTTATATTTGTAACGGTGCGCTGGCCGGGTTGGTCGCAATAACGGCCCCTTGCGCCTATGTTGCACCATGGGCTGCTGTGGTAATTGGAGTGCTCGCTGCCTTAATTATGAGGGGGTCGATTTGGCTTGTGGAAGTAAAGATGAAGGTTGACGATCCACTGGGTGCGGTTGCTGTACACGCGGCAAACGGTATGTGGGGCATGCTTGCGGTAGGGTTCTTTGCAGATGGCACCTATGGTGGGGTAAGCGGATTAATTACCGGCTCCGGATGGCAATTATTGGCTCAGTTTATCGGGACGGTAGTTGCTTTGGCCTGGGCATTTGCATGGGGTTGCGGTGTGTTTTTTTATAGTAAGATATCATATGGGCATCAGGGTGTCTGATCTTGTTGAGTTTGAAGGTATAGATGTACATGTTCACGGTTCACCGTGTTATCCGGTCGAGGAAGGTCTTGTTTCCATTTCTGGAGAAGTCGTTGAGGAGCAGAGAGAGATTGACAGAGAACAACTGTCTATACTTGAGAAGGCAATAAGCAACGATGCTACGCGGGAAAAGATCTACTCTGAGAAACTTGGCAGATGGGTTTATGCATTGGTAAAACCGTCTAAAAAGAAATAACGATTGCATGTGAGAACGAGTCGTTTTATGGTATTTTTCATGAATGGAGAATGGTATGAAGAAAATAGAAGCAATAATCAGGCCAGAGAAGTTTAACATTGTTCGGGATGCCCTGACGGAATTAGGTTATCCAGGAATGACTGTTACCGAGGTAAAAGGACATGGCAGCCAAAAGGGTATCAGTGAGGTGTGGCGCGGAAGGAGGTACAGAGTCGATCTCCTTTCAAAGATAAAGGTTGAGATTACGGTGCAGGATACCGATGTGGAAAAGATTGTTAATACCATTATTAACGAGGCGCAAACCGGGAGTATCGGGGATGGAAAGATCTTTGTTTTCAATGTAGAAAACGTATATCGTATTCGCACAAAAGAATCGGGCGATACGGCGGTTTAACCCAAGTGGTTCAGGCAACTTTTTTAGCGGATATTGTCCCGTGGAATGCGGGACAATATCCGCAATTTTAATGAAGGCAGCATCTTGAAAATGCGCACATTCTTATTCTTTCTTGTGTTTATCGCTGGGCTGGGGTTTTTTTTTATTCAATCAGGTGTTTGCAGGAGACCCTGGTGGTGCCAATACTTATACTGAAAGCATACAGGGATTAAAATTCTCTGTAAACTTTGCATGGACGTTACTCAGTGCTTTTTTGGTGTTTAACATGCAGGCTGGATTCACCTTCCTTGGTGCAGGCTTTGTTCAGAAGAAGAATACGCTCAATTACCTCTCCATGAGCTTTGTCGATTTTTGTGTTGGGGCATTGGTTTTTTGGCTTATTGGTTTTGGTCTGATGTTTGGTGGTTCAGGGCTTGCCCCAGGTCTATCATGGGGAAACCGTTTTATTGGCTATAGCGGCTTTTTGCTAATTGGTGATTCCTATGACGTATCAACGGCAGCGCTCTGGATGTTTCAGATTATGTTTGCTGCCACCTCCTGTACCATCGTAACAGGTGCTGTGGCAGAGCGTTTTAAATTTCATGCGCATATCATTTATAGTATTTTTTTATGCGCGGTGCTTTATCCTGTATTCGGACACTGGATGTGGGGGAAGGGATGGCTGGAGTTATTGCCGTTTGGAGTGGGAGCCCGAGATTTTGCTGGTTCAGGGTTAGTGCACGGAATTGGTGGTTTGACTGCATTCATTGCAGCGTGGATGGTGGGGCCACGATACGGAAAGTACAATCCTGATGGAAGCTCCAACGTTATTCATGGCCATAATCTGCTGTACATCGTAATCGGCACCCTTACCTTAATTTTTGGATGGTTCGGCTTTAATGCGGGGAGCACCCTGGCAGTAACAGAACTTCGGGTATCTATCATAGCTGTAAATACCCTTTTGGCAGCCGCATCAGGAGCCGTTACCCTTCTCTATCTCTCGTTTCGCATAACGAAAAAATCGGACATTATCATGACCTGCAACGGTGCATTGGCAGGATGTGTTGCCATCACTGCATCCGGGGCATATGTACCGCCCTGGGCCGCAATTATTATAGGAATTATTGCTTCTTTAATCACACGGATTTCTCTTTACCTTATCGAAACTAAATTAAAAATTGATGACCCGGTAGGCGCTATTTCCGTGCACGGAGCAAATGGACTCTGGGGGCTACTTTCTGTGGGTGTCTTTTCTGACGGAACGTACGGAGGGGTGAAAGGGCTGATTGTGGGTTCTGGGTGGCAGTTGCTGGCACAATTTATCTCCTGTACTACGTTAATAGCGTGGTGTTTTTCTGCTAGTTTCCTTTTTTTCTTTGTCTTAAAACGAACGTTTGGTCTTCGGGTGCCTGTTAATGCGGAACGCTCCGGTATAGATGTCTATGAGCATGGCACAGGCTGCTATCCTGGAGTTTGACCTTCAATGCTACTTAGGGCATTGCAGAATTCTGAATTTATCGTACGTTCATGTTAATATTTCAGTTTCAATGTAGCAAGTAACAAAACTCTGTGCACTTCTTGATTCTTTCCGTACGTTAAAAGGCATGGGTCTCGTTTTTAGTATGCCTTTTTCAAAGCAAGATACTTTCAAATAAGCTTTACCACTTTCTAGCCCTAATGCAATATCAGGGATAACGAGAGATGGTAAGACTGCACCTGCGATCTCAATTATGCAGGATAAGTATTTTTGGCTTAATTAAGCCATGTATTCATTTCCGCAAAAATCATGCAAAACAATTGATAAATAATAAAAATAAGTTCTAGTAACCTAATTTATAATTGATTATGGAATTATTAATTTATCATAATTTGTTTTGGTTTACAATGTGCTCGCATGGTTGTTGAAGTTTAAAAGTAGATACAAAATAATGTCGATAGTTCAGAGCAAAAATAAAGGTATCAGAGTGTAGTTATGACTATTGTTTGCTGTAAGACCATGCTTTCCATTTTTTCCCATTACTGCATAGTATCATGACCTATGAGAGGTGTGTCTATGTTTAATCATCGCTTTCATGTCTGTCAGGTCATAATATTTCTCATGTCTGCAATCTTATCTTTTCCCGTATTTTCACAAAACTTTGTCGTTAATGGCATTTTAGAAGGAAAAGAACAGGAAATGAATATCAAAGATAGTATTGTACGCAAAAAATCATTAATCATCCAGGACAAACGCGTTTACATTCACCTGGTATTTGATGAAGGCGCTAGAAATATCACAAATCACAAGAGATACAAAGAAGTCTCGTATTTACTACCAAAAGAAATCGTATACGACGAGACCGCACGACGCATTTTTTATTATAAGGATAATAACGAAGTCGAGGTAGGCAGGGAGAAAAGCTTTTTAGGCTTTATGCCCTACATTGCCTTAGCCGATGGGGTGACGATCGCAAGCTCCCCAACAGACGCCAAACTATTGATTTCGTTTAATAAAGATTGTCAGGGGATTCCAAAATCAATTATTCATTCGGAAGAGGAGATGGAAGTAACTTTGAAAAAGAAATGCGGACAGTGTCATATTTTAGAATATATATTTGCTCATAAAAATTGGATCGAAGAAGATATATTGCATGCGTTCAACAGAATGCAGATGAGCAGCGAAGAAAGATTTACGCCTGATGAACAAAAAATAATCGATCTTTTTAAAAAATACCAGAAAGGCGAAATAGACAAGGGCAGACTCGCTGAGTTTAAATCATTAAAGGAAATTGGAGAAAAAGATGTTACTGCTTTTACCGAAGGGATATACATGACCAATTGTGTACCCTGTCATAACCCGTCAAAGATGTCGGATGTCTCGTTATTATATACTAAACGCAGATGCAAGAGCATTGTTGACCGAATGAAGGAAAAAGAGCCATCCCTGTTTCTCCAAAAAGACTTGGACAGTTTGGCCAGCTATTTATGGGAAATAAAGCTTAGGCCGTACGAAAATTGAAATTTTTCATCAGAGGGGGGTGGTAGGATGAGATAGTAAAGAATTGCACGTTTGATCTGTAGTTTTATTTGATGAAAGTATCTGGCGGATGGTGTTATCTTGCATGCTATTTAGGATGAAAAAATTGATCAATAACTTTCAAAGGAGAGGTTTATGAGAAAAGGGGCCTTTTTAGGTGTTTCATCGATTTTTGCATTGTCGATGATACTGCTCTATGCATCAAATGCGTTAGCGGCCGATGCACCGCAAATTGATAAAGGAAATAATGCGTGGATGCTCACATCGTCGGCATTGGTTCTGATTATGACGCCTGGCCTTGCCTTGTTTTATGGGGGTATGGTGAGGGCAAAGAATATGGTGAATACGATGTGGCTGAGTTTTATTGTTATGTGTATCGTGAGTGTGCAGTGGGTACTTTATGGTTACAGTCTTTCTTTTGCTCCGGGGGGTTGGTTTATTGGTGGTCTTCAATGGTGCGGGTTGGGGGCAGGTACTGTTGGGCAGGCACCGAGTGATCTTTATGCAACATCAATACCCCATCTTACCTTTATGATTTTCCAATGTATGTTTGCTATTATCACGCCTGCACTGATGACGGGTACCTTTGCAGAACGGTTTAAATTCAATGCCTGGCTGTTGCTGGTACTCTTATGGACGGCGGCAGTCTATGCACCTATGGCGCATTGGGTGTGGGCTACTGATGGTTGGCTGTTTAAATTAGGAGCATTGGATTTTGCCGGGGGAACCGTTGTTCACATTTGCTCTGGCGCATCTGGCGCCGCAGTAATGATGCTTGTTGGGAAACGGAAAGGTTTCCCGAAAGAGATAAAACCCCCGCATAATTTGCCATTCATGATGCTGGGTACCGGCTTACTATGGTTTGGGTGGTTTGGTTTTAATGCCGGAAGTGCCGTGGCTGCTGATGGACTCGCTGCAAGCGCATTTGTCGTTACCAATACCGCGGCGGCTGCAGCCGGATTTACCTGGACTGTTCTGGAGTGGATACATCACAAAAAACCAACAATACTGGGCGCTTGTTCAGGTGCCGTAGCAGGATTGGTTGCTATTACCCCGGCATCGGGTTTTGTCGGCCCAATGGCAGCAATTGCGATAGGTGTTGGTGGCGGCCTGATTTGTTTCTACTGTGTAACAAAAATGAAGAAGGCTTTGGGATATGATGACGCCCTTGACGTTATCGGAGTGCATGCAATGGGTGGAACCTGGGGAGCGTTTGCCACGGGGATCTTTTGCAGCTCAGCGGTAAATCCAGCAGGGGTCGATGGTCTTATCTACGGTAACGTTGCTATCGTTGGAAAGCAGTGGATCGGCATCATTGCTGCATGGGCATGGTCTTTTGGTATAACAACGCTGCTAGGATGGTTTGTAAACGCAACGGTTGGTTTGAGACCAAGCGAATCAGAAGAAGTTATCGGTTTGGATATTTCTCAGCATAAGGAAATTGCTTACCACTATTATGAGACCGAAAGCACATAATTCGCATAGGGTTGTTATCCGTAGGATACCATGAGCCGATTCATTGCTCAGGAAGTTATGCCATAATCATTTATCAAGGAGGTTGTACATGAAAAAAATTGAAGCAATAATTAGACCGGAACGACTGTCGATTGTTAAGGACGCTCTGGAAGAATTAGGTTATCCGGGTATGACCGTTACCGATGTCAAGGGACACGGCGCCCAGAGAGGAATAACTGAACAGTGGCGTGGAAGGACCTTCAGGGTGGATTTGTTGTCAAAGGTAAAAATAGAAATGGTTGTTTCAGACGATGAAGTAGAAAAAATTATCCAGTGCATAACCAAGGAGTCGCAGACGGGAAGCATTGGTGACGGCAAAATTTTCATCTCAACTATTGATGATGTACTCCGTATCCGTACGGGTGAAAGAGGCGAAAAGGCCGTCTAGCAGGGATTTCTTTTTTTGTGGTATGGTGCGATGGGCGTTGAGCTCGATAAACTCAACGCCCTCGTTTTTTTATAACGATATTTGGTGCTATGTTTAAACAGAAAGCCGGCTCATTGCCGTTATGGTATTTCCAAAATCTGTTGAAATATAAAGAAATACGTCATTTCGTTTCATCGAGGGTGGGTGGTTTCAGCGATCAACCGTACGACTCCCTTAATTTGGGATTTCATGTCGGCGACAACCCGGAAATGGTGCATAAGAACCGACAACGGCTTGCCTTGTCCGTTGGAATTCCCCTGGAGAATTTTACTTTTGCCAGACAGGTACATGGAAGTACGGTAAAAATGATAACGACAGATGTAAGAGGCAGCGGTGCGTTTCATGACGGCACAGCCATAAGCGCAGCCGACGCGATGGTAACAAATATTCCTGACATTTGCCTTATGGTTCTCCAGGCTGATTGCGTTCCTTTTCTCTTCTTCGATGCAAGGAAAAAGGTAGTAGGAGTTGCGCATGCGGGATGGAGAGGGACTGTTCGCAGGGTGGCACAAAATACGATTCAGACATTGAAGGAGAATTTCCGTTGCTCACCAACCGACATCCTTGTGGGAATAGGACCCTCCATTGGACCATGCTGCTATGAGGTCGGCCCGGAGACGATTGCTGAAATCAGGAAAGTTTTCGGTGATGAAAATAACCATATCCAGTCTGATAATTTTACGGGTAAGAAGTATTTCGATCTATGGGAAGCAAACAATGCCCAATTGATACACATGGGCATTCCGGAGGAAAATATTGAAATCGCCCGCATGTGCACGAAGTGCAATCATACCCTCTTCTTTTCCTATCGCCATCAACATGCGGGGACAGGGAGATTTGGGGCAGGAATCATGCTGAAAAACGGATAATAACATTCTTTTTGCGTTTACCTGGTAAGAAAGAGGGTGCGATAAAACCAATATGATCCGCAGCAACCATCCCGATGTGATACACCCTTACCTGAAAGATGCATCTAACCTCTCCGGCGGTTATGCACAAGAGGTGGTGTTTCCGGAGGACGAAGATGACGTTGCACAGGTGCTGGAAGAAGCCTGTCGCACCAAAACACCCGTAACGGTTGCAGGAAATGGAACAGGTCTTGTGGGATCAAGGATTCCGTTTGGCGGAATCGTCCTATCTACAGAAAAACTGGGTGGACTGAAGCACATTCATCAAGCCGCTGAGGAGCCAGGCTACGCCGTGACAGGACCAGCCGTTACCCTGCGGGCACTACAAGAGGCGGTTTCTGCAAAAGGGCTCCTGTATCCTCCCGACCCGACAGAACAAAACGCCTTTCTTGGCGCCAGTGTGGCAACGAATGCCTCAGGTGCGCGCACGTTCAAATATGGGGCTACCCGTAAATGGGTAAGACGGCTAAAGGTCGTTCTTGCGACAGGCGATATGCTGGAATTACGACGCGGGGAATGCCTTGCCGACAAAGAAGGGCGTCTCTTCCTCAAAGGGTTCAGGAACACCATTGCATTGAAGCTGCCACAATACCGGATACCTGAGGGCAAGCACTCCGCGGGTTATTATTCGGCTCCGGACATGAGCGCACTCGATCTGTTTATTGGGTCAGAAGGCACCTTAGGGGTAATCACGGCGGTTGAGCTTGTATTAATCCCTAAACCTCAGGAACTCTTCAGCGGCATTGTCTTCTTTGGCAAAGAGGAGAATGCCTGGCAATTCGCACATCAGGCGAGGGAGGCGTCGCTGAAGAACCGTGCCTCTTGCGCAAAAGATCAGATCGACGCCAGCGCACTGGAGTACTTCGATTCTCACTCTATCGAGATCTTGCGTTCAGCCTATTCACAAATTCCCCAAAGAGCTCAGGCCGCAATCTTCTTTGAACAGGAGATTCAGCCTGAGTCCGGAAAGAAGCTTGCGGAACAATGGTTCCTGTTGTGCCGAAGCCATCAAGCCCTGTTTGATCAGAGTTGGTTTAGTCAAAGCCCGAAGGAGCACACAGAATTCCGTGTGTTTCGTCATGCCATCCCGGCGCTCGTTAATAAAATCTTGCGACAACATAATCAGCAGAAGATCGGCACTGATTTTACGGTTCCGGGCGAACACCTTTTCGATTTGCTTGAACTCTATCGGCAGAGCCTGCGCGACTCTGGCCTTCGGTATTGCATCTTTGGTCACATTGGCGATAATCATCTCCACGTGAACCTCCTCCCGCAGAACGATCTGGAAGCTGACTGGGGATGGCAGATTTACCGTAAGATCGCCCTTCAAATTATTCAGTGGGGAGGTACCATTTCTGCTGAACATGGTGTGGGCAAGATCAAACGTGAATATCTTTTAGACATGTTTGGCCCATCAGGACTCAGGGAAATGGCCGCGATCAAGAAGGAGCTCGATCCGTGTCTCATTTTAGGCAGAGGAACTATTATTCCGGAGGAATATTTACTTGACTAAGAAGCATATCCGACTCTTCGCTGGTTCTTCGCTGGTTCAATCGTCCTCGATTGAACCGAAACAGTTGGCATTTTTTCATGGCTGATAGCATTTGGGAACTATAGCACGGTGCAAAATATATAGTTCAATCTGCAAGAGTGAACCAGCCATAAGGAATTGAATATTGATTAACATCAAAAAATAAGGTATTGTATCTGGTCAACAAACGATAGATGGTATGCTATAGCAATTTCGAAATACTGTTTCAGGCGTGCAAGGTGGATTCGGCGTAAAAGACAGCGCCTTAATCCACCCTACCCAAGCTTTGCGGATGTAGCGGGTGTGGGGAAAGACAACCCCCCCTGAATTCCACTTTTCTAACGGGGACTTGTTGTTTTTGTAGGGTAGGCGCCGCCTGCCATTCGGCGATGTGTGGGATGTGGAATGCGGAGGGGGAATTTATCGTATGCGTATTAAATACGTTGGCGTGTGCTGGTCATTGCGAGCGACAGCGAAGCAATCCCACGAGAGAGATTGCTTCTGGCTAGCGCCATCACAAAGCCAACTTTCTTTATGCGTCTGCTATAGTTCGTTGTTTTTTTTACGCCGAATCGATCGACTGCGCGCTCGTCTGAGCTCATCGGAACGTAGCGGGGGAGAAAACCCAGTTTCTCCTTTTTGCATGAATCGGCCTCCCATAGCGTATTGGTTTTATTCGTGAGATATCCAAAACAGGAAGTGAATTATGGTAAAAAATTTTAACGATTCCCTCTTTTCTCAATCAATACCAATGGTTTTATTATTATTGATTGCCGGCTGTGCGCCGGTAATATCGAAACAAATTCGGGATCAAGTCAGACCGGACATTACTTTCAGCGCGGTACTCAATAATCCTGAAAACTATAAAGGTCAAATGATCGTCTTAAGCGGGATTGTTCTTAAGACGGAGAATACCAAAGAAGGGACACTGCTGCAAATATTACAGCGTCCTGCCGGATTTCGGGGGAAGCCTAAGGATGTGGATGAAACCGGAGGAAGGTTCCTGGCGCTCGACAGCCGTTACTTAGATGTGAATGTATTTACGAAAGGACGGGCGGTTACCATTGCAGGGGAGGTTCGGGAGAAGCGGACGCTCCCGTTGGATAAAACCGAGTATACGTATCCCCTGATTTCCGTGAAGGAGTTATATCTTTGGCCTGCAACGAGAACCTACAATGATCCCCGTTCCTCCGTGCATATTGGCATTGGTGTTGGACATTCCTACTGATAAGGCTTGAAATACGGGCGACATGATTCGTACCCAAAAGCAATGGAAGGCATCTCCTCAAAAGCGGATTATTGTGAATCCAAAAAAAGAACTTTGTCCTTGCGCGTGAAGCGAAGCAATCTCACCTGTTTTAATAAACATCCTTCAATAAATGCCGGAGCGTCATCTCGTTCATTAATCAACGGTTTTAAATCCCGAAGGGATGGTATTATTGTAGTATATCATCACGCGATTGTTTTCTAGCCCTGAAGGGGTGCTATATTCTCGTTATTGCCGTTGTATTTCACCCCTTTGGGGTTTTGATGATGTATTGCGGTTTTTTCTATAATCATATCATCTCTTCGGGATTTTTTTCTTTCGTATTCCAGACTTCATCGTACCCATTGCCTAAGCAGTCTTTACCTTGTCAGTGTCCTTTTCTATTGTCAATGAGAATCTGTGAGCTGAAGTAAGAACAAAGTTGCTGCCTGTGGACGGGCAAGGTAGTGCCCATATTCAGGCGCTGACCTAAGTCATTTGTTTTCAAATAATACCACAAAATTAATTCCTCGACAGAAATATTCCTGACGTATTCCAGTCAAACGTAACAATTCACATAGTTTAAAAAAAAAGATACACAGTTCTTTTTAGTTGTTTAACCCATTTACGTATTTGCAGTTATGACTAATGAGTCTAAAACAAACGGACTTGGTACTCTCGTTGCTTAAAATGTAAATAGTCATACAAGTATGTGAGAAGTTGAGGAAAAAGACTTTGGAAAGGAGGGAGATTTTCGAATAAAATTACATAGCGGTGAATGCAAAATTTCTGTAAATCATTTTCTGTGATAGAGGAGGTTTAACATGTTTACAAAGGCAGTAAAATTAAGCATAGTCGCCGCCCTTGGGTTGTTTGGGGTAGTGACGACTGGTCAGTTAATGGCGGGGACGCCGCAAGTGGTTGCGACGATCCAGACGGGTCCAGAGTGGGAGCCGCTGCCGAGGGCTGAGCCACTGACGGTGCCGGAGGTGCATTACCGGGTAAAGCACTCACCGTACAAGAGTG
>AYTS01000048.1 GCA_002009475.1 Candidatus Brocadia carolinensis | reverse complement strand
TCTGCCAGTTTTGCCATGAAATGGTTCCTTTGGTTAGCGATTCCAACAGATTTTTTTTTCTGAATGAACCGCAGCAGTTTTTTCCCTCTATCTTGAGGTTAAGGAATTTCAATTACCCCATAGTCCCCCCGTAAACTGGGGGGGGAAACAGGGAGGTATGTCGCCGAAGGCTTGCTTAATTAAATGTCGTTTCATCAAATCGGCGTACGTTACGATCCTTGCCGAAACGCAAGGATGAATCAGTTTATCAAAAAGCTCTCACTCCCGGCACCGGCAGCAGATTTCGTTGCCGTAGCTTTCGAGGTACTTGTTCGAGACCCCGCGATGTGTGCCTCGAATCACACTCTTGGCATTTGATATGGGCCGATGAACCCACGGGAGCAGTTTTCCCGCGTCTTCCGGTTTGTGAAGAACAACTTTCAGTGTTCAAGTCCATCTGCGCTTTTGTACGATTTCACCACGGTGATGACCTCCTTGCCACATAGCATACTGAATTAAGCGTTACATAGATAGGCACTTTTAATATACTCAAGAGGCTCAAAATCCGTGATTTATACATTTGATACTGTGCCACCCTGTTATCAATTTAAAATTTATCTTTTATGGGCATCTTGAGCATGCGTATCGTAAGCGTACAAATAAGTTGACAGGTACCGGTCACTGCGAGCGACAACGAAGCTGAAGTTGCGATCCCAAGCGAAGCAAACCCATGTGATTCCTCGCTTTGCTCGGAATGACAGTCATAGAGAGATTGCTTCGGGCTAACTCCCTTGCAATAACATTCTTTTTCATAGACGCAACATTCTTATGTGTTTAGTATACATTGACCTTACATTTCCAAAACTTAACAGTTTTTCTTGAGACACAAGAAAGCGTTACCCATCCCAAGAGGGGATTTTTAAAGTCCCCTCTTAACAAAGGGGGATTCAGAGGGTTGTTATACACGTTACATAATCAGTTTACAGTTGTTTTGTCCTGCCAATTTTTGTTCAACTGCAAGCCTGGATGGGGATAAAGGGGTGTGTTGATGATAAACGCCTTACCACGTAAGGCGTCTCCCATTCAGCAAATCTCCCTCAGTAAAAACTCGCAGTGATCAAAGATAACTACAGACGTGTAACCGTTGGCTGTCTGTAACCAATCCCTAAAATGGTTATGATAATTTTACAGAGAACGTCTTAAAATACAAGATGTGGGAAATATATCCGGTCAGTTTACAATAAATATTCGCAGTGAAATTTTTACCTTCTTTATGCGGATTACAGGGTGCATGGATTTCGTCGTAAGCATTCAGTCGAATGACAAACTCGTTTGTCCATACTTAGCCGGATGTTTCATTATTAAAGTTGCCATAAAGATAGTATAGTATTACCGTGTAAAAACTTCTTTCCCCATTCCCCATTATTACGAGGACGAGTTTCGTGAGGACTGTTTTTGCAAGTTTTTTCACCACCCTATGTATCCCTTATCAGGCGGTACAGATTGTTTATGAGAGAAAGATTGCTTCGCGGAGTTTACCCCGAGCAACGCGAATGTGCCCGCTATGACAACGCACAATCTATTACCAAAGCATATCCTGTGTTATTGCGAGGGGCTTTTCCTAAGCAATCTCCCACTTTCACAACGGAGAATTGGTTGAGGCTTTGTTGTTCTACGAGACCAAGGTCATTCCTCCTTACCTTGACGTTAAGGAATTTCAATTTTACCCCCTATAACTCCCCCCGTAAACGGGGGGAAAGTCGCCGAAGGCTAATTCAGACTGGCGGCTCAGCCGCCGTCTACCATCTCTTCCAAACCATCAATTCGGTCTGATAAAACCATGGAAGATGCTCTCACCCGTAAGGCGGTCAATCTCAGTGGTGATGGGATTGCAGGAGGCAGGCCGGGCTGAGCAGGAAAGAAAGGTTGAGCCGCATTTTGCACCGATATATGGCTGCAAGATCCGTTCTCCGTTGTCCTGGGCATGCACCATCCAGACGATTCCAAGGCCCGGGGCTATCCACCAGTCAGGAAACCGAAGTATCGGTTTGCATCCAGGGGACGAAAACTTATTTCCCATTGCTATTTTTGTATGGTGAAAAGCCCTTGAGATACCTGATTCTTTCAAGGATAGGCGGGTGTGAATAATACAAGGCGACGTAAAGGGGATGGGGATAAAGGTTGGAAAGATTTTCTTTTGAAAGCTTTGCAAGGGCAGTCACCATGTTTTCAGAATCCCCCGTGAGTTCATACGATGCCCGATCTGCCTGCCTTTCATGCACCCTCATAAAATAGCTCACCCACGGTGCAAAAGTCAGTGACAGAATATCAGAGAGGAAAGCAAGGATAATAAATTTTGCAAAAAGGGTATTTGTACGGATATGAAAGAGAGTTATAAGGGTATCGCTTTGTATAATTTTGAATGCGAGATAAAGGGCTACAAAGGAAAATACCTCAAACGCAATGATCATTTTCAGCATATGCCTTTTCTTCCAGTGCCCTATCTCATGCGCCAGTACAGCAATAATTTCATCGTGGTTCATGCTCTCGAGCAAGGTATCGTAAAGGACAATCCTCTTTGTTTCCCCTATGCCGGTAAAATAGGCGTTGGTGTGTTTGCTCCTCTTTGATGCATCTATCCTGAGAATCTTGCTTGCATGAATACCGGCCTTGGCTGTTAATTTCATAATCCTCTCTTTCAATAATTCATCTTCAATAGGCGTGAATTTATGAAAGAGAGGCTCAATGACATAGGGGGATATGTACATAATAAAGATACTGAAAACAAAGAGAAACCCCCATACCCAGAACCACCAGTAGTGCGGGCTCCAATGAATGAGCCAGAACCCTGTAAATGTCACCAGTGACATCATGATCGTTGAAATCAGGAGCGCTTTTATAAAATCAGACACCCAGAGCCGCGGAGTCATGGTATTGAACCCATATTTATTCTCTATCTTAAAGGTACTATAAAGACTGAATGGTGCAGATAGGAATTCGCCGCTATAGGATAAGAGTAAAAAGAAGAGCCACCCTGAAATGATAAATGGCAGATTTAGCGATGCAATCCATGAATTATAGATATTCAGCAGGCCGCAAAAGATGAAGATGATCGTGATGATATTCGTGAATATCGAAGAAATACTGCTGAAACGCGTCTTCTCTGTCTCATAGTCCATGGTCTTTTTTAAAAGAGATTCGTCGATCATTCCCCTAAATTCGGGCGGAACGGATACACCCGACTTCCTCATGTGTCTGAGATTAAGATGCTGTACCCAGTATTCAAAGGCCTCTTTAAGGATGTAAAGGCAAAGGATAAGAACAAGATATGCGTTCAGGGTAAAATCTCCTTTTTAGTTTGTCGAAACGGTGTCTATGCTTTTAGTGTAAATGTATTTCGAATGACCCTGTTAAGAGGAAACGGGATCGGATAATGAAGATTGTAATTTATTATCTGATTAAACAAAAGAGAAATAGTACAATAGTAATGGTTCTTCTTGTAACAGTTTGGTTTTTTGAAAAAGTATTGGAAAAAGCTCCATGAGGAGCGATATATTTATAGACAAACCATTATGCCATAATCAAGCTCCATCGGAGCGGTATGTTTTTTCTGTGTTTCACATAACGCTCCTATGGAGCTAAGGCTTTGTATATTGCATTTTCTATAAACATTTCACCCCTATGGGGCTATTTTTCAAAAAGCTAAGTTGTTATCAGAAATCAAATAGGAGGAAAAAACCAATGACTGAAACGCGAAAAATCCGCAAGGTCCTGAAAAGCAAACCCACGATTGAAGGAGCCGGTGTTCACCTTAAACGTGCGTTGGGATACAGCCAGGTTCCGATGTTTGACCCATTTTTACTGTTGGACGATTTCCGCTCAAACAACCCGGAGCATTATATCAAGGGTTTCCCATGGCATCCGCATCGTGGGATCGAGACAATCACCTATGTTCTCCAGGGGGATGTTGAGCATGGCGACAGCATGGGGAATAAGGGTGTTATATCGTCTGGCGATATACAATGGATGACCGCCGGAAGTGGGATCATACACCAGGAAATGCCCAAAGGCGACCCAAAGGGTGCGATGTCTGGATTTCAACTCTGGGCCAATCTCCCCAAATCCCATAAGATGATGGAGCCGCGTTATCAGGATGTAAAAAGCAGGCAGATTCCGGAGGTAACGCTGAAAAATGGCACAAAGGTTAAGGTCATATGTGGCAAGGCAGGTGACAGGCAAGGGCCGGTACGAGACATTATTACCGACCCGGAATACCTTGATATAACTGTTCCCGCCCGTTCAGAATTCATACACCCGACAAAACGAGGACACACCGTTTTTGCATACGTCATTGAAGGTAAGGGATACTTTTGCAAGGAAAAATTACCATTTTCCTATGAGATCGAAGGAGTGAACTATTCTGATATTCAAAGAGATCCCTTTGTAAGTAACGAGACGCTTGTCTTGTTTGATGATGGTGATCAGATGATGGTCTCAACGGAAGACGATACCGTCAGATTTCTGCTCATATCTGGCAAGCCCATTGGTGAACCGGTCGCCTGGTACGGCCCTATTGTAATGAATACACGAGACGAACTACGGATTGCATTTGAAGAGTACCAGAATGGCACGTTTATTAAGCACAAGGGAGTCTAGTACTCTGGTGCACGAGACGAGAAGTTGTTTTCACGCTCCGATTCTCCGCTGATGTGAGAAACAAACACGAAAAACTAAAAAATTTGTGTTGATATATGAATAAAAAAAAGTAATATGAATCAAAGGTTTGGGGATTTCAAAGTTGGGATTCTTCGGTTGTTTCGCTCCCTCAGAATGGCAGCATAATGCGAAAATGACATGCTAATCGGTGTGAAAAATCTAATTCAAGGTATAGGAATTTCAATTACCCCCCATAATCCCCCCGTAAACGGGGGGGAAAGTCGCCGAAGGCCTAACTCAAAAGATGAAACGTACCCCTGTCTCTCTGCACAGAGGAATTGTCTAAAGTGGATCAATGTGCACAAATGCCTTATGAATACTATCGATGGCTTCTAC
>AYTS01000047.1 GCA_002009475.1 Candidatus Brocadia carolinensis | reverse complement strand
TAGAATGAAAAGGGGAAGGCGTTATATTCCATGTTACTGCATAAAAACAGAAAAATCAGTCTTGTGAAGCAACAATATTACGCCTCCCGTAACCTTTTGACATCCCTCGGTGAGAAATGCGGGTTAACGAAGAAGATGGAATTGTATGTGATCTATCCGAAGCCTGGGATAAACAAAAGAGGTGAGGGTCACAAGAAATATCACTCCTGAATCTTGCACCAAACAGACCGCTCCTGTGTGAGCGGTAAAATTTTATCAAATCAGCCTCAGGATTGCTGGTTGATCGCTCTGCCAATTAGTTATACGTCTCTTTTCAGTTCTTTTTTTTTCTCAATAACACGGCTTCTTGCTCATTTCATACACCTCGTGCAAGAAATGTCTTGCGCCAACGTCACGGAGAAAAAGCAACTTGCTTTATCCCCAGCACACCGAGGTGTCTCGAAGGCCATCTCCTGCTGTCAAGCCACGGCCTTACCTGCCGGAGACGTTCATCGAGATGCCCCATGAACCGGAAAAGGCCTGCAACCCTGCTATTATGCCGGGAATATTTCACCTCATGGGTATTCGAATGACCGGTAATCTTGGCCGCTATGAACAAAAGCTTTAAACGGGCAATCCGTATCGTATGGTCGATCACTTCTCGTGCAGCACATGTTGGTTCCGATTTACTTTCTTCTGCCTGTCGCTCCTGCTCCAACTGGCTATGCCCGGCAAGCATCTTAAACGACCGCCAGATATTGTAGGAATGCATTACGATTTGAAAGTACGCATAGTTGGTCACAAACTTGTTCGATACTATGGCCGCCAACCCCTCTCTCCTGGCCTCTCCTATCAGGTTCTCACTATCTGCCCTCTTGTCATACTCTTCTATCACCTTATGGACATTTTCCCCCTTGTTCGTGACAAATACCCGGTAGATATACTTGTCATCTTCGAAAGGCTTCAGTTGAACGGCCGTTCCTTCTCGTGGTTCGTCTTCTGGTATGCGCATGGCAACAAAACGACACCCTTGTTTCCACCCCATCGGCTGATAGACACACTCATTATATTCAACCCTGTCTGCCTCTCGAACCTTGTACCACTTCAATCTATCAAAGTGTGGTTTGGAGAGGTAACTGATATCGAAGGGGATCTCGTTGTAGGCGTCATAGCCTTGCTTGCCATTGTGGAAGTTATTGGTACACCATTCTCTGTAAAGTGGATTATCAGGTATGCTGTTCTCCTATGCCAATGAAGGATGAGTAATCGATGGCTTTCCTGTCCGTGTATCTCCAACTGGTTTATAACTTCTCCCAGACAGAAACAAGTCTGCATATGAAACACCAGTAAGCGCATCCACACCATAGAAGTTCAACAATTCTTTATACGGGATCGATTTTTTATAATTCTGTATACTTCCATGGTTCTTTCTGCAATTTTTTCCCAATCATATTTTTCAGCAATCATATCCACTTGCTTCCTTCTTTCTTCTTTATTGAGAGGTTTATCAACAAATTCATGTATTTTTGCACATAGTTCATTTATGTCTCCGGGTCGAAAAACTCTCTTTTCAGGTAGTTCCACATTTCTGTTGGCCGGTATATCCGAAGCAATACATGATAAGCCGTAGCTCATCGCCTCAAGCAAAACAATGGGAAGTCCTTCGTAATATGAAGGTAATACAAATAATCCTGCATGACTATATAATTCACACAAAGGTCCTCCAGTTAAGAATCCGGTTAAAATGATATTCCTATTTTCATATGCCTTCTCTTTTAAGTCCAGGCTGTATCTATCTTCGTGGTCTGCCTTACCAACAATTACCAGTTTCCAATTTTTGGTCAATACCCGTGAGTTAGAAGTTGAAAACTGATTGAAAGCCTCAATTAGATCATGGAAACCCTTTTCTGGAACAAAACGCCCTACGGCTAACAGGTATTTTTCTTTTTCTAAGTTATATTTTCTCAGTGAATCCTCAGTATACAAGCGTGTTGGTATTGTTACACCATTGGGGATAACCGTTGCACTGCGCTTATATTCTCCTGTGATATGCTCGGCGATTGGTTCCGAAATGCAGATGATACCGTTTGCATATTTGCTACCAAACTTTTCGCCAAGTTTCAAAATAATTTTTGCTATTCCACCCCATTTCTTCCTTTGATAATCAGGCCCGTGATTGGTCATAATGACTTTTAGTCCCAAGAGGCGGGCAAAGGGTATAAAGAGTGAAGGGCCTATAGCGTGTATATGCAAGATATCAGGGGAAAATATTCTGGCAGCAAAGACACCTATAAAGGTGTGTAAAAAAGCTTCGAGTAATTTATTCTTTGTGCTGAAAAGGGGAATTAATTTAACTCCTCGATATACATCAAACGGTGTATTAACATATGGTTTTCGTGTAAAGACTATTACTTCGCAATCTTTTCTAACCAGATGTGGATATAAGTTCTCACAATGTGCTTCAACACCGCCTTGGATTTGAGGAAAACCACGGGTACCTAGGACACAAATTTTTAGTGTTTGGTTAGAAGTTTGGAGTTGCGAATTAGATTCTTTGCTCACGTCTTTTGCTTTACGCTATTAGTTTTTCCCTTCGGGAGATATCTTGTTTATAATTAAGGTACAAGAATTTTTACATGCCCAGTACAAAGAGCTCAAGAGATACTAGACGCGATCATGTGACGGATGCTCTATAGGCATTCTTCTGATACATATTATTTACTTATCATTTCTGTGACACAACATGCTCTGTAGAAAATCAGGAAAGATCTAATTTTTTAATGTTAAATCAACACCCTTTCCCATCAATAACCTGAGCTTGTTTTTTAGCACCCACAGTGCAGGGATTCTAATATTCTTCTTAATAGCCGGAGAAACAGAACCGATCATCCAGCATTCCTTTTGGCATGCTCTTACTGTCTGTCGCACCTCCTTAGCCTGTTCACTGTTCCAGATTTTTTCAAAAGGTGCTTTTTTTTATGTTTCCCATACTCTTATCCATTGCATTACATGCCATTACTTCACCGAAAGGGTCTATAAAAAAAAGATCAGTACCTACCTCACAGGGAAGGAGACGTTTATTGCCATGCGCATAATTTAAAAGTCCATAATTAAAATATGCCCTAAACCAATTTTTAATCTTTTTACTTTTTAATAAATCGGTTGTTAATTTTTCAAACTCTTGTTTAAAATCATTCAATCGGGTTATTTTATTATCGAATTTATGAAAATAGTAAGTATTATGAACACAGGCAGTGGCAAATTCCAGATTCATTGCCTTTCCTAATTGATAGAGCTCCATTAAGTCATGAATATTTCTATCTGACAAGGTAATGCCAAAACCTATGTCTTTGAGCCCGAGACGGTGAAGTTCCAGCAAAGTCCTGATACCATGATCAAAACCATCCTTCATTCCGCGTAATTCATCGTTTGCAGCAGGAAGTCCCTCAATACTAATCCTCACCCCTAATGAAGGGTATTTCTCAGCAAGCCTAACTACTTTATCCGTAAAATAACCATTGGTGCTGACAACAATCCTTTTTGCCTTCTTCTTCATTACCTCAACAAATTCTTGTATATCCTCTCTAATAAAAGGCTCACCACCTGTAATATTACAAAAAACTACATGGGGAAGTGATTCCAGGTCTGAAGGTTTTATTTCCTCTGACGACTTACTTGGATATTGCCAGGTATTACACATGTGACATTTGGCGTTACATTTATAGGTAATTGCGATTAATGCTTCGTTTGGTAATTTCATTTTATTCATTAATTGCTGCTCCACGAGTTAAAGCATAATAGAAAAATCTAAATTCAATTAACTAATATAATCACGTTTTCTTTACCACAGCAATCAAACTGGCTGTGATTCCAAAAATCCGCTGTTTATAAATTTTAACGGTAACATCCTCCGGAAAGCATTGAAGAAACTGTTTCATAGACACAAGATTAAGATTATTTTTATCTGCGAAAAATCCTCTTCCCAGCATCTTATATACCGCACACTTAAGTTTTTCCGGTAACCAATATGCGAAAGGAATTAAAGTATGAGACTCTATGGGAAACCAATAGTTAGGAGTAGTTATAAATACACGCTTCCCTACCCTTAGAAGTTCGCGAACAAAACACTTTTGTTTTTCAGATTCCCCACATGCTCAACAACTGCATTGGAAAATACAACATCAAATTCGTTGTGTGAAAATCTTAAGTCTCTACCGTCACCAAAAACTAAATGAACTGATGGAAAACGTTTTTTAAAATCTTCATATAATTTTTCGTCCTTGTTAGTCAAAGCAGTAATTCGTTCAGGGTAAGGATACCAAAGTTCCAGATAATTTGTTCCTATACTTGAACTCTCGCTTACACCAATATCCAGAATTGTTTCTTCTGGTTTTGGTGCCATGATTGTCATAAAGAGATCAAACTTTTTCCTTCTCGATCTTACTGTGGTTTTCCTGGAATACTTCCAGAGTAAACCATCAGGCCATATCCAAAAATAATTTTTTAAGATCTGAAATAATCCTTTTCATTTTCTATCTATAAGCATCATGAAACCCTGCTTGGATATTCTATACTTTATTTTGTAATGCGTTTATTCTTCTTAACTATTTTTCGACAAAAATCATCGTTTATATTCTTCAATTGTTTTCTGATAAATATCTAATAATTTTATATAATGTTTTTCAGCATCCAATTCCTGTGTTACATGATTTCGGGCATTTTTCCCCATTTCAATAATATTATCCCGATTATTTAGTAAATATTGTATCTTCAAGTGTAAGTCTTCTGAATTCCCTGATTCAAAGGTTAGGCCTGTTTCATTATCCCTGACAAGCTCAGGGATACCACCAATACGTGCGCCTATTACAGGTTTACCCAAAGCGTAACCTTCGACTATACACCGCGGATTGTTCTCATACCACTCCGATGGACACAAAACAAACATTGCTTTTCTTACTTCTTCATTCAGTTCTCTTCCTGTTTTATATCCAAGGAAACAAACATTAGTTATCTTCTCATTTCGCACCTTCAACTCCAGGTCTTCCTTTATCGGTCCTTCTCCGATTATCTTTAAGGTGATGTTGGCAATATTCTTTACGGCGTCTATCAGGGTAAACA
>AYTS01000046.1 GCA_002009475.1 Candidatus Brocadia carolinensis | reverse complement strand
GACACCATACACCATCTTATGGTGACCCATCTCCGGTGTTCGCGACGGTGGATTATACAATCCCTCAAATATCTCTTGAAACCGTATCAACTCCATAAACTTTACCAGCCCCAAAAGCCCTCCAAATGGGCTTAACCGCTCACTGCAATACCGATACGCTGTCGTATGCCCTATTTTACTTGCCGGTAAAGGACACCCTGCATTTCCTTGATTTTCACGCCTTTTGGCGGTATTCTTATCTCGCTCTTTAACTGGTTGCTATCATAACATCGTGAACTTAATCAGATAAAGGGCAGGCATGGTTAACGGAAGAAGTCCGTAGGACGACTGGAGTTAACCATGCCTGCCCGCAAAAATAAATTAAAAAAAAGGTAATTATTCAGCGTATTTTCACTCACCGTTGCTAAGTGCGGGCAAAATCGGGCAATTTGCCGCGGAATACCATCTGTAATGCCTGGCTCAAATTCATCCCTTGTTTTCGACTGGTCGAGAGATAACTACATATGCGGCAGAAAATCTTCGCTCCGTCCAGAGAACGAAAACAACCCGATATCTTCTGCTGCACCTTCGTCATCCTGATATCGTTTTCGGCCAAATTGTTCGTGAAGGGAACGTTTTTATTGTCCATAAACCTGAGTACATCATCCTCATACTTTTGTAATCGTTCCAGAAGATTCCGGGCCTTTGTCCTTTTCACCCGCCCTCTTTTCCCCTTGCGGTTCGTTTCATCTGAGGGAGGGCTTTCGACTTCTGCGTTTTGCAAAATTGTCCGATACCTTTGCCGGTAGTTCTCAGACTCATTGCTTTGCAACACACCCCCCGCATCCTTTACCGCACGGTTTATCGCTTCAAGCAATGCTTTCATCTCTTTCGCCCACTGCTGCTTCTTATCCTCTTCCCACACCCCCTCCAGTTCCCTCAGGTGGTGTGCATTACACAGTGCATGCGTACCCTGGGTATACGTGTAATACGATTTCAAATGGTCGTGACAAAGTATCCCTCGAAATTGGGACAGTATCCCGATGCTATCCATTGCCTCTGTTCCACGCTTTTCATGAGGGAAAAAGTGTGTCCACATACTATTGGATGCACTATGGAGCCAATACCGGTCCCCGTTCTTGTTCATGCCCGTCTCATCGGCATGCAACACATCTGATTTGGCGAGTTCCGCCCTGGTTTTCCTCTCAAAGGTTTCCAGAAATTCGTAGGCATCCTTGTTAAAGTTGCAAAGAGAGCCTTCGCTCAACGGTATCCCCATCTGTTCTTCAAAATACTCACGAACCCCCTTGTAGGGTATCAGTTGATACTGCGACATAGAGACTGCATGCGCTTTCAAATCCGGCCCATACTGCACCGCCTTGGTTACCCCTTCCGGAAACGACGCTACAATCCGATTCCCTTCTGCATCCTCCACGATCTCTGCACGATACTCCGTCACCACCCTTGCAATCTTTATATCAAACACCTGGCGCGCTTCATAATCTACCACCTTGTATGTGCCGCGCGGATACCTCCTCCGGTCTACTTCCAGTACTTCTACCTTATCAGGATTTTCAACCTTTTCCAGCGTCACCCCCTCACGCCCCTTTTGCCCCCCAGCCTTCCTCTCTCCCTTCGCCTTGCTTTCCTTCTTGCCACTTGACGGCGGCTTGCTACTGTTGCGACTGTTCCAACTCAGACGTCCTACCAGCAGGGTTATCACTAATACCAACAACTCTACCATTGACCTCATTGTCGGCGACAACCCCTTCTCCTCTGAAAGCAGCTTCTCTACTTTCCGGAGCGTTGCATCTATGTCTATATTCTCTATCGTCAATGGATGCCGCCTGTATCAATAGCCTGAAACCATCTACTACGGCTATTATATCACAGGCTTTTCCACCCATTTCTTTCGCTCTATACCGCATTACAAATGCATGGAATCTCCCGGCTGACCAATCCCCACACCTCTCTTGGTAAGGGCTTCCCATGGACTATGGTAGTTGCATTTACAATGCCCTATATACCACAGACCATATCCATTGCTTGCTTTTCTCGTTTTGTGTGTCAAATAAATTCTAAAATATTTCCGCTGAATAGTTACCCATATTTCTTTCTTAAGATATGGACGCTTCCTCATTATTGCCTCGTTTTCAAAATATTCTGTAAATTTATATTTGTCCATTCATCAATATATTTGCCTCTGCATTTATAGTGGTATAACGACCAAGCTCGCCTGCCGCTATGAAACGCAGCGGAATAGCGGTTAGTTGGAGCGCCGAGTTAGATATTCTTTTTCTCATGGCTTGTTCTTGCTCAAGGATTCGACAAAGGAACCCTTCAACCAGTTGGCGGCGTCTTTCCACTTCACCTGTTGTGTTCCGATTCCCGCAACCGCCATGACAAATAAGAGCAAAAGGGCGAAGACGATCTTGTTTCGTACGAGCTCAAAACGTGCCGAGAGCCATATGAAAAGCATTGCTGAACCTATTGCAATAACAAAAAACGCAAGTGCCCATAGCCATGCCCACCTCGATCTACTCTGTGCCTGTGCCATCAGGTTATCATGTCGCTGGTATGCTATATGGATGTCACGAGCCAGTCGTCTGGCAAATTCCTCGTGAAGAGGTTGCCCAGCTCGCAGGTGCATGGACTGGGAGCGCTTCAGTGCCTCTGCCCGGTCTTTCTGCTCAATGGCTGCTGTCAGAAAGTCTCCACCGATCAACGCGCGATCCGAGCGAGTCCTGTATAGTAACGCTCGCGCGAAGTCAATAAAGTTGAGGGAATGTTGCCCCTTCTCCATAACGGAAGCTATGGGATCGCTTCCATAAACTCCGACTGGAGAGATATCTTCTGCCGTCTTGAGGGTGTCCACGGATTCCTGGAGCATCTGGATGGCGCGATCGAGATTGCCCGCTTCCGACTCGTAGTCACCCTGTACCAAAAGCCGCATCCCTCTGACACGCTTTACCTCTGCCTCTTGCATGGCTACTATGTTCTTTTGTATTTCCCTGGCCTGGGCAGGGGCGTCATCTGGAAATTGAACACGGGTTGCCAGTTCTGCTGCCCGCTCGTGGTGCACCTCCGCCTTCTCTAACAGATGTGGTGCATTGACGTAATCACCATCGAGAAAATAGGCTGCAAGCCCCATGGTTTCCCACAGGTAACCAGAAGACATCTGATGCCTGGAATGGCTGTAAAATTGTTGCTTTTCGTCGAGCGCAGGCATCGCCTTCTCCAGCGACTCTTCCCACTCCTTCAATAGGGACTTTGCCGTCTCATACTCACGTTTCGATATAAGTCCGATTGTCTCTGAAGAGTATTGCGCAAAAAGATCAAGGTACGCATTACGCAACCCCTTTGTTTCTCCTGAGGCCTGGGCTGCAGTAATGCGCTGTTTTAGGGATTTGATCTCAGTAGCTAGATTGTCCCGCCCGCTGGACCGCTCATAACCCTCAGCCCGTACTCCTTGCGTTGATATGGCGAGGATCAGAGCGAGCAGTCCTAATGCGCTTGCGATTTTGAACATAAAATCATCCTTTTTACCTAACATTTATTTTTATCTTTATTCTATAATTGTCAGTTTATTATATGATGCTATATTGGCTATCAAACAAAAATCGACAAGATTATTTTTAAATAGTGAAAATATTTCTATAATACAACGATGAATTTATTCCTATGAGGAATACTGATAATTGTTGAATTCCATTATGTCTTCGTCTTTTGAAGACTACTTAAATATACAGCTTGCGTTTTGGAGCGTTGTACCCTAGATCTAACTAATTTCGCTTTGTCGTATATCTTTTGTCAGTTCAGATTGAATAAAGAATGATATTAAATTATAGCCATCTTCAGGCCTGAAAGGCCGTTAGTATATAGCAAGGGGTAATGCCCCTGAAAGCAATGAACAGAAAAGAATTTAGCTCCAAAGGGGAGAAAGAAAGTCTTCTTCACCTTAAAATAGTTAATCCAAGGAATTGATATTTCTCGTCGAAATCGAAAATAACGGGAAAGTTTTTCAGATGTTGTCTTTTAATTTCCCAGGGAAAACCGCCATATTTTTCTTTTCCAAACTTCTTTTTATCCTTATCCATTTTTATGTATATAAGATGCTGGTCTATATGACATTCAATGCCACTTTCTTCTAAACTCACAATCCTCTCAGCAGCAATGTTGATTCCCTTACTGAAAAGCCTTGATTTATAAGAGTTATGAACATCCACGTTTATTAAAGCTCCGTAAAAATCGATGGTATCGTTAACAACGGTTGCCTCTTTTTTTATTTTTAAAAGTCTTTCGAGAATCAGGTTTTAACTCCTTGCCTAACTTCTTAATGCCCTCTTTAGGAAGCAGATAATAAAATTCATCAACATCTTTGACCTTGCCACATATCTTGCATACCTCATTTTTATCACGTGTCTTTTTATATCCCTCTTGGTGTCTGCAATGCAAACCTAAAAACTCCAATGCCAGGCCGAGTTGTTGATAGATATTACAATAAATCTGAAACTCCTTTTTGTTAGTGCCTTTACCATGAAGGAAATTATTGCTCACAAAATCCATGCTTTTCAAGAGTTTTTTAAGGTCTTTCTTTAATTGCTTTTGATTCATGCAGCTATATTACCTCGGCTTCTTCCTGTAGTCTTTGGAGCATTGATTCAACATCCAGCTTTTTGCATCCTTCCTTTCGATGGCAACCACGAGGTCTATGTCATGGGTTGATTGCGGCTCACCTTGCAAACTTGAAGCTATGGATCCAGTTACCATGTATTGAATCCCAGAGTCGTAAAGTGCCTGAACGACTTTTTTTTAATAGGTCCTGTTGTGACATTTATTCAGTCGTTCCAGATAGATTTTTTTTGATTTCATCATCCGATAGATCAGGAAACCTCTTGCGCAATCCGTGAAGAAAGAGATCCTTGGAAAATTGAGATAATTCAAATGCCTTAAGCAGTCGCTGCTCAGGTGACATACGGCGAAGCGCCTGGATGTATAGCTTGTGATTCGGGTGTTTTTTGATATTCATAGTACCTGTTTACTGCACAATTCTGTATGGAGAGTTAAAGGACGAAGTCTTGAATATACGTAACACTTTCGTTTTTTGAAAAACAGCCCCGTAGGGTGAGCTGTTTATAGAAAATGCGATATACAAAACCTTAGCTCCATCGGAGCGGCATGTGAGACAC
>AYTS01000045.1 GCA_002009475.1 Candidatus Brocadia carolinensis | reverse complement strand
TGAGCATTTCTGTCAGCAGCGCCCACTGCTCTCTCGGCACATCGATATTGCCCAGCGTAAGAATCGTTTTCTGTCGTGGACCTTTCTTCGTCCTTATGGTCTCAACCAGGACCAGACAGGAATATTTCTTATCACCTCTCTTTTTGTATGCATCTCTGATATACATACCATGATTATACCAGAGAAGATGAAAATGTCAACACAATCCCCACTATTCATACACTACATCGCCGGCAAAAATTCTCGACCCGTATTATTCAACCACTTACGACTTGCTCACTATGCAAAAGTACCGCTTCGGCTACACTTTTTGCGTAAGTTCGGCTAAGAATACTTAATTTTGTAGTTCATGTAGCTGAGGAAAAGGCGGGATGGATGAACACTGTTCGCGACCTTTTTAAAATTGTAATTATATTTTATTGAGCACTTCGAGCTTGTTATTTTCGGTTCATTCGTAAAAAAGTTGAATGGTGACAAAACAACAATATCTAACAAAATATATTTTTACATTTTCAGCAAAAGTATTCTTATCATCACCTGGATTTCCTTATTATATAAGACTTACAAACTAATCGACAGAGGCATGCAGTTTTTGTGCAACCAGCCCAAACTTAATCAAAACAAAAGAACCGGAGACCTGAAAAATGTTTTGTTGTTGAAACAATAAAGCATAGCTCATAGTTATTGATAATCTTTTCCGACTCGTTCAGGTTAGGTAACTATTCAGCAAAACTGACGAAGAATGTTTTTCCTGAATAGGTTAGAGCCAACGAGGAAAGCGGGCAGACGGAAAATCCCGAAGGGATGACATGATTATAGAATGCTTTTATTTATTCGTAGTGGCGTAGGCAAAAATACATATTGTTAGAGGGTAACGCCACACTGGCTAAGGATTTGAAGCACAAGAAAGCCTAAAAACCTTCAAATAACGACAAAAAAGATGTTCAAAATACTTAAAGTCTTTTATCCATACGGTAAATAGGGAGCAACAATATATAAAAGCACATGCAACAAATAGTTGCAATATGCAAAAAAAACCTTTTCAACTTACATACGAGAGACACTTATTTTCTCAAGTTTTCAGCGCCTTAATTGCAGTTTCGCAGCATCAAAGCAGTGCTTTTTCAAACAATTGTAGCTTAACCAGTCGGTTGCGGAGTGTCGTCCGAGGAATGCCTAATATCTCTGCCATTTTAACTTGATTGCCATTCGTTTTTTGATGTGCCCATTGAATAAGCTTTTTTTCCACTTCGGTAAGTGCATCTTGCAAGTTGATTACCTGTTTATCATGTAAATCCATTGATAGCAAATCCGTGCTGGCATCACATTTTCTCAGATATTCCGGAAGTGTTTCTAACGAGATACCTTTTGACTTAGAAAATGCAATGGCATGCTCAATAACATTTTCAAGTTCTCTGACATTCCCGGGCCAATCGTAAGACATCAGTACCGACTTTGCCTCCGGCGAAACATCCGGCAAGGCATCTTCATATTGGGACACGAACTTTCTCAAAAAATAATTGATCAACAGCGTTATATCTTCCTTTCGCTCCCGTAATGGTGGTATGCTAATCTGAACCACATTCAACCGGTAAAACAAGTCTTCCCGAAAATAACCTTCTTTCACTCGCTCCATAAGATCTTTTTTCGTTGCACAGATAATTCTTACGTTGACACCACGGGTTTCTTCGCCGCCGACCCTTTCAAATGTTCTTTCCTGAAGCACACGCAAGAGTTTGACCTGCATATCCAGCGGAATGTCATCTACGTCATCCAAAAAAATAGATCCGCCATCCGCCAGCTCAAACCTTCCCCGCCGCGTCTTAATTGCACCTGTAAATGCCCCCTTCTCATGCCCGAAAAGCTCACTCTCCAGGATTTCTCTGTTCAATGCAGCACAACTCACCCTGATAAAAGGTCCCGTTTTCCTGCTGCTGTGATAATGAATGGCGCCAGCTATTTTTTCCTTCCCGGTCCCGCTTTCCCCTCGTATGAGAACAGTTGTATCTCTGTCAGAAACACTCTTCACAATCTCAAGCACCTTTTTCATCGATTCACTTTTTCCGACAATATTGCAAAATTCAAACTCGGCTTGAATTTCACCTCTGAGACGGTTTACCTCTGCCGCCGTATTTTTATGATGGAGCGCCCTCTGCAGTTTGATTATCAACTCATCCGTTGAAAATGGCTTTGCAATATAATCGTACGCACCGTCTTTGATCGCAGATACAGCGCTTTCAAGAGTGCCATATGCCGTCATAATGACAACAATAATCTCCTGATTGTATTTTTTTATTTCCGTGAGAAGCTCCATTCCATTCATACCAGACAAGCGTAAATCCGTCACCACCACGTCGTAGTCTTCAGACCTGACCATTTTCAAACCATCGAAGGCATTATCCACCGATTTCACATGATACCCTTCCTTCTTCAACTGACTCTCTAAGGATATCCTCATGAGTTTTTCGTCATCCACAATCAGCACCTTACTACCCATAATATCGCTCCTTGATATTTTCCATCATGTCGCTACCGCCACTTTTCTCACCGGTAAACAAACATAAAATGCTGTTCCTTCCCCTGGATTACTCTTCACCACAATGTTTCCATTATGGTCGTCTATGATCCTCTTGCTAATCGCAAGGCCTAATCCGCTTCCCGTCTCTTTTGTGGTAAAAAACGGATTAAAAATTTTAGCGAGAATTTCTTCCGGAATCCCCAACCCCGTGTCGGCAATTGCAACCTGAATACTTGACGGATGAAAGTCGCAATACCCGGTCTTTATGGTCAAATGGCCGCCATCCGACATACTATCCAGCGCATTTACTATAATATTAATGATAACCTGCGAGATGTTATCTGCATCACCATAGATTTCGGGCAAATCAAGCGACAAATCTTTCTCCAAACGGACGCCACACTCTTTTATCCGATGACCTACAAACCGTAAAGAATTTTCTACAATCTCATTTAAGCTGTGATTGGACATGTGGGTAGAATATGGCCTGGAAAATGCCATCAACTGTTTTACAATAATCTCAATCCGTTTCAAACCTTCCGACATTAGATCAAGAAATTCCCGATTTTGTGATATATCTTCAGGCTCTTTCTTCATCATCTTCACAAAATTCTGCAAACCTCCTAACGGATTATTCACTTCATGGGCCACACCCGCAGCCAACTCTCCCACTGCAGCCAGTCGTTCTGCCTGAATCAGTTGTAACTCCATTTTTTTCCTCTCGGTAATATCACGGCAAATCCACTGAATGGTCTTCCTTTTCCCATATTCAATCACGCTGGCACTGATACTCGTGGGGGTAAGCTTTCCATCAACATGCTGGCAATCAACGTTATCCAGCATGCCTGAGCCGGTCTCGTTTATCGTCAACCACAATTGTCTTGTCTTCTCACGATCATATTCCGGTACAATTTCCCATATCTTTTTCTCATGTAATTCATTTTTCGGGTACCCTGACAACTCCTCAGCTCTTTTATTCAGATCAACGATCAGCGCAGTATCGGCATCCAGGGTAAAAATGGCATCATTGGCAAGATTAATTGATTCCCGGTATTTTTCCTCAGATTCTCTTAGCTGCGCCGTGCGCTCACGAATCTTTTGTTCTAGCCCTGCATATGACCCTTCCAATTTCTCAGCCATTTTATTAAATTCTGCTGCGAGGACACCCACTTCATCTTCGGAATTAATTGGGATGCGATGCCCGAGGTTCCCCTTCCCGATCGCATGTGCACCCTGAACCAGCCGGAAAATAGGATTGGTAATTCCATGTGCCAGGACAAAAACAATAACAACGATAATGAATACACTTACCATCGCCAGGGTAATTACCTGGTTCTTTAATTCCGTAATTGACATAAAAGCCTCGGAGGTATCCTGTTTTACGATTAATCCCCATTTCAACTGGGGTATATACCGAAAGGCCAGAAGCACCTCTATCCCACGGTGATCAAAAACCTTAACAATACCCTCTTCCCCGGAGTCTAACATAAAAGACTCTGGCACGATTGAATTCACGGGAATACTCAGGTTTAATGCTGTTTTCGCCAGATGCCGAGTATTATTGAGAAACTGTAATTGATCCCCCGTGCGGCGCACCAGAAGGGTTTCACCGGATTCCCCGCTGCCAGGCCAGTCCTGCAACAATGCTCCAATCGCATCGTTTGTGTTTACCCTGATAGTGACGATGCCATTGATCACATCCGTCTCCTCCATAGTAATCGGGTCTGTTCTTTTCACAGTGCCAAAAAGGGTCATTTCAATCTGCTTTGTGTACTCTGAATAGTGAATATCTTTAAACGGCATGCCATTATTTCGCAACACATCGAGATAATACGGGTAATCTCCGTCGATCAATCCAATATTTGACTCTGTTGTAGACATCACAATCTCACCATTTTCTATATCCAGCATCGCTATTTCATCGCAGGAGATAAATTTTTCCTTAAGCTTACCCAGATATTCCGAAAGTCTCTTGTAATAAACCTCTCCAATTTCAGATTCCTGCATCCTCTCCACGGATCGGAATGCCTTTCTCAAGTAAAGGAGATTAGAAAATGATGCTTCTAGGGATTTATTCGTCGAAAGAACGCTAATATCAACCAGCCTTTCCTGCAACCAGTTGCTCAATTGCGCCTTTTTTTAGTTCAGCAATCGAGGTCAGCTTTTCTATTACCCTGTCGTTTAATGCCCTCTTCCCGCGGTTGTATGCCGTACTGCTCACAATCAGGATGGGAAGCGTCGTCATGAGGATAAAATAGCAGATGAGCTTAACCTTCATGCTCTTGAAAAAAACGACCCAACCCTTTCGTTCCACTTCTGTTTTCAATCATCGTCACCCACACGTCTAAAATTTGTTAACCTCATTTCCAAAATTATATTCCCACCACACCCTTAAATAAAGCGAATTTTCCTGCCTTTATGCCGTAAAACTCTTCTTGAAAGGATTCTTTTATTGACATATCAAATTATTTATATTATTTTACGTACGTAAAAACCCACAAAATTCTTTCATCTATAACCTCTATACCTTATAAAAACGATGCAGACAAAAAACATAACCAGGCTCATCCTTACCATTTTTGGTGCTTTCTTTATTCTCCTGCAAGACAAGCCCATTCGGGCAGAAAACACTAAAGCTCCGTGGCAAATGTTCAGAGGAGATATCCGGCATACAGGCCAAAGCGCTCACAAAGGGGCACAGACAAACACCTTGAAATGGTCGTATAAAATAGACACCCGCATTACCTCTTCTCCTTCGGTTGCATCAGACGGCACGATCTACTTTGGTTCTGTTGATGGCAGGCTCTATGCCGTCAATCCTGACGGCACTACAAAATGGGTATTTCAGGCAGGCAGCGAAATAACCGCCTCGCCTGCCATTGGAGACGACGGAACCATTTACATCGGCTCCAGAGATAAGAAAATGTATGCAATCGCTCCCGATGGAAAACCTAAATGGACATACACCGTTGGCGACATCATCCTTTCCTCTGCGACAGTTACAACGGACTCCATTTACTTTGGTTCAAATGACAATACCCTCTATCTCCTCACCCTTGATGGAAAATTAAAATGGAAATTTACCGCCAAGAGCAATATCACCGCTGCCCCTGCCTTGTGGACGGACGGCACCGTATACTTATTCGAGATTAGCGGGGCAATGCGTGCCTTAACGTCTGATGGCGTTGAAAAGTGGATGAAACGCGTAGGCACCGGGGTATACGACTCCTATTCTTCACCCTCAATAGGGTCAGACGAAACGGTGTATGTAGGAACAGACAGCGGAAGGTTGATCGCCTTGAAACCCGACGGCACAGTAAAATGGTACGTCAACACGGGAAAGGCCGTCCATTGCAGCCCTGCTATTGCCACGGATGGCACCATTGTCTTTGGATCTTACAGCGGCATGGTATACGCCGTTACGCCGGACTGCAAACTCAAATGGAGTTTTAAGACCAACACCTGGATAGCATCCTCTCCTGCCATCGATGCAGATGGCGCAGTTTATATTGGTTCAAGCGACGGAAGACTCTACGCCATCAATGCAGACGGCACCCTGAAGTGGTCATTTCAAACCAAGGGTGAAATCGAATCATCCCCTGCAATAGGTCCCGATGGCACGATCTACATTGGATCAAATGACTGCCATCTCTACGCCATAGGCGATACTCCACAGACAACCTCCGTGCCAATGTTTGAAAAATAACGCAGGTATAGTAAGCATAAAAACCATAGTAAAGCACATATTATCTATGTGAGGCGTTTCGTTAATTATTCAGGACAAACTTTCGCTCATAATAATCGTTCGACTGAGCATTCGTCTGATCCTTTGGCAATCCAAGAATGTAGCATCCATTCATGGCAAACCTGTTGAACCTTCACGGTGAAACCACTAAAGCGAAATTGTTTTATCTGTCCGCTCCTTGCGACAACAGGCCTTCCCACAAGATGGCAACGTATCTTTTATCGCCTGCTATAATTCAATAACATCACCTTGCAAAGGAGGATTGAAAAATTAAAATACTACCTCATCTCAATGTCTTCCATGCAAAAAAGTGTGCCATGACACACATGTGCCATGTCACACTTGTGTGTCATGGCACACTTTTTTGGATATCATTAGAAATATTTATTTTTCCATACTAACATACAACATTATACACAGCAATAACATAGGTCTGATTTTATAAAATATTTAATATTTGTATCTGAAGGCGATATATTTGCTAATAACTCTTAAGTAAGAATTCATTAAAGTGGAGTACGCACTTGACGGCACCTGGTTGCATATTATAGTATATAAAGCAGCATTCGTAAATATTGGCGTAGGTGTCATCAAGTGCATACCCCACTTTAATAATTTTGATTCTTCATTCTGCACAGAGTGACATTTTGCCATTATCCCGTCATACAGATGGAGGGAATGAAACAACCCGAGAAGCACACCTTTAAAATATCACGATAAGGGCAAACCCTGAGTGATCAGGGGACGCAAAGTAACAGGGTCTTCCGCATATTTCCAGCAAAGACAGGAAAATAGAAAGATAGCCTTACTGCCGGAGATGTTTTGATGAACATTTTTGCAGTAAGGCTTTTTTGTTTTATGAGTTAAAAACGATTATGACCTAATAAACTCGGAAAGATAGCATGTGGCAAGCCGAGAGATGAGATTGGGGGAAACCTTGCGGTAGTCGAGTGCGTACAAATGGGGAAGTGATAAACGGGAAAGCGTGTATAGATCGTATCCATGTGTGTTTGTCAATTCCTCCAAAGTATTCAATTAAAATACTTAAATGTTAGGCGACGTTTTACTGACGAGGAGAAAGGAGGTGATAGAAATGAGCAAGGAGGCAGGAGATGTCGAGGGGCGCAAGAAACTTGCCTGCTACATAATGCGCACCCTGATGTCGTTGTAGGAAATGACTTCTAACCCAACGAAAAAACTTTTTCTAACCCAAGGAAGGAGAACACCGTGAAAACTAAGAAAGCAGAAGGACCAACTATCCTGGTCAAAAAGAAAACCCAGCCAGTCATCCCGAAAATCATCTACGCCAACGCTTCGCCGCTTTCGGTGGGCGGGGTGTCGATGTTTGACACCGGCAATCGCATCAACGCAGAAACTGCGGCCAATTTCTACTCGGAGGAGGAGATCATCACCCGCGCCGTGAACCGGCTACGGGACGCTGGCTTCCAAATCCTCCAGGTATCGCCGATGACAATCAACATCGCCGGATCACAGGCCACTTATGAGCAGGCTTTTAACACCAAACTCGTCGCGGAGGAGCGGGCCGTCATCAAGCCGGGCGGGGTGCATGACACGGGAACATTCATCGACTGCCCGGAGACGGAGATGTCCGGCCTTATCTCGACCGCGGGAAGCACCCTGGGAGACCTAATCGAGGGCGTGGCCATCGAGGAGCCGATGTATCCGATGGCGGCTTCCATGTTCGCGCCGCACAAAGCTTACTGGCACCTCGACGTGCCGGCGGGTGTCTCGCTCGGCTGCAATGCGGACAAAGCGCACCGATCGGGCATCACCGGCAAGGGCGTCAAGGTCGCGATGGTGGATAGCGGGTGGTTCAAACATCCGTTCTTCGTCAAACGCGGCTATCGTGCAGCCCCCGTTGTGCTCGGACCAGCCGCAGCAAATCCACTGACGGACGAAAGTGGGCATGGCACGGGCGAATCGGCGAACATCTTCGCCTGCGCGCCGGACATCGAACTATTGCCGGTGAAGATCAACTTCGTCAACTCGCTCGGTGCGTTCAACGTGGCGGTGGGGCTGAACCCCCACATCATCACCTGCAGCTGGGGCAGCGACACGGGCACAAGCACCGCACTCAGCGCGGCGAACCAGGCGCTCGCGGCGGCGATAGCGGCGGCCGTCGCAGCAGGGATCACCGTTATCTTCTCCGCCGGCAACGGCCATGTAGGCTTCCCCGGCCAACACCCGGACGTAATCTCCGCTGGCGGTGTCTTCATGGACGTCGATGAAAGTCTGCGAGCATCAAACTACGCGAGCGGCTTCAACAGCGTCATCTATCCTGACCGCCGCGTGCCCGACCTGTCGGGCCTCGTGGGAATGAAACCAGGCGCAAACTACATCATGCTCCCTCTGGAACCGGGGGACGATATCGATGTCAGCAAGGCTGGCGGCGTCTTCCCGAACGGAGACGAGACGGCTAACAACGACGGCTGGGCGGCTTTCAGCGGCACCTCCGCGGCCGCGCCACAGCTCGCAGGCGTGGCCGCGCTTATCAAGCAGGCGTGCAAGAAACTCACGCCGAAGCAGATCAAGGCGATCATGATGAAAACCGCCCGTGACGTGACAGCCGGCAACTGCAACGCCACAGCGCTAACCCCCGGTGGCGTCGCTTCCGTCGTCGGCCCGGATGCCTCAACAGGCAACGGACTCGTCGATGCACACAAGGCGGTGCTTTCCGCGAAGATTCAATGCCTCGGACCCATTAAGCCCATCACACCCGTTAAACCCATTAAACCCATTAAACCCATTAAACCCATCACGGTAGAACCCATCAAGCCTATCAAACCCATTAAACCTATCACGGTAGAGCCCATCAAGCCCATTAAACCCATCGCGCCCGTCGTCCTCCCGCCGCCGCTCGCGATGACGGAGACAGACGCGACCGAGGAGGGTCAGACGCCGTTGTCAGATGAAGATGTCGCCGCATTGCAGGACTTGATCGCCAACTCGGACTTCGATCTGGACTAATAGCCAGGGGCCGCAGCGTATCGCGAGAATAGAGATTAAAACGATGCGAAAAAAACAAATCCTTCTTCTCAGCATGCCCTTCGGGGCGATGGAGCGTCCGGCTATCGGGTTAAGCCTGCTCAAGGCCAGGCTCACGAGCGACGGCATAGCATGCGATGTGCGCTATTTGTCATTCACGTTTGCGGATATGATCGGCGCGGAGGAATACCAATGGATCTCCTCCGCGCTGCCCTACATCGCCTTCGCGGGCGACTGGTGTTTTGCTGAGGCGCTCTACGGGCCACGTCCTGCGGCTGACTCGGAATACCTTGTCAGAGTACTGCAAGATACGTGGCACGTCGGTGAAGAGAGCATTGCCCGGGTGAAAGCGGTGCGGGCAATGGTGGGAAAGTTCCTCAATCACTGCATAGAATGCATCCCCTGGAAGAAATATGCAGCCGTCGGGTTCACCTCGACGTTCGAGCAAAATCTCGCCTCGCTCGCGCTGGCGAAACGCCTAAAAGCAATGCATCCACGTATCGCCACCGTATTCGGCGGCGCGAACTGGGAAGGCAAGATGGGCGCGGAGTTGCACCAGCAATTCGGTTTTGTAGATTACGTGTGCACCGGCGAGGCGGACGAAAGCTTCCCAGTGCTTGCCCCACTACTTCTCTCCGGCACCGCAAAGGCTGCAGCGCTGCCGCCGGGCATCATTTATCGCGAGGACGGGCGTTCTCTTTCCACGGGGTACTCGATCCAGGTGCGGGACATGGACACGCTGCCAGTGCCGGATTTCTCGGATTACTTCCGCGAATGGTCAGAGAGCAGCGCGTCGCTCGTCACTGCGCCGCTCGTGCTAGTCGAAACCTCGCGAGGATGCTGGTGGGGCGAAAAGTCGCACTGCACCTTCTGCGGGTTGAATGGTTCTATGCTCGCTTATCGCAGCAAGAGCGGGGCGCGAGCGCTCGCGGAGATGCAGCATCTGTCTGACCGCTGGCAGACGGACAACATCGAGGTGGTCGACAACATCCTGAACATGCACCATTTCTCCGACCTCCTGCCTGCATTAGCGGCAGACGGGAGGCCGTGGGAGATCTTCTATGAGGTGAAAGCAAATCTCTCACGCGCGCAGGTCGCGGCTCTGCGGGCAGCCGGTGTGGTTCGCATCCAGCCGGGCATCGAAAGCCTGAGCGACCACGTACTAAAATTGATGCGGAAGGGGACTTGCGGGTTGCGCAACGTGCAACTGCTCAAGTGGTGCCGGGAGTATAATATCGGGGTCGACTGGAACATCCTCTATGGTTGCCCCGGTGAGACCCGCGAGGATTACCAGGAGATGCTGGCAATGCTCCCCGCCATTGAGTTCCTCGACCCACCCGTAGCCTGCGGACCAATTCGGATGGATCGTTTCAGCCCGTACTTCGAGAAACCAGAGGAGTTCGGACTCATAAACATCCGGCCCATGCTTCCCTATGAGTTTTTATATCCGTTTCCGCGTGAGAACCTGATGCGCATCGCCTATCATTTCGACTTCGACTACCGTCCCGGCCAGGCACCCACCGGTTACGCAGACGATGTGATCCGTTTCGTCGAGGCGTGGCGGCAAAAGGAGGAGCGGGGACTGCTGTGTTCGGTGCGGCGACCCGATGGCTCGCTGCTATTACGCGACACCCGGCCAGGTGCTGCGATACGCGTGGTCAAGTTGTCCGGCAGCGAGGCTGCGGCGTACGAGTTTTGCGATGAGTTCCACCCGTTTACAGCAATCGTGCAGTATCTGCGCGAGCAATCACCCAGGGCTGAAATCACGGAGGAAGGCGTGCGGGCCTTTCTCGAATCGCTCGAGGCAAACAGGCTCATGCTCACCGACGGACGAAACTGGTTGAGCCTCGCTGTGCGCATCGACGAAGTCCCGCGCGCCAATCCTCAGAATTACAAACACGCACGGAGGTCAATGCAATGAACCTTAATACCATCGTCTCCGCCCAAGTTGTCCTCATCGCCGCGAGCGGAGCGCACCCCGGCCCGCAAACGCGCATCACGTCGGAAAACATCCATGCGTGGGTACCGTCCGCCGAGGCCATCTTGCGGGTTTCCAACGCGTTTCGCAGCATGGGTTTCACCGTTGGCGAATGCGTCGGCAATAGCATTGCAATCTCCGGCGCCGTGCGACTTTTCGAGTCGTGTTTCCGCACAAAATTGCGCGAGGCCGGTGGCGGCGTGCAGTTCGAGGGTCAAGGCTATGAGCTGGCAGCGAATAAAATCCCGTCCGCGCTCCGGGCGCAGATCGCCGCCGTCACGTTCACGCCACCACCCGACTTTGGGACAGATACCGCTTCGAGCTTCAGGAGATTTTCTATGCACGACACCCACACCATCGCCGTCCATCCGCAACCCCTGCCACGCGCCATCCTCAATTCCACGCTGATGAAAGAGGGAGCTGCGCCATCTTTGATCGCCTTCCCGGTGCCGGTGTATGCAAACGCCTCCTGGCGGAATCACGCCTTTGCCTCCACGGTGCCGTCGCCTGCACCATCACCATGCCCGATGATGAAGAAATACGCGGCGGGAACCCCGCACGCCGTTTCATCAGCGCAGGCGGCGGCTGCGAGCAGACCGCATTTTATCATAACCCGGAGACGGCGCGATTCCTCACCGGAATCTGCAACGCCCCTGTACATCCAACTGGCCAAAGCGGCACCTACACTTATTATGCCCGTCCCGGCGATCATCTTGCCCTCCATCGCGACATCGTGACATGCGATATCTCTGTCATTACCTGCTTACTCGACCGCCACCACGAGGGAAGCACCGGCGGGCTCACGCGCTTTTATCCCGGACGTCAGCACGAGCCGCTCTCACGCATCCGCGCCACCCCCGGCGACGGTGCTGTGAGCGTCCGTATCCCCGTCGGAAGCACGATGGTGATGTTTGGCGGCCTCGTCCCACACCTCATCGAGCCAATAGCCCCTGGCGAGCTTCGAATTGTTTCGATCCTCTGCTTCCGCATCAGTGGCAGCTAAGTTACCCAGGAATCTGCCCTTGGAGTTCGTTGTCATGGAGAATTGTGTGGGAAGGGTAGAGTAAAGGCGTGCCCTGAAGCGGATGGTCACCCCCCCAAGGCAAAAAAATTGACTATAAAAGTCATGCTTTTACTGACTTTTTCATTGGTAAAGCAGTTTTTATCGCGCGCCTACCCTCAGGTTCCGGCTTAACAATGCTACCGGTAACTTTATCTGCGGGGACGCATCCTACCTTTTAAAGAAGACTGTCTGTCAAAATCCTTGCATCGGTCCTTCATAATAGCCCAAATTCGATCATAAATTTTTTTTTACTCTTTACAAGGAATTTTATTGTTCGTTTAATATGTACAAATTGCAATAATACAACAGATAGAAATTTTGTGTTTACCGAAGGAAAACAAAGACTTTATCAGAATACACATCGCAGTATTGTGAATATGGATTAATTAATGTCACAAAAAGACCTGGTAAAATTAACGATCGATAAGTCAGTAAAGGGCATTCGTCCGGTACGGCACAGGAAACCGTACTATCGCATTGCCGTAGCCGTAATCATTACCGCAGGCATAGTATCCCTTTATCTTTGCGGGTTCCTGACTCCGGCTGTTCCTGTTGAAGTTGTCGTTGTTAGCAGGACTTATCCGTCTCAGGCTCTTGCCTTATTGAATGCCAGCGGTTATGTGGTAGCCCAGCGCAAGGCCGCTGTAGCTTCCAAAGTCACCGGACGGCTTGTATCGCTGGTCGTTGAGGAGGGAAGCAGAATAAAAACAGGAGAGATCATTGCCCGTCTCGAGTGCGAAGATGTCCTTGCCTTACGGGGTCAGGCGGTTGCAAACCTGAACGTTGCGCGTTTCAATCTTCAGCAGGCAGAAGCAGAACTTCACGATGCGACGGTTTCTTTTCATCGGGAAGAAACGTTGCTGGCAAAGGGGGTTACATCACAGGCGGGATACGATACCGTCATGGCACGTTACAAAAAGGCAAAGGCTGCCGTTGCCGGGGCAAAAGCCTCAGTCAGGGCCAATGTGGCTGCGCTGCAGGTGACCAATGTTTCACTGGAATATACCCGGATTCGGGCACCATTCGATGCCGTGGTTTTAACCAAAAATGCCGATATCGGCGATATCGTTACCCCCATCGGGGCGTCTGCAGATGCCAAGGCAGCCGTTGTTACCATTGCCGATATGGACTCGCTCCAGGTAGAGGCCGATGTGTCTGAGTCAAACCTGGAATTAGTGAAAGTAGGGCAGCCCTGTGAGATACAGCTTGATGCCCTGCCAGGGTCCCGTTTTCGCGGAGCGGTTCATATGATCGTTCCGACTGCCGATCGCAGCAAGGCAACCGTGATGGTTAAGGTACGTTTCCTTGATAAAGACAGTCGTGTCTTACCGGAAATGAGCGCTAAGGTTGCCTTTCTTTCCAGACCAGTAACCCGTGAAGAGCAAAGGCCGCTGAATACGCTGAACCCCGCAGCCATTATGACCCGCGATGGCAGGCATGTCGTTTTCCTCATCAAAGACAACCGCGTGGTACAAACCGCAATCACTTTAGGGACGCAGATTGGCGACATGGTAGAAGTCCTCGACGGGATAAAGCAAGATGAGAAAGTGGTAGTGAAGCCGTTGCACAAGCTGAAAGACGGGGCAAAGATAAAGGTTGTAGAAAAATGATGGAACATAAAGCACCTCTTGTTGAAATAAGAAACCTGAGCAAGTCCTACCGCAGAGGCAACCAGATTATACCGGTACTGGAGGACATTACCTTTGATATTGAAGAAGGGGAATTTCTGGCATTGATGGGGCCATCAGGTTCGGGAAAGAGCACCTTGTTGAATCTGATCGCCGGCATCGACAGGCCGGACCGTGGCATGATAAAAGTGGCTGGCGTTGATATTTCAGCGCTGTCTGAAACGGAGCTAGCGCAATGGCGATCCGCCAATGTTGGCTTCGTCTTCCAGTTTTACAATCTCATTCCGGTGCTCACTGCCTTTGGAAATGTTGAGTTGCCCCTGCTTCTGACACGCCTTTCCCGAAAGGAGAGGAAAGAGCATGTGAAGACAGCGCTTCAGATGGTCAACCTTTCCGATCGCATGGATCATTATCCAAACCAGCTTTCCGGTGGACAGCAGCAACGGGTGGCCATAGCGCGTGCCATTATTACTGACCCGACTCTCTTGGTGGCAGATGAGCCAACGGGCGATCTGGACCGGGTTTCGGCAAAAGAGATATTGGAATTAATGGGTCGCCTTAATACGGAACTCAGCAAGACGATTATCATGGTCACCCATGACCCCCATGCAGCAGAAAAGGCCCGTATCATAAAGCATCTGGAGAAGGGTGTTTTGAATGCATCTGCTCAGGCTCGTCTTTAAAAATACCTTTCGCCACAAACTCCGCACCTCGCTCACGATTCTCGGCGTTACGGTTGTTATTCTTGCCTTTGGCCTTTTGAGAACGGTGGTGAGCGCCTGGTATGCGGGGGTAGAGGCTTCTTCGGCGAGCCGCCTGGTGACCAGAAATTCCATATCACTGGTCTTTTCGCTTCCAATTTCTTATAAGGAAAAGATACGGCAAATACCCGGCGTAAAGCTTGTATCGTACGGAAACTGGTTTGGCGGCGTCTATATCGACGAAAAAAAACTTTTTCGCCAACTTTGCCGTCGAACCGAAAAGCTATCTGGAATTGTATCCCGAATATATACTTCCACCTGAACAGAAAGATGCTTTTCTGCGCGACCGGAAGGCAGCAATCGCCGGTGAGAAGCTGATAACAAAATATGGTTGGGAAATAGGCGACACGATTACTCTGAAGGGAACGATTTTTCCTGGTAACTGGGAGTTTGTCCTGCGCGGAATCTATCGTGGCAAAGACAAAAGCACCGATGAAACCCAGTTTTTTTTCCATTGGGACTACCTGAATGAAACGATGAAAAAAAACTGCTTCACGCCGGGCAGACCAGACCGGTTTTTATCTCATTGGGGTAGACAACCCGAACCGGGCTTATGAAGTGTCCGTAGCAGTTGATAATACCTTTAAAAATTCCCTTGCAGAAACTTTGACCGAGACCGAAAAGGCCTTCCAGTTGAGTTTTGTTTCCATGAGTGAAGCGATTGTTGTTGCCATACAGATGGTTTCCTTTGTAGTCATTATCATCATTATGGCAGTACTGGCAAATACCATGGCCATGACTGCCCGGGAACGCATTGGTGAATATGCAGTATTCAAAACCCTGGGATTCAGCGGTTGGCACATTGGGGCGCTGATATTCGGAGAGTCCCTCTGTATTGCTATGATGGGCTGCGCCATAGGTATTCTGCTCACCTTCCCGATAGCAAGGTTGTTTGGCGGCACGATGGAAGCATACTTTCCGGTGTTTCATGTGGCGACGAAAACCATCTACCTTGATATAGGGGCTTCCCTTCTTGTGGGTGTGGTTGCGGCAATTATCCCAACCTGGCGTGCGATAAGCGTTCGGATCGCCGATGGCCTGAGGAGGATTGGATAGATGAAAATACCGTTTCTCTACAGCTTTCGTAATCTCTTGGCCCGCAGACTCACCACCACACTTACGGCGTCCGGTATGGCATTGGTAGTCTTCGTGTTTGCCTCGATTTTAATGCTTGCCGAGGGCTTGCGGAAGACCCTGGTGAATACCGGTTCCTATGATAATGTGGTAGTAATCCGCAAGGCCTCATCTTCAGAAGTGCAAAGCGGGATCGATCGGCAGCAGGCGTCAATCGTAGAAATGCAGCCGGAAGTGGCTTTCGGGTCATATGGCCAGCGCCTGCTGGCAAAAGAGCTGGTGGTGCTTATTAACCTCCCCAAACGGGGGAGTAATAAGCCGTCAAATGTGGTTATCAGAGGTATTTCAGGAAGTTCTCTTTTGTTGCGTCCCCAGGTAAAACTCGCTGGGGGCCGTATGCCCAGGACGGGTTCATCCGAGATCATTGCAGGTCAAAGCATCGCAAAAAGATTTAAGGGAGGAGGCATAGGAGAGACCCTTCGCTTTGGCATGAGGAACTGGACGGTCGTGGGGACGTTTGATGCGGGGAATACCGGTTTTAGTTCGGAGATATGGGGGGATGTGGATCAGCTCATGCAGGCATTTCGTCGCCCTGTGTATTCGTCCGTTATCTTCAAATTGCGTGATTCTTCAGAGTTCACAAAATTCAAGACACGGATTGGAAGCGATCCTCGTCTCACCGTGGAGGCAAAGCGGGAAATCACTTACTATGAAGATCAATCGAAGATGATGGCGAAATTCCTGCGCATCCTGGGAATTTCGCTTACAATTATCTTCTCCCTGGGCGCTATCATTGGCGCCATGGTCACCATGTATTCCGCAGTAGCAAACCGCACGAATGAAATTGGAACTTTGCGTGCACTTGGCTTTCAAAGAAGGAACATCTTGGGCGCTTTTCTTATGGAATCTCTCATGATCGGATTTTTGGGTGGTTGTCTTGGGCTGTTTTTTTTCTTCATTCATGCAGCTCCTTACCATTTCCACTATGAACTTTCAGACCTTTTCCGAACTCGCCTTTACCTTTTCCCTTACCTTTGGTATTATCCACAAATCACTTATGTTCTCCCTAATTATGGGATTCCTCGGCGGCGTGCTGCCCGCATTCAGGTCGGCGCGCATGAATATCGTGGACGCCCTGAGAACGAGTTAACAGAGGTGCTAAGCGCCTAAAACACAAAACTTTTCCGACTCGTTCGGGTTAGGGATTACATACACAACCCTATTTCTTTCATCGTAAAAATATTATAATTTTTTATTTGAACTCTATTTATGATAATATTATATTATCCATAACATGTGCATTATTCTTTCAGGAATGGAAAAACCGAACACTAAAAACTTGGTTTTCCGCTAAGTATCTCAAATTGCATCTTTGGAACACCCATTTACACGCATCTTCGAAATTCTCTTATAAAATTTTTTTTAACATGTAATATCTGGCATGTTAAGTAATAGTAAAAAAAAAGGATTTTTTTTTACTTTTCTAGGGTACATGGGAAATCCCAGACATTTCTTGTTATAATTTCCGCCTTTTTCTGGTTCTTCTCTTGCCCGACTCCCACACTTGCAGAAGCAGAATATGAACAATCCCTGGAATCGACACCGGTAGACGAAGAATCGATTCTTTTCCAGGAAATCCCCTCGGTTTATAGTGCTTCAAAATATGAGCAGAAGGTAACCGAAGCACCCTCATCAGTAAGTATTATAACGGCGGAAGAGATCAAAAAGTACGGGTACCGGAAATTTTCAGAAATTTTACGGAGTGTACGGGGCTTCCATATCACCTATGACAGAAACTATCATTACGTGGGAGTGAGAGGTTTTGGGCTGTCCGGAGATTATAACACCCGGATTCTCCTCCTGATCGATGGACATAGAGTAAACGACGCTATATATGATCAGGCGCCTATAGGTACTGATTTTCCCGTTGATATTGATCTTATTGATCGTATCGAGATCATTCGTGGTCCTGGCTCTTCCCTGTACGGCACAAATGCGTTTTTTGCAGTTATCAATGTGATTACCAGACATGGCAGGGATTTTAAGGGAGTTGAGACTTCAGCAGGGGCAGGCAGCTTTGAGACATACAATTCCCGTATGAGCTACGGTGAAAAATTCCAAAATGGTCTCGAGATGGTAATTTCAGGTTCTTATTATGAGAGTAAAGGGGATGATCGACTTTTCTTTCAGGAATTCGACCAGCCAGAAAATAACCATGGTATTGCGGAAGACCGTGACGGCGATCAGTTTGAAAATATCTTCGGTGAGTTTGTATATCGTGATTTAAGTTTACAATTAAATTACCTTCAAAGGGAAAAAGACGTTCCAACTGCCCCGTTTAAATCGGTCTTTAATAAGCGTTTTTCTACCATGGATGAACGGGGCTGGGCTGATTTGAAGTACGAACGCATCCTTGGTGACCAGTTTAATTTTTTGTCCAGGATCAGCTATAATTTTTACGATTATAATGATGATTATTTTTCCGATACATCAGCCGGAAGATTAAAAACTTCTGATGACGTTGACAGTCAATGGCTACAAGGAGAGGTTCAGTTAACCAAAATTTTTCTCGAAAAGCACAAATGTACCTTTGGTCTGGATGCCCGGTATAATATACAGCAGGATCAGTACATCTATGAGCATAGAGCAGATGGCACCCTCCTTGATGATGAACGCGAGTCACATTATTGGGCAGCTTTCTTTCAAGATGAATTTACCATTACGGACTCACTTATCTTTCAAGCGGGCATTCGTTTTGACTATTTTGAAACCTTCGGGGGAACGGTTAACCCACGTACGGCCCTGATTTACAGCCCCTTTGAGAAAACAACGTTTAAGTTTGTTTATGGTCGCGCATTTCGCGAACCAAACGCCTACGAACTTTATTACAGTGACGGTACTGCCCAGGAGGCTAGTCCCGATCTTGACCCAGAGATTATTGATACCTTTGAAATCATTTACGAGCAGTATTTAGGAAAGCATCTTCGTGGAACAATTGTTGGTTTTTACAACTCAATTGATGATTTTATTGCCTTAAAAGAAGACTCTAACAGCGGGTTGTCGAAGTTTGACAATGTGTCGGAGGTTGAGGCAAAAGGTCTGGAGTTCGAACTGGATGGAAAATGGGAAAGTGGATTTGAGGGACGGGCGAGTTATAGCCTTCAGGAAGCCGAAGAAGACGATTCCAGAAATACCCTCGTAAATTCTCCCGACCATTTGGTCAAGCTCAATATAATTATTCCGCTGCTCCAGCGAAAACTCTTTTTAAGCGGGGAAGAACAGTATACCAGCGGGCGGAAAACAATTAAGCGTCATACGGTCGAAGACTTTTTTACTACGAACGTGACGCTATATAGTCGTAATATTTTTAAAACCCTGGAAGTTTCAGGAAGCGTTTTTAACGTGTTTGACAAGGAATACGAAGACCCGGGCGGCGAAGAACACCAAGAGGATGCAATTGAGCAGGACGGCAGGACATTTCGCATCAAAATTACGTACGCATTTTAATTTTACAAGCGATACGAATCGTGTACTCAAGGGGAATGTCTACACGCTCCAAGTGTTAATTCCTGTGTTCTTTGTTTTCTGGATTATTACTCCTGAGGTCTTCGGTGATGAATACCAAATCGCAGTGCTTGTTAGTCATAACGAATCTCCTTATAAAGAAGTAATTGCGGGTTTTCAGAAAACGATCACAGGACAAAAAACAGACTCGAAATTCCATGTTTTTATCATGGAAGGCGAGAGAGCACACCTGTCAGAAAACCTTAATAGCATCAAAAAAATCAAACCCAAGGTAATATTTACCGTTGGAACCACTCCCACGGGAGAAACCCTTAAGGTGTTTCATGACATACCCATCATAGCAACCCTTATCCTGGATGATGATATGATTAAGAGCGCACATAACGCCACCGGAGTGATACTTGGTTTTCCCATAGAAGTACAGTTTAATTGGCTAAAAAAATTTCTCCCGGAAGCAAGGAAGATTGGTGTCATGTACAATCCATTGGAAAATCAGGAAAAAATCCGATCTGCCGCAATAATAGCAGGAAAAATGGGGCTCAGTCTTCATCCTGTAGAAATAGATTCACCAAAGGATATTCCCAATGCACTGAAAGTCTTAGCAAGTGATGCTGATATTTTGTGGGGAATAAATGATGCACTTGTGTTTAATTCGCTGACAGCCAAACAAATTTTGCTGTTTTCATTTAGAAATCATATACCGTTCTGCGGCCTTTCTTCCGCATGGGTAAAGGCTGGGGCTCTTTACGCCCTGGAATATGATTTTTATGATATCGGTGTACAATGTGGAGAAAAGGCTCTCAGGATAATACAGGGGGCCAAGGTGAATTCTCTACCTGTATGTTATCCCAGAAACTTGCTTTACACCCTGAATCTTAGAACAGCCAGGTATATGAAGATACAATTTCGGGAAGAGTATATTCATAATGCATATCGGGTTTTTGACGAATAATTTATGTCTGCTACAAAAACAAAGAAACGAATAAGCATTGCAACGAAATTTAATCTTTTGACTATTTTCATTATTTTAATAACGTCTGCAGGAATTAGCTATTTTCTCATACGAAATGCCATTTCTCACATACACCGAAACCTGCTAAATCATGGGATAACCATTGCCGGTATGGCGTCGCAAACAAGTGAATACAGCATCTATACGGGAGATAAGGAATCGATGAAGCAGATTGTTGAAAACCTGAAAGTGGATGAAGATATCGCCTATGTATGTCTTCTTGATAAAGAAAAAAGGCAACTCATGTGTAAAAGCTTTAAGCCCGGCTTGGTAATTCCTCCCATGCCTGCAATAAAAACGACAGATGCTGGTTTTCCGCTAAAAATATTACACGAAGAATTTATTGATACAACCGATGGGAAGCGATACATTAGCTTCTTATCTCCCGTAATTGGTTTTATTGACAATAAACCAACAGATGCGCTGCTAACCAATAAAAGGGCAGAAAACCAGGAGGTTGTCGGATATGTTCACCTTGGGTTGTCTCTTCAAAATCTTCACAAAAGAATATGGCAATTCCAGATAACTACGTTAGCCTTTACCTTTCTTTTTATATTTGCAGGTGTTATATTAACTCTATTTCTTACGACGAGAATTACCGCTCCTATCAAAAGACTCAGTTTAGTAACCAAAAAAGTGGCAAATGGTGTATTCGAACATACGGTTCATGTTCACACGAACGATGAAATTGCAGATCTCGCAGCTACTTTTAACCAGATGGTCGAGCGATTGCGAGCATATCGTGAGGAGATCGAATTGCACAATAAAGAACTCGTAAATACCAACGAACATCTGTCGCAGGAAATTACCGCGCGGAAAAAGACAGAGAAAGCGCTTGAAGAAAAGACCAGGGAGATCTTCCGTTCCAATAAGGATTTGGAACAGTTTGCCTATATCGTTTCCCACGACCTGCAGGAACCCTTGCGAAAGGTAATGGTCTTTGGTGATCGATTGACTATGAAACATGGAAAGGCTTTAAACAATGAAGGGCTTGATTATCTTGCACGGATGAAAAATGCGTCAAGACGCATGCAAACACTCATAACCGATCTTCTCGCTTACTCAAGGGTCACAACACATACAAAACCATTTACCCTAATCGATCTCACCAAACTCATTGAGGAGGTAATCAACGATCTGGAAATCCAATTAGAAAGAACTGGAGGACGGGTAATCCTCGGGAAATTGCCGGTTATTCATGCTGACGCTGTTCAAATCCGCCAGTTATTTCAAAACCTCATCGGTAATGCCCTGAAATATCATCGTGATGCGGTGCCACCGGTTATAGAGATTCAGGCACACTGCCTCGAGGGCATGAAAGATGACCATGCTCAATCCTCTCACCATAATGGATTTTGCGAAATTACGGTAACCGATAACGGAATTGGATTTGATGAGAAGTATGCCGAGTACATCTTCGGGGTCTTTCAAAGATTGCACCGACGCGATCAATATGAAGGAACGGGTGTAGGACTGTCGCTGTGTAGAAAAATTGTGGAGCGTCACGGTGGGTGTATTACCGCAACAAGCGCTCCCGGAAAAGGGGCAAAATTTACTATTGTATTACCGCTAGAGCAGGTAAGAAAGAGAGAAGACCATGGAAAAAGCCAGGAAGCTGTTTCCAATTTTAATAGCTGAAGACGATCCGGATGACCGTCTCATCATAAAAGACGCATTTGAAGAAGCCGGCGTACATCAGGTAATCCATTACGTTGAAGATGGGCAAGAGTTGATGGATTATCTTTGTCTGCAGGGAAAATATTCCTGGCCAAACCATTCTTCACGCCCGGGGATTATTCTCCTTGATCTGAATATGCCCAGAAAAAATGGAATGGAAGCATTAAGAGAAATCAAATCAGACCCAACCCTGAAGCGGATCCCTGTGGTGGTCATGACAACATCAAAAAGAGCCGAAGATATCGGGCTTCTGTATGATTTGGGTGCAAATTCATACATACAGAAACCATCGGATTTTGCAACATTCGTGATGATTGTAAAGACGTTATCAAAATATTGGCTTGAAATTGTTGCACTTCCACCATAAGGAACAGAAATACCATGAAAAATAACCGGATAAAAATACTTCTTGTTGATGACGACGAAGATGATTATGTAATAACCCGTGAATTGTTTTCTGAAATCACAACCTGGAAAGCTGAATTGGATTGGACAAAAACCTATGATACGGCATTGGAGGTTATCCGAGCCAATGATTATGATGTATATCTTTTTGATTATAGGCTTGGTCCCGGCGATCATACCGGATTGGACCTCTTGCATGAAACGATAACCCTGGGCTGCAAGTCCCCCATTATCATACTCACTGGCCAGGGTGATTACCAAGTTGATATGGAGGCGATAAGAAAAGGGGCATCGGATTACCTGATTAAGGGGCAGACTAACTCTTTTCTGCTGGAAAAATCTATACGCCATGCCATTGAGCGGAAGCGTGCGGAAGAGGCAATCAGGTCGGCAAGAAATTACGCTGAATATCTTGTTGCATGTTCACTCGACATGATTATAGCAGCCAATCTGAACTTAGAGATTACTGAGTTTAACCCGTCCGCAGAAAAAATGTTTGGGTATTGCAAATCGGAAGTACTCGGCAAATCTATTCGCATATTGTTCGCCGATGCTATTGAATCCAGGCATATTATTGAGAAAATATTAAAAGAAAAGAGTTTTTCTGGAGAAATAAATAAAAGAAAAAAGGATGGAGAGATTTTCCCCTCATTCCTGTCTGCCTCGATTCTGAAGGATATAAACGACAAAGAAATAGGGATAGTAGGTATTTTACGTGATATAACAGAACGCAATCGTCTTATCGACCAACTGCGGTACAATGCATTTCACGACCCATTAACCAACTTGCCCAACAGGAATCTGTTCATGGAGCGCCTGGAACGATTGCTGGAACGCTCAAAAAGGGATAGAAACAGTGCGTTTTCCGTATTATTTCTTGATCTTGATCGTTTTAAGATTGTAAACGATAGCCTCGGTCATCTGTCGGGAGATAAATTGTTGATCTCAATTGCTCAAAAATTACGTGAGTGCATGCGGAAGTCAGATACCGTTGCTCGTTTTGGAGGAGATGAGTTTGCAATCCTTCTTGATAATGTTGATGACCATTTTAATGCAAAATTTGTGGCTGAAAGAATTCTGGAAGCATTGAAGGAACCTTTCATTCTCGATGGTCGCAAAATAGTGGTCTCTGCCAGTATTGGAATCGTCCTGAAAGGGGAATTTTATCACCGCCCGGAGGATATTTTGAGAGACGCTGATACGGTAATGTATCGGGCAAAGATGCTTGGTAAGGCACGGTATGCGATATTTAATATAGAAATGCATGACAGCGCAATGAACTTCTTGCAGTTAGAGACGGATCTCCGGCATGCTATTGAGCGCTCAGAATTGATACTTTATTATCAGCCCATTGTATCATTAAGAACCACAGAGATTGTTGCTGTAGAATCACTCGTCCGATGGCAACATCCACAGCGTGGTTTAATTTTGCCGGATGAATTTATTCCGCTGGCAGAGGAAACCAGGGAGATCGACAGGATTGGCTATTGGGTGATACAACAGGCATGTGCTCAAAACAAACGGTGGCATGACATGGGATTCTCGAATATAACCGTCACCGTTAACATATCATTATTACAGTTCCGGCGCAAAGAATTGCCGGAACAGATCGGAACTATAATTAAAAATACCGGCTTGCCGGCTGACGCCTTTGAATTGGAAATTACGGAAAGCACGGTGATGGAGAGCAAAGGTCTCGTTCTCGAAATATTCAAAGAACTGAATAAGATGAAAATACATCTTATGATGGATGATTTTGGCATCGGGTTTTCCTCTATCAACAGCCTGAAGCATCTTCCCTTCAGTACCTTAAAGATTGACCGGTCTTTAATTTTAGACATTGATACCAACCCAGACGCATCAGCTATTGTCAAATCCATTATAGATATGGCACACACGCTGAAAATAAAAGTCATTGCAGAAGGAGTGGAGACACAAGGGCAATTGGAATTGTTGCGCTCGTATAACTGTGATTACGCGCAGGGATTCCTGCTCTACAATCCTATGAGTGCTGAAGAGATTACTAACTTGTTAAGGCAGAAAAATAAAAAGATATTAGATACGAAAAGTAACATTACGCGGGAGTATATTCCTTCTACAGGACAATAAATGAACTAAAAATCGATATCGGGCAAAACACACATCCCCCCATTATTCATAAACAGAGAAAATCACGCGATCTTTCTTAGTTTGTATCGTAATGCAAAATTCAAGATGTATGATCCCCTCATGACAATCTTTGAATGGAGGTGAAGGATATGGGAAACAAAAATATGTTTGTGATATTCCTGTTTGCCTTAATGCTCTTTGGTTTCGACCGCCTGCCGCACAGTGCGGATGAAACAACAGATTTACCCACCGCATACCTCATTCCTGATGTACCTTGTCACAAGCAAATTACCACTCTTTCCTGCGGACCAGCAGCCCTTGAAATCCTATACGATTTTTGGGGAGAAGATGTTGACCAAAAGGCCATAGCAGATGTCGCCCGTTCCTCTACTGTCGGCACCTATACATGGGATATGGTTCGTGCTGGTTATTTTAGCCATCTGAGTTCAGCCCAAGGGAGATTTTTTCCTAAAAATGTCCCTTGGGCCGGCTATCCGGAAAGACCCTTGGGCTATGTCTCTTTCGACCATTCTTCAGAGACCTTTTGGTGGTCGACCCTCAAAGGGCTCGTTGCTCAAGATATTCCCGTTCTTTTGCTCATGAAATATGCACCAAATGACGCCACCGGGCATTATCGGGTGATCGTGGGGTATGATGAAGGGAAAGGAGTTGTTTACTTTGTGGATCCTTGGGAACGTGATCTCAAGAAAGCAACAAACCCGGATGGGACAGTTACCTGGGACATGGCTGACTTTGAAAACGCATGGAACTACACCGGCTATGGAACAGATCTCCCCTATTGGGGGGCAGTAATGATGCCATGGACGGTCGCCATTCATACCACTGGTGAAAAGATCGCTGGTTCTGTACTCGAAATAACTGCTGAAATTACCTACCCTTGCCCTCAACCGTTTGATTGCTCGTCCTATTTTACCTTTAATACCAGCGCAGAGATTATCCTGCCTCCAAATGCCGAGCTATCAAGAGGGTCTCCTAAAATCACTATTGGACGTCTTCATGCTGGTAGCGCTGCTTCAGTTACCTGGCATGTAAAGTTCAATTCAGATGTGTCTGGCTCTTCAATCTCCATAAAAACAACTGGCCATATCTCTGGCACAGTACCAGAAGTTGCGAGGAAGAATAAAAAAGATACGAATGGCAATAAACACGATAAGAATAAGAAAGGTAATGATCATTATCCTGCTTATGAGTATACCGATGAAGTCGGCTTGGAAAAAAGGATAGAACTGTAACATATCCGCTTTGGTTCGGTTAACAAAAAGGGATCATTTTTATAGAGCTTTTATACATAATAGTCACCTTCATAAATCTGCCGGATACAAATCTTGCCATTCACGATAACGAATTGTTAATGAGCATTGATGGCAAAAAACCAAAACGTCTGTCATATTGACACATAAATCGGAATTGTTTAAATACGAATGCTGTCATAATGACATGTCTGCTCAAAGATAGTTCATTTCGTCATTTTTCACGTTCGAAATGGTTGTGCCTATGCCATTGAAAAACAACATGTTGCGTATCATTATACGACATACATTAACATAATGAAGCGAAAGGCATTTATTTTGCGAATGTTGACCGAAATATTTGATTTGCTTTAATTGCTGGTAAAAAATTTTGGAGGATACTTCGACATGTCGGCAAAAAAGATTATATTCGATCATGATGCACTTGATACCGTTAAGCTTGGCGTTAAGCAACTGGCGGATGCCGTAAAGATTACGTTGGGACCGCGGGGTCGCAACGTTATCATACAAAAAAAGTTTTGGTTCCCCTACCATAACAAAGGATGGCGTTACCGTTGCAAAGGAAATAGAACTTTCAGACCATATGCAGAATATTGGTGCACAAATGGTAAAATCCGTTGCTTCAAAAACCAGTGATGTTGCCGGAGACGGTACTACGACTGCAACAGTACTTGCGGAGGCTATATTTGTTGAAGGGTTGAAAAATGTAACTGCCGGCGCAAACGCAATGGCTCTGAAGCGTGGTGTTGATAAGGCCGTTGAAGCGATAGTAAAGAAATTAAAGGAAATGAGTATCGCTACAAAAGGACGAAAAGAAATTGAACAGGTTGCAACTGTTGCTTCAAATTACGATACGGAAATTGGCAAGATTATAGCTGATGCCATGGAAAAGGTTGGAAAAGACGGGGTCATAACCGTTGAAGAGGGTAAAAGCCTGCAAACTGACGCAAAATGGATTGAAGGACTGCAGTTTGACAAAGGGTATCTGTCCCCTTATTTTGTCACGAATCCCAATGCGATGCAATGCGTGTTAGAGGACGCCTACATTTTAATTCACGAAAAGAAAATTACTACGGCGAAGGTGTTGGTTCCACTCCTGGAAAAGGTTTCTCAAACAGGAAAGCCCCTCTTAATTATTGCAGAAGAAATCGAAGGAGAGGCATTGACTCTCCTAGTAGTTAATAAACTTCGCGGTGCGTTGAAATGTGCAGCGGTAAAGGCCCCGGGGTTTGGAGATAAGCGCAAGGCCATGCTGGAAGACATTGCAATTCTTACCGGTGGCCAGGCGGTCTTTGAGGATCTTGGAATCAATATGGAAACTATCCAGATAAAAGACCTTGGCCGTGCAAAGAAAGTTGAGATAGATAAGGAAAATACGATCATCATCGAAGGGGCAGGCGACGGCAAAAAAATCAAGGCCCGTATTGAACAGATCAAAAAGGAGATTTCCATAACTACTTCAGATTACGACCGTGAAAAGCTCCAGGAACGGCTGGCAAAGATGGCCGGAGGTGTGGTGCAGATTAATGTAGGAGCTGCGACCGAAAGCGAGATGAAGGAAAAAAAAGCCCGCGTGGAAGATGCGCTTCATGCCACCCGCGCAGCGGTTGAAGAGGGTATTCTCCCTGGGGGAGGTGTAGCGCTTTTACGGAGTCTTCCGGCTTTGGATGCCCTTAAACTTTCTGGTGATGAAGCTGTAGGCGTCGATATTGTCCGCAGGGCATTGAGAGCGCCTCTAAGGCAAATCGCTACCAATGCAGGGGTAAATGCCGCCATTATTGTGCAAAAAGTTGAAACCGCCAAAGGAAATGAAGGATATGACGCCAGCGCAGACCGGTATTGTGATATGGTCAGCGAAGGTATTATTGACCCAACGAAGGTGGTTAGAACGGCACTGCAAAATGCGGCCAGTATCTCCACCTTACTTCTTACAACTGACGCTATCGTGGGCAAGATACCGGAAAAGAAGAAAACGCCTCCCATGCCGCCAGGTGGAGGATATGGTGGATACGGAGATATGTATTAATAATACTGAACGGAGGAAATCCCGAAACAGTTTAAAGTAATTTAACAATTTCATATAAAACGAAAAAACCCCGCAAGTTTGCGGGGTTTTTTCGTTGATGATGTTTTATTTCATTAGGATTTGGCGGAATCTGTTGTCCGTAAACTTCTTGCACTTGAAAATAAAAATTGATATAGTTAGTTCGTTTTTCAAAAACTTAGGGAGGCGGACAAATTCACAATGTCGTTAAATTATAACTACAAAACTCATGCCCATGAAAATAAACTAGAAAAGATTTTTTCAGAATTTTTTAGCTTTAATAAAAATATTCCTATGCAATCGTCAACCCCATGGCAACCTCCCGCTGATGTCTTTGAAACTCCGGATGATATCGTCGTAAAGATGTCTATACCAGGCATGAAATCGGAGGATATCCACGTCTCCTTTTCCGAAAATGTCCTGATGGTTCACGGGATCGTAAGCGATACCTCACCACACGAGAAGATCTGTTTTTATCAGGTAGAAATCCGTTACGGATATTTTGAACGAAGTATATTTATCCCCAAACCTGTTGATGCCGACACGATACAGGCCACCTATAAAGAGGGTTTTCTCCAGATTGTTCTGCCAAAGACAAAACAATCGTCTTCCAAGAAACTCTCAATAAAAATTAATTTTCATCAATAAATTCATGGTAATATTTTTCGAACCGGCGTGAAACCCTATGACTGAAAATGAAGAAAAAGACGCATCGAAAGCAGAGGCCAAACCAAAAGACAAGTCTGACTTGGAAGAAGTGGGACGGTTAGACCGGCCAAAGACGCCAAAGGAAATGCCTCTCCTTCCTGTGAAAGACACGGTGGTCTTCCCCAATATGGTTGCTGCCTTGAGCGTTGTTACTGAAAGAGATATTAAACTATTAAATCACGTTTTGGCAGAAAATCGTTTCCTGGCTCTGGTGGCACAAAAAGACAAAGACCTCAAGGTTGTCGCACAATCGGATTTATATAATTATGCCACAGCGGCGGTTGTTCTCCAGATGCTCCGTATGCCGGATAACTCCGCGAAGATGCTGGTACAGGGCGTGAGCAGAATTAAGATTGATGAGTATCTCCAGACGGAGCCTTATTTTGAAGTTCGGGTGTCTGTGCTTGAAGACGTCATGGAAAACGACATGGAAACTGAGGCCCTGGCGAGAAATGCAGCAGATCAGTTTGTTCGCATGATATCCCTGGCGCCGTCTTTGCCCGAAGAGCTAAAAATAGCGATCGTCAACATTGATAGTCCGAGTCGTTTGGCTGATATGATTGCATCTCACCTGAACATTGGTGTTGCAGAAAAGCAAAAAGTGCTTGAGGCGATCAATGTAAAGACGCGTCTACAGAAGGTAACTGCTTTGATTACCAGTGAAATGGAAGTATTGGAAATGGCTACGAAGATTCAATCCCAGGTAAAAAACGAGATGGAAAAGGGGCAAAAAGAATATTACCTGAGACAGCAGTTGAAGGCCATCCAGGATGAATTGGGTGAGGGAGATGAGCGTGCCGTTGAGATCAAAGAACTGACCAAAAAGATTGAAGAGGCGAAAATGCCTCCCGAAGCGAAAAAAGAGGCAGAGCGGGAATTAAACCGACTTGCCAAGATGCCCTCCGCTTCCGCAGAATATACAGTTTCCAGGACATATATCGACCTGCTGGTCGCTCTCCCGTGGTCGGTTACCACAACGGACAACCTGGACATTCAGACCGTTCGTAAAGTACTGGATGAAGACCATTATGATCTGGAAAAGGTCAAGGAGAGGATTTTGGAATATCTGGCGGTTCGAAAATTAAAACAGGATATGAAGGGACCTGTTTTATGTTTTGTAGGTCCGCCCGGTACGGGAAAGACTTCGGTGGGAATGTCGATAGCACGTGCTATCGGAAGGAAGTTTGTCCGTTTATCACTCGGCGGAGTGCGAGACGAGGCTGAGATCCGTGGCCATCGGCGTACCTACATCGGCGCACTGCCCGGGCGTATTATCCAGGGATTACGAAAGGCAGGTTCCAACAATCCGGTGTTCATGCTTGATGAGATTGATAAACTTGGCTCTGATTTCCGGGGCGACCCTTCAGCGGCGCTCCTGGAGGTTTTGGACCCGGAACAGCATGACACATTTTCAGACAATTACCTGGACATCCCTTTTGACCTTTCAAAAGTAATGTTCATTACAACGGCAAACATCTTAGATCCCATTCCTCCTGCCCTGAAAGACCGGATGGAGGTGCTGGAACTGCCCGGATACACGGCAGAGGAAAAGGTATTCATCGCGAAACAGTTTACCATACCAAAACAATTAAAAGAACATGGACTCACGAAAGAACACATTACCATTGATGATGGTGCTATCAGGGCAATCATCAGTGATTATACGCGCGAGGCAGGCATTCGTAATCTTGAACGGGAAATTGCCCATATTTGCCGAAAGGTGGCCAAAGACATTGCCTCAGGTGAAAAAAAATCTGTAACGGTAACAGCCGATCAATTGCACCATTTGTTAGGACCAATCAAATTTTTTTCGGAAGCTGCGGAACGAACCTCAGAAGCCGGCGTTGCCACGGGTCTTGCCTGGACACAGGCCGGTGGAGACATTCTCTTTATAGAAGCCACCCTCATGCCAGGCACAGGAAAGCTCCTGTTGACAGGACAGTTGGGTGATGTTATGAAGGAATCAGCCCAGGCGGCGATGAGTTATATTCGGGCCAAATTAACGAAACTGGGGATCACCTTTAAGGATTTTAATAAATATGATTTCCACATTCACATTCCTGCGGGTGCTATTCCCAAGGATGGGCCTTCAGCGGGCGTAACGATGGCAATGGCATTGATTTCACTGTTGAAGGAAACACCGATTGTTCCTAATGTAGCTATGACGGGGGAGATTACTTTGCGTGGTCGCATTTTGCCGGTGGGCGGCATCAAGGAAAAGGTGCTTGCGGCCAAGCGGGCAGGAGTCACCACCGTTATTCTGCCAAAACGGAATGAAAAAGACCTGGTAGAAGTGCCTGAAAATGCCAAGAAAGAAATGAACTTCGTATTTGTAGAGAAAGTAGATGAGATGCTGCCTGTTGTTTTTGGGCTAAAAGAACCGGAAAAGAAAAAGAAAAGGATTTTTAGTAAGATTTAACATAATAGTTCGGGCTACTAAGGTACAAAGCTGCAAAGTAAAAATAATTGAGGTAGTTTATATGGATATAACAATTAAAAAAAAAGGCAAAGGAAGCGATTGAAACTCTTTCTGACAAAAAGGCCCGTGTTGCCTTGGATTTCATCAATTATCTCAGAGAAAGGGAGGAATGGGAAGCAACGGCTGAACTTATTTCTGACAAAAAACTTTTGATGGACTACAAAGCGGCAAGGGAAGAAATTAAAAAGGGTAATACGGCAAAATGGAAAAATATCAAGAGAAATGTTTGAACTGGAATTTTCTAGAAAGGCCGAAAAATATTACTGTTCAGCAGATGAAAAGACTGTGAGAATTCTCAATAGATGTCTTGAAATTATCGCAAAAAACCCTTTTTATCATGCAAACATAAAGAAACTGCACGGAGAATTTGAAGGAAGCTATAGATACAGGTCTGGAAATTTACGAGTTGTATATTCTGTGAATGAAGAAGAAAAAATTGTTTATATTGAAATAATTACGGATAGAGGAATGTCTTATAGATAAATATGGGGTTGATTGAAGCAGAACTTCACGGATCTGATTCTCGAAAGGTAATCCCCAGTGTTGCTGCAAAGCTTGGTTGTTTTAGTCTTTTGGATTCGGATTGGGAGACACAATATTGTTAAAAGTAGGAATCATTGGTGCCACGGCCTATACCAGCCTCGAGCTCATAAAAATCCTCCTGCGCCACCCGGAGATAAAGATTGTCTATCTCGCATACGCCGAACTGATCGCCCCAGGATATCAGATATATTTCCCGCCTTAAAAAATCTACTTGATTTGCCGTGTGAGACCATTGAGCAGAAAGAAGTCTCCGAAAATATTGACCTTGCATTTATTACCTTACCGCCAACCATCTCCATGCAATATGTCCCTCTCTTTCTACAAAAGGGCATCAAGGTTATAGATTTTAGCGCCGATTACCGCTTCCGTGATAAATCACTGTACGAAAGATGGTATAAGACGCAGCATACGGACAGTAAGGGAATAGAAACCGCCGTGTATGGCCTTCCTGAGCTTTTCAGGGAAGAAATCAAAAAGACCAGACTGGTAGGTAATCCGGGTTGTTATACCACGGCAACGATCTTAGCCCTGGCCCCATTGCTTATGAAAGGGCTTGTCTTTCCTGACGATATTATTGTAGATGCAAAGTCAGGTGTGTCGGGGCGCGGACGTGAGCCCAGGGAAGATACCCACTATTGCGAATGTAACGAGAACATTGAGGCGTACAGTGTTGGAGGACATCGACACAGCCCGGAAATTGAGCATATCTTATCCATCAGGACAAATCAAAAGATATCTATCCAATTTGTTCCCCACCTCATCCCTATGAATCGCGGCATCCTGTGCACCATTTATGCCAAACCGAAACACGGTAAGAACGCAGGGGCGAATGGCCAGTCGTCATTCAGTGACAATGAGGTACACAAACTCTACAAAGAGTTTTATGGCACAGAGCCCTTTATCCGCCTGATGGAAGGCCACGAAACGGCCAAGACAAAAGACGTAATCTACACCAACTTTTGCGATATTGCCACGAAGGTCACCGAAAACCGCATTATTATCCTTTCCGTCATAGACAACCTTATCAAAGGGGCCGCTGGCCAGGCCGTGCAGAACATGAACATCATGTGCGGATTTGACGAAAAGATGGGGTTGTTATAGAACTACGAAGGTAAAACCACAGGCCGATAAAAAAGCATTAACATCACAGATCGGGTTGGTGGTGTGGATGATACAGTTAATAAATTGATTTCTACTTGGACGACAGAAAGTTTCCGACTATTAAATATACCGGTATCATTTTTTATCTTGTACCATACCCGCAGTTGATTTAAGTATTCGATGAAGTTCGGCAGCGAGGATATGAAGCTGCTCCGCTTCAAAGCGTATTTGCTCAGCAAGTCTTTTCTTTTCTTCTTGCCCTATCTCGTCATCTTTCAATAGCTGCGAGATTGTTCGGGAAACGGTATCAAGTTTCTGCGGTACATCATAAGAAAAAGTTGTTAAAAAAAGATTTCTTATCCTTTCATCCCCAATGGCATATTCTGCCCTAATCATCGCCGCAGCAAGCTGCGCCCCTTCCATGGCAAGCGCTATTTGGGCAACCATCATTTCAAGAAAATGCATTTTCCTGACGTCGGAAAGTAGCCGTGAATCCTCTGGGAAAGCCCCAAAGACTCCTACGGTTTTTTCGGTACCCACAAGAGGCAAGTAAATCCCTTTTGAACCGGGGAGCGTATCTGTTCCTCTTCCAGCCATCTTGCCATGTTCATAAACCCAGTTAATGACTCCTTCCTCATTTGAGGTTAGAGGAAGAGACAGACTGCCTTGAGCTTGAACAATTACAGATTTATCTTGATCAACACCAAAAATAGCTACGGGACTTTTACAAAACTCTTCCAAGTGTTTAATGGCAATTTTTATTAACTCATCTGCATCTGATGTCTTTGATAATTCTTTGTTTAATGCATAAAGAATCTGATTGTGCTCTTCCTTGAGTCTAGCAGATATCATTTGTGTCCTGAGCCTGTCAGCTAAAGTATTTACTACTAATCCGGTAATTAACATGACAATGAATGTGATGATATATTGAATATCTGTAACTGCAAACGTAAAATACGGGGGAACAAAGAAATAATCAAAGCACAAGACACTCAAAAGCGAGAGAAGAAAGGCTATTCTTTTCCCAAAAAAGAAGGCAACACAAATAATACCCAGCAAATAAACCATAATAAGATTAGATAGCTCTACTACAGGAAACAACAGGCTGTTTACCATTGTGCATAGGACGAGAACCATGACCGACCCGAAAGCACCTTTCCACGATAGGGGGCGTCGTTGGACGCTTATTGGTTTTGGTATCTTTTCTTCCACCTCACCACTGAGGATATAAATATCTATCTCCCCACTCTGTCTGGCCAGCTCATTAACCACTGAACCGGTGATAAGTTCACTTAACCATAACCGTTTGGGCTTACCAACAATTATCTTTCCGATATTTTTTGATCTCGCATAAGCCAGAAGGGTTTCGCTTATTCCTTGACCGCTTAATACAATAGCTTCGGCACCCAGTTTTTCAGCAGATCGAATCAAGGCATCAACTTGATTCTGACGATAAGGACGCCTGGTAAACGAAGGAGTCTCGACATAAGCAACAATCCAGTCTGCCCCGGTCTCAGAAGCTATCCGTTTGGCAGAGCGGATCAATCGTATTGCAGAAGGGTCTCCGCTGATACAAACCAAAAACCGGTCACTTGCCTTCCAGACTTTTGAAATGGAATACATTTCTTTATAAGCACGCATCTTGGCATCAACACTTCTTGCAGTATAACGAAGGGCAAGTTGACGCAGTGCAATCAGATTGCCGGGCTTAAAAAAATTCGTTGCGGCTCGTTCAGCCTGCGGCCCAAGATATACCTTGCCTTCTTTCAATCTCTTGAGGAGCTCTTCAGAAGGCAGGTCTATCAATTCGATATCATCGGCCATTTCCAGAAAGCTGTCCGGCACTGCCTCTTTAACCGCCACTCCGGTGATCTGTGCAACAAGGTCATGAACACTCTCACAGTGTTGAACGTTGAGCGTGGTGTATGCATTGATACCATGATTGAGGAGTTCTTCAATATCCTGCCATCGTTTTGCATGACGTACACCCGGTGCATTCGTATGGGCAAGCTCATCCACTAAAATAAGAGACGGCTTCCTCTTTAACGCTTCATCCAGATCGAATTCCCGTAGTTCTATTCCTCTGTACATAATTTTTTTGGGGGGCAGCACCTCGAGTTCTTCCAGGAGCATCTCTGTCTCTGCGCGTTTGTGAGTTTCCACATAGCCAACCACGACATCCACTCCCTCTTTTTTCCTCAATCGTGCAGCTTCCAGCATTGCGTAAGTCTTCCCAACGCCCGCAACAGCTCCAAAGAAGATTTTCAATTTCCCCCGTTTGCTTTCTTCAGCCTTCACTTTCGCCAAGATTTGATCGATATCAGATTTCTCTTCCATCATATATCCGTATTATACTCCATTTTAGAAGAGTCCAAATCCAAATTCACTTTCAAAACGTTTACCACGGGTTCTCCAAGTAATCCTAAGAAACGGTTAGAGCTATGCTTGCGGACAATGCTTCTTACGGTATCCTGCGATAATCCCCGCAGCCGTGCCACGCGTGGAATCTGGTAATAAGCGGCTACCAGACTGATATGCGGATCTAATCCGCTTGCGGAAGAAGTAACAAGGTCTACCGGGATAGGGCTTGTATTATCCGGATCGGCTGCTTTTAACGCCTCAATACGTGCTTTTACCGCATCGACAAGCACGGAATTTGAAGGTCCTAAGTTGGAGCCTGAAGAAGCTGCGGCATTAAACCGAACGGGAGATGTCAATGAAATACGACCCCAGAGATATTTGGGATCGTCGAAATGTTGGCCGATAAGCAACGACCCGATGGGGTTCCCGTCCCTATAAACCAAACTGCCATTTGCCCGTTCACTGAATAATACCCGGGCAATCCCGGTTACGGAAAGCGGGTAAAGAATCCCCGTGATAAACGTTAAAAGCAAAAAAGATACGATTGCTGGTTTCACATGTTCCCTGATCATTTTTTCCTCCTCTTTAATTAGGCATTCAGTGACTTCCCCTTGTTTCCCCCCGTTTACGGGGGGATTATGGGGGGTGATTGAAATTCCTTAACCCCATATTGGGCTACCTTTGGCAGCAACTTTAAGCTCTCCTCATGGTAAGGCGACCAGGCTGGTCGCTCTACATGGGCCGGGGGTGTGATATCATCGATTTACACACCTCTTGATCCCCTCGTTCTAGAGGGGAATTACAAAAGATTGAATTTTTGTACATTAAACTAATCGCAAAGCAGCCAAGATCATGTCAATCAATTTAATACCGATAAACGGCGCTACAATTCCACCAATCCCATAAACCAACAGATTATTTCTTAAAAACAGGTTCGCCGTCATCGGTTTATAAGGCACACCGCGCAAGGCAAGCGGAATAAGAAAGATGATAATGAGTGCGTTAAAAATAACCGCAGATAATACGGCGCTTGCCGGTGTTGCCAGATGCATAATATTAAGCGCCTTAAGCGATGGATACGTCCCTACGAACGCAGCCGGGATGATCGCAAAATACTTCGACACGTCGTTCGATATGCTGAATGTCGTCAGTGAGCCCCGCGTCATGAGAAGCTGCTTTCCGATCTTAACGATCTCGATAAGCTTTGTAGGATTAGAATCGAGATCGACCATGTTCCCTGCCTCTTTTGCAGCTTGCGTTCCGGTATTCATGGCAACAGCGACATCCGCTTGCGCAAGGGCAGGCGCATCGTTCGTTCCGTCACCCGTCATGGCAACAAGCCTGCCACCGGATTGCATTTCGCGAATAAGCTTAAGCTTTGTTTCCGGGGTAGCCTGGGCCAAAAAATCATCCATGCCTGCTTCCGCCGCAATAGCAGCCGCGGTTAAAGGGTTATCCCCGGTAATCATGACGGTCTTGATCCCCATCCTGCGGAGTTCGGCAAAACGTTCCCGAATGCCGCCCTTCACGATATCCTTTAATTGAATAACACCGAGCACCTGTTTCTGTTCTGCTACAACGAGCGGCGTCCCTCCGTTTTTTGATATCGTTTCAATATTGAATCTCAGGTCTTCGGGAAATGAACCGCCGAATTTTCTGACGTAGTCTTCAATGGCCTCAGCAGATCCCTTCCTGATTTGCCGGCCGTTACCCAAATCCACCCCGCTCATCCGTGTTTGTGCCGTAAAGGGGACAAACTTTGCATCGAGTTCATGGATATGACGTTCTCTGATACCGTATTTCTTCTTTGCCAATACTACGATGCTTCTGCCTTCAGGGGTCTCATCAGACAGAGAAGCAAGCTGCGCCGCATCTGCTAATGTATTAATATTGACACCCTGGTTTGGCATAAGAGCCACTGCCTGCCTGTTTCCGAGCGTTATCGTACCGGTTTTATCCAGAAGCAGGACATCGACATCTCCCGCCGCCTCAACCGCACGGCCGGAAGTGGCAACGACGTTGGCCTGCACCATCCTGTCCATGCCGGCAATCCCTATGGCAGGTAATAATCCCCCTATCGTGGTCGGGATGAGGCACACCAGCAGGGCGACCAATACAGTTACGGTAACCGGTGATCCGTGTCCGGCCGAGATGACGCTGTAAACAGAAAACGGCAAAAGCGTTACTGTCGCTAAAAGAAAGATGATGGTAAAGACTGCCAGTAAAATGCTCAGCGCTATCTCATTGGGAGTTTTTTGTCTTTTTGCTCCCTCAACCATAGCAATCATGTGATCCAAAAATGTTTCACCGGGATTGGAGCTGATACGCACCAGAAGCCAGTCCGAAAGCACCCTTGTACCGCCGGTAACGGAGCTGCGGTCTCCCCCGCTTTCGCGGATAACCGGCGCGCTTTCTCCGGTAATCGCGCTCTCGTCAACAGAGGCTACACCTTCGGTGACTTCGCCATCCATAGGGATAATGTCCCCCGCCTCGACAAGAACGACGTCTCCTTTCCGAAGCGTTGTAGCTGAAACCTTCTCATAGCTGGAACCATAGCTGGGGCTTGAAAGTTTTTTTTGCCAGGGTGTCTCTCCGGGTGCGACGAAGACTCTCGGCTTGAGCTTTTCCCCGACCTTCTGCCATGGCTTCGGCAAAGTTTGCAAAAATTAATGTGAACCACAGCCATAACGATATCGTTAATATAGATCCTGCCGGCGCTTCTCCGTTTCCTGAAAGCGCCTGGAAATACAAGCCCGTAGTCAATATGCTCCCAACCAGGACCACAAACATTACCGGATTTTTGATCTGGTGTCTGGGATCTAACTTCTTGAACGAATCAATAATTGCCGGACCAATAATAGACAGATTAAATAAAGATTTTGCCTTCTGTGATTTCTTCACGAAAACCTCCCATCTTAACGATGATGTAGCATGAAATGTTCAACGATCGGACCAAGTACCAGCGCCGGAAAAAACGTAAGCGCCCCTACAATCAGGACAACCATTGCCAAAAATATAATAAAAAGCGGCGTATGCGTCGGTAATGTTCCCTGGCTTACGGGAACAATTTTTTTCCTGGACAGCGATCCTGCAACGGCAAGCATCGGAATGGCAAGCCAGTATCGCGCAAAAAACATGGCCAATCCCAAGGCTATATTGTAAAAAGGGGTATTGGCGGATAATCCGCCAAAGGCGCTTCCGTTGTTGTTTGCGGCGGATGAAAAAGCATAAAGCACTTCGCTGAAACCATGAGGTCCCGGATTAAAAATTGACGCCTTCGCCTGAGGCAAAATAACGGCAACCGCTGTTCCGGCAAGAACCAGTGCGGGTGGAATTAAAATCATAAGCGAAGCCATTTTCATTTCAAACGCCTCGATCTTCTTTCCCAAATACTCCGGAGTCCGCCCAATCATGAGCCCCGCTATGAATACGGCGATAATTGCAAATGCGATCATGCCATAAAGGCCCGACCCCGCTCCGCCAAAAACAACCTCTCCAAGCTGCATAAGCCACACAGGTATTAAGCCTCTGAGAGGCGTGTATGAATCGTGCATTGAGTTAACCGAGCCGTTTGAAACAGCGGTTGTAGTGACCGCCCAAATGGCAGAATTGGCAATGCCAAAACGCGCCTCTTTTCCCTCCATATTACCACCGGGCTGAAAAGCGGTTGCTTTTTGATCAATACCTAAACTGCTCAATAAGGGATTCCCTTGTTGTTCAAAGAATATGCAACTCCAAAGACAGGGAATAAAAATAATAAGCATTACTGCTAAAAGCGCCCATCCCTGACGTTTATCTCTGACCATATACCCAAAGGTATAACATAAAGCAGCCGGTATCAGAATTATTGCAATTACTTCTAAAAAATTAGATACAGGGGTCGGGTTCTCAAAGGGATGTGCAGAGTTCACATTAAAGAAGCCCCCGCCATTCGTTCCTAGTTGTTTAATTGCAACCTGCGAAGCAGCGGGGCCAAGCGCGAGCACCTGCTCTTGCACCGATGCCCCATTGCTATCCATTACAGGCTGAAGAAGTGTTACTTTCTCGTACGGCTTGAACGTTTGTACCACACCCTGAGAAACCAGGAAAATAGCCAAAATCATGGACAAAGGGAGTAAAATATAAAGAGTCGATCGAACCAAATCCACCCAAAAATTTCCTATCGTTTCGGCCTTTTTTTGGATAAATCCCCGAATCAATGCCACAAGGACAGCCATACCGGACGCTGCGGACACGAAGTTCTGCGTGGTTAATCCGGCCATTTGAGTCAGATAACTTAACGTCGTCTCACCACCGTAACTTTGCCAATTGGTATTCGTTGCAAAACTAATGGCGGTATTAAAAGCCAAATCCGGGGCAACCCCTGGCATGGACATGGGATTTAAAGGCAAATATGCCTGCAGACGCTGAAGGGCATACACGACCGCTATGCCGATACCATTAAACAGCATCATTGCCACGGCGTATCCTTTCCAGGACATGCCTGTTTCCGGATAAATTCCGGAAAGCCGGTATATCCAGCGCTCCACAGGTCCCAGCACTACATGAAGGCCTGTAGGCTTGCCTTCGTATACGCGTGCCATGTATGTCCCCAGCGGTTTAGCCAACAAAATAACCGTGGCAAGAAAAATGAAGCCCTGAATAACATTGTTCCAATTCATTTAAAAACCTCCGGCTTGAGAAGCGCTACCAAGAGATAAACAAATAAGAGAAGGGAAATTATCCCGCCAATACAATAAATAATTGTCATACCATACCTCCATTTATATTCTACCGCAGAGATTAATAAAAGCCAACGAAAGCGCCAAAAAGATCAGAACGATCCCTAAAAACAACAAGTCCATTTTCCGCTCCTTAAAGATTAACCGTAAAATATCCCTCAATAATTATTGCCCCATCAACAAAAGCAACCACACGAAACGCGCATAATTAAAATTAAAATTTTCGGCAATTTTGTTCGTGCCCACTCACTCTTTCTCCCCAAGTTTACGGGGGGGATTATGGAGGGTGATTGAAATTCCTGAACATTGTATTATGGACTTATCTTATAGCCGGTGTGAGAAAAACCCAAGTCAATAATTCGTCAAAATTTCGACAGGCGTATTGTTTACAGTATAGTGTGACCAGGCTCTGAGGGTGATGAGGTTATTGCAATACGGTAAAGGCTTCAATAGCAAGATAAAAACCTGACCACCTTGGCTTCGCTATATGGAGAGGGGAAGTCAGGGTTTCCAGAGCCAAAACCTGCTTGACATAGGATATGCACAACTATACTATAAAGTATAACATTTACCAAAGTAGGACTATTTAGTGAGGCACAACTTATGGAATATATATTGAAGGTTTCACCGAAGGGACAGGTTACATTTCCGAAGAAATTGAGGTATGCCCTTGAGGTGAAAAACCTGATTGAGGTTGAAATCAAGGACAGGAAAGCTATCGTTAGGAAACCCGAATCAACAACAGACGACCTTGCAGGCTGCTTTAAAAAATATTCCCTTAAAAAGAAATTTACGGCGAATGAAGACGCAGAGAAAGCCGTTGAAATTACTGCCCATGAAATTGCCGAAAAAAATAATTGTTTTCTGGCAAGACATAGTTTATGACTAATTCGGAACCTGAAGCATTGTTTAAAGATATGGAATCGGATCGTGTAGAGAGGAAGCCATCCGTTTCAGATACTAATAGTATTCGTCAGGCGATCTGTGCCTTTGCGAATGACTTGCCTGGCCATGGGAAACCGGGGGTTATTTTTATAGGGGTTAATGACGACGGTTCCTGCAAAGGACTTCAGATGACGGATAAACTATTGCGTAACCTTGCAAATATGCGGGACGATGGAAATATTCAACCAATGCCTTCTATGACATTAGAAAAGAAGGTACTTTGTGGGTGTGAGCTTGCAGTTGTTATTGTTCAACCTTCTATTGCCCCTCCTGTTCGTCTCAGAGGGAAGACATGGATACGGGTAGGGCATCGAAGAGCAATTGCCACTCCAGAGGAAGAATTGCGGCTTGCAGAGCGGAGACGGGCAAGAGATATACCCTTCGACATCAGGCCATTATCTTCTGCAACAATACACGATCTTGACCTCGATCTCTTTCAGCGAGAATACTTACCACTTGCAGTAGCCCCTGAAATTCTGGAACAGAACAAGCGTTCTATCGAAGGTCAACTCCTTGCACTACGATTCCTGGACAATAATGCACAACCTACAGTACTCAGCATGATGGTACTGGGGAAAGACCCACAACGCCATATCCCCTGCGACTACATTCAATTTTTACGTATTGATGGGAATGAATTGACCGACCCTATTCGCGATCAGAAAGAGATCACTGGTACTCTCGTGTATCTTTTGCGGAGACTTGATGAAATATTAGATGCGCACAATTCTGTGGCATCCTCTATTACTACCGGAACGTTAGAAGTCAAACGCCCGAATATCCAATGCCTGCGCTTCAGCAAATTACCCGCAATGCGGTGCTTCATCGAACTTATGAGGGCACCAATGCGCCAGTCCGTATCTACTGGTTTTCAGATCGTATAGAGATTCACAGTCCGGGTGGTCCGTTTGGACAGGTGTCCCGTGAAAATTTCGGACAACCGGGAGTAACTGATTATCGTAATCCCCATCTTGCTGAAGCTATGAAGGTATTAGGATATGTTCAGCGTTTTGGGGTGGGAATTCAGATTGCGCGCGAAGAGCTCAGGAAAAATGGCAATCCGATGCCTGAATTTACCGTAGAACCGACGCATGTACTGGCTACTATCAGGAGAATACCGTGAGTGTTCCTGTAATCGCCTTTTTCAATAACAACGGTGGCGTGGGGAAGACATCTCTTGTCTATCATCTATCATGGATGTATTCAGAAATTGGACTGAAGGTATTATCGTCAGATTTCGACCCTCAGGCAAACCTGACCTCGGCTTTTCTTGATGATGATAGGCTGGAAGAGTTATGGCCTGAGGATACTCATGATAAGACTGTCTATGGTTCTATCGAACCCCTCTTACGAGGCATTGGAGATATCAGTGAAAGACCTTATATTGAAGAAATTACCGATAATCTTCACCTTTTGGTGGGCGATCTTTCCCTTGCTCGATTTGAGGAGGAGCTTTCTTCACAGTGGCCGCTGTGCCTCGATGGAAAAGAGCGGGCATACCGGGTGATTTCAGCCTTCTGGCGTATGTTACAGCGCGGCGCCAGTGAGATTCAAGCCGATGTTATCCTCGTTGATCTTGGTCCAAACCTCGGCGCCATTAACCGTGCAGCGCTTGTGGCCTCCGATTATCTTATTGTTCCGCTTGCCCCGGACTTATTTTCGCTACAAGGGCTAAAAAACCTGGGACCAACCATACGTACATGGCGGAAAGAATGGGAAGACCGGCGCAACAGATGCCAAATAAAGGAGCTGGAGCTTCCGAAGGGCAAAATAGAACCCAAAGGTACATATTCATGCAACACGCCATGCGGCTAGACCGTCCGGTAAAGGCTTATGAACGATGGGCAGCACGAATACCAAATGTTTACTCTTCAGAAGTCTTAGAACAGGAATTAAGACTCGATAATCAGAAAAGGGACACTCATTGTCTCGGTTTAGTAAAGCACTATAGAAGCTTGATGCCCATGGCACAGGAGGCTCATAGACCCATGTTTCATCTTACCCCTGCCGATGGCGCTATTGGCTCTCATGCAAAAGCTGTAATGGATGCAAAGGAGAATTTTAGACAACTAGCTATGGAAATTGCAAAGCGTTGTGATATTAATACGAGAGAGCACATACGATGTATGACTTCTCCATCCGTGTAGTCCTTGTATATTAGCACCCGGAACACTCTCCATCGGAGCCTTGCCATTCTTGCGGGTATAAGTGGTGTATCAAATCGGCCGGGAAAGAGCAAACAAAAGTCCTTTACCTGCTCATAAAATAGGTATTTAATCGTTTGATGTTGTGAACACCGTTAATCTATAAGGTAAAATTTTTTCGCTAAGAATTTCAATCATGGCCGCTCCTCAATCCAGGTTGGCTCTCAGACGGCTCCTTGCGCAAGTTACCAAAGACAATCGACATGCGAAATTTGATAGTGGAGTAATTTTGGCTGATTAGATTAAGAGTTTAGACTGGCGTATTCGGAAAGTAGAATGGATATGCACTTTACCACCTCGTGTAATGTTGGAGGTATTGCAGAAACTTGGCACTGACACATTGCTGTCATGATAAAGGCATGTGATAAAAGTAATTCTATCGAAGAAATCGAAAAACTCCTGACTATGTAAACTTGAAAACAGAAAAGATTTCTGATAATTGATAAATGAAGGTGTGATCCCCTTGCTTCTAAGTAAATAATTAAGTATAGTGTCCCTTGAATTCGACATGTTGTGTGTTCTCCAAAAGAAGATTATCCTGCGATAATAACAGCATATCTTCCCGATGGAGAACAATGGGAAGATCATTATAAAAAGAGGAAGAAGATATGAAATGTATTTACTGTAAAGGGGAGATGGTTAGAAAAACTGCGCCTTTTCACATTGACAGAAAAGGGTATCACTTGTTGTTTGATGCAATTCCTGCGGGGGTATGTGGCCAGTGCGGAGAAGCTTATTTTGAAGAAGCTGAAGTCGACGCCATCCAGGAAGTCCTGCGGAAAATAGACAAAGAGACCGAGAAATTAGTCGTTGCAAACTAATTAAAAAAGCAGGCTGACTGCTGCAGGTTTCAAGATATGTGTTCTGAATCCTGTCAGGTCAAAGATTATGGAAAGCCCTGGTTTTTGCCTGCGAAATAGCAAAATTGCCCTTTGTTATCAATAAATTAATCACTAATGGGTGACCCCAATTGCCCCCCTGCCAAATCAACCCCATCAATACGATGTAAGACAAAAATGCTCCCACCATTACCATAATCCATTCAATGTCAAATCGTTCCACATTCGCACAAGTTTCCCAACATGCGCTCGAAAAATGGCAGGCGATGCCCACCCACCTCGGCTACAAGGTTGCCGTCAATGGTCGTACTTCACGTACCACCTGTTCGGATAAGTCATCTTCCGCAATATCCATGTCATACCGGCTTTGTAAGTTCATCCAATATCGGGGGCTCTGGTCAAAATAGCGCCCTAACCCGACCTTCGCAATTCGAGGGGTAGCCAACCCGCTAAGCCAGTAAATTCAAGGGGTCATGTAAAAAGGTCGGCACTACAGACCGACCTGTCCCGATGCATAAACCTTGGGCGGCGGTTGTTCAGGAAGCGTCAATCCCAATTGTGCCAAAAGGAGTGAAACATCCTTTTCCGGCTGGGTATAGCGGCTCATGACAATATGACGGCCATCCGTTGTCGGTAAATGAACATCAATCATTTGCATGCTCGATAGTTTTTCCAAAATTGCTTCAGACGTCAGCCCTGCGGCTCGCCCCCGGGCAAGATTTCGCAGCGT
>AYTS01000044.1 GCA_002009475.1 Candidatus Brocadia carolinensis | reverse complement strand
AAAAATTCTCGACCCGTATTATTCAACCACTTACGACTTGCTCACTATGCAAAAGTACCGCTTCGGCTACACTTTTTGCGTAAGTTCGGTTAGGGCTAATCAAGCCACCCGCTCTGCGGGCGGTTACTGACCGATTAGTAAAAGAATTCGCGATTATCAGTTGACAATACAGAATTAAAATTTATAATTAAAGAACGATAAAGGCAAACTCAGAGTGATCTGGGGGCGCAAAGGAAAGGGTCTTTAATCCGCTTAGATGGCATGTGCCTGAAATAAAACGCTCTAGGTACGGTAAGAGATGTTAAAGATAGCCTTCCTGCCGAATTTGTTCTGTATGAATATTTTCACAGGATGGTTGTTTTTATTTCTAGAGAATTTTTATTAAGGTGGTCCCTATGTATAGAAAAACATTTTCCATACTAACGCGGAACTTAATAGGTTTTGGGAATAAAACGAAGCATACCTGCGAAAGAATAATTCAATGTCTTTCGCTGTCCATGATTATAGTTGCATTAGGGCTTTTCATTTCTCTGCTTTTTTTCCCCGGCGCAAAGGTTAAATGGGCTAACGGACACGCAAATTCCAGCAATCTCTTTCATGCGCAAAACCTTACGCATCTTTGCTGTACTGACGTAAGTGATAAACCATGGGAATATATTGTCATTCATCATAGCGCCACGAATAAAGGGAATGCAGCGCGATTTGATTATTATCACCGGGAAAAAAGAAAATGGGAACACGGGCTTGCCTATCATTTTGTGATTGGCAATGGATCTTTTTCCGGGGATGGCGAGATTGAAGTTGGTAATCGATGGAAGAAACAGATTCATGGTGCACACACGGCAAATGTAGCTTGCAATCGGGTAGCAATAGGAATTTGTCTGGTTGGTGATTTTGAAAACGCGGATGTTCCTACCGAAAATCAGATCGAGTCGTTGGTGAGGTTAATTCAATATCTTTCCAGAAAGTATAATATTGCCTCATCCAATATATTACAACATAAGCAGGTACATCAAAAATGTACAGCCTGTCCCGGCAAAAATTTTCCATTTGCAGAAATTAAGACAAGATTACTGCAAATCGCGTCAAAAAGAAACAATCTTATTCAGGAATTATAGGACTCTTTCCTAATTCTATAGTAACGTTGTCAAGTGAATACCCGACAAAAGCCCTCCACTTCATATAAACCATGTTATCGGTGTTCGGTTATAACATTATTTTGTTAAAAATTTAAACGGCGCATTTTTTCTTAAGGCGTTTTTGATTTAACCTAAATTCTGCAAATGATTTTCACACAGCGAAAATCATTTGCAGAAGTTAGGAAATAATTTTTTTTGAAAAAAACGATGGGAAGATGCTTTGAATACATCCGATGTATTTCTGAAAAATGGCACAACTGCTACCGCTGAAGAACTGGCGATGAAAAATAAAGACCTGCAAGCTGAAATTATTGAACGCAAAAAGGCAGAGGAAGAACTTCGCAGGTTATACCGCGCTATAGAGCAAAGTTCAAGTACGATTGTAATTACGAACAACCGGGGAATTATCGAATACGTAAACCCCAAGTTCACTCAGTTAACGGGCTACCGTCCCGAAGAAGTCATAGGAAAAAATCCACGCATCCTAAAGCCCGATAATGTATCATCTGAGGAATTCCGTCAAATGTGGGAAACCATTACAGCGGGAAAGGAGTGGCGGGGAGAATTTTGTAACAGAAAAAAGAACGGTGAACTCTATTGGGAATTTGCATCCATTTCAGCAGTAAAGAATTCGCAGGATGCTATTACGCACTTTGTTGCCGTTAAAGAAGATATTACGGAACGCAAGAGGGCAGAAGAAGAAAGAAATAAACACATTCGGGAACTCGAGGATTTCATGTCCTATTCCACGATCATGAATGATGCAGCAGCCGAAGATGCGGTATTTAAGCATATGGTACTAGCCTTACGAAAACATTTTGACCCGGATATTGTCGCGGTAATAATGCTGGACAGAGAGAGAAACATGCTGTATGTGCCTATGATAGATCCTTCTATGCCGGTAAATGAACTCATCAGAAACGAAGTCATCCTGGACCCCTCTTTATGCCGTGTAATGAAAACAGGCAAGGAATGTTTTAAAAAAAGACATCACTCAAGATACTTCGTGTGAGTGTGTAATCCACAAAGATGAACAGGGTGGTTATTTGTGCATTCCTTTAATAGCAGGTGCGATAACGTTTGGAATCGTTCTGTTGATAAAAAAAAGATATTCTCCGTTGGGACGACGAAAAGACCCATAGGCTTATATCAAACTATGTGGGGCTGACGGCTTTATCTCTCCATAGGCTGGAACTTCTTGATATCGCGCAACACAGGAACATAACAGACGAGCTTACCGGGGTATACAATAGAAGGTTCTTCAATGAGATACTGGGCAAACAGTTGATTCTGGCAAAAAGACGTAATGAACACGTTAGCCTTCTTATTCTGGATTTGGATCATTTCAAAAATTTGAATAATACTTACGGAGATAAGGTCGGCGATCGTTTATTGCAACAAATAGCCAGGGTTCTGAATGATTCTGTGAGTAAATCAGATATCGTCGCACGGTATGGCGGCGAAGAATTTGCCATTATTATGCCTGCGTTGTTCGCGACACAAGCCATCGTGAAGGCAGATGCAATCCGGAGAATTATTGAAGCTGCGGACTTTGATGATGTTGTGTCGGGACAGACTCTTAAAATAACCATGAGCATTGGCATTGCTTCATACCCGGAGCATGGGACAGAACAAGAAACCCTGATCAAGCTCGCAAACAAGGCGTTGCATAAGGCAAAAGAAGAAGGAAGAAACCGGGTAGAAGCGCTTTAATGGTTTCTATCATGAAAGGTCCAACAGTTCTCTTATACCCTCCTTTTCTCCACGTGATAGGGGGGGATTGGTTGCAGCTTTGCTATGGTATAAGATGTAGGTAAATAACAGTTCAAAAAGGTTAATGGTCATCCTTGGGCTTTTCCCGTGTGCGACCCGTGATTGCATAGCCAGTGACTTTGCTAAGAAAGGGAATTGCCAGCATGCCAGGCAAGCTTGTGCAGCGCTTTGTATCCCGGAAGTCCCTGAGTCCGATGGTCATACCTTCGTGGCCCATACATGGCTGTGCCCGGTAAGTGCCTAACAATCGGTCCCACCACGGCAGGTTAAAACCGAAGTTGCTGTTGGTCTCGTCGACCTCTATCGAATGGTGCACCCGGTGCATGTCGGGTGTCACTACAAACCAGCGAAGCACGTAGTCTACGCCGCGAAGCATGCGTACATTGCCGTGGTTGAACATGGATGTTGCATTGAGTATCACTTCAAATACAATCACTGCCAGCACAGGCGGTCCCAACACGATAATTACCGCAAACTTGATCAGCATGGAGAGTATAATTTCCAGAGGATGAAACCGCACACCGGTAGTAACATCAAAGTCCAGATCCGCATGATGCATGCGGTGCATACGCCAAAAGACAGGGACAGCGTGAAACATTACGTGTTGCAGGTAGATGGCAAAGTCCATGGTAACCACGGATGATACCATGACGACAGTTTTATGCGGGAACTGGAAGTAATTGAAAATGCCCCATCCGTGTTTTTGAGCGAATACCGCCATACCTGCCGCTGCCGTGGGAAAGACGATGCGCAACAGAAAACTGTTCAGGAATACAACCCCAAGATTATTCATCCAGCGAAATACCTTTGAGACCGTACGTACCCGCCGGGGCGCTATCAGTTCCCACAGTGCCATAATCGCCAGGATACCGAAAAAGAACCCGAGTCGAGTAATAACCTCGTGGTTCATGACAAACTCACTCATGTTCATGTTTTTGATTAAACTTTGTTGTTGAACTGGTGTCTTTTTTCATCGTATTTTTTATATCAGAGTATTTTAAGATCTCTCTGGCTCCTCCCCTTTTAAGGGCGATTCCTTGCCTGCCTCAGAAAAAGGACGTTAGTTACTATAGCCGAATGAAAATGATGTGGAGAAAATTATAGTTGATACTGCAGTTTGGTTGGGTTGAGGCACGAAACCCTACAAGGTTATTGATGCAATGAGCGATTGATGTTTGGTTTCACTCTCGTTCAACTCAACTCGACGCTATTCGATACGACATGCGAACCCGGAATATTAGAACCACCTCCGTTTCTGAGTATAAGCGGAAACCCTGTTGCGTCCCTTTTTCTTTGATTCATAGAGCGCTTTATCTGCAAAATCGATAAGATCGCTGTTTTTGAATTCTTTATTTATGGGTTGTACCGTTGCCACACCGAAACTTGCCGTTACCTTATAATCTTTAACACCATCGATAAAAATGTTTGTGGCAATAAGCTGCCGTAAATTTTCGGCAATTTTAATAGCGTCTTTTTGGGCTGTTTCGACAAGCACAATGGCGAATTCTTCGCCGCCGTAACGTGCGACAATGTCGTAATCCCGGATGGTTTTTTTCACGAGTCTGCACATCTCTTTCAAAATAAAATCGCCGGTCTGATGCCCGTAATTATCGTTAAAAATTTTAAAATGGTCAATGTCAAGGAGGATAAGGCTAACAGGTATCTGACTACGCAATGACCTGCGTATTTCTATCTCAAGGAAATTTTGCAAATAGCGGTGATTGTATACTTCCGTAAGTCCATCGATATGGGCAAGCTTTTCGAGGCGTTTATTTTGTAGTTCAAGGTCTTTGGTAAGCTTTTGTAGCTCTATCTTAGCGGAAATGAGTTCCTTATTAATCTGTTCATAGGACAGGTTAATAAGGCTTAAGGCAATATTCGCCTCCTGCAGGATCAATTCAACCGGTTTGGGACTTTCCACAGGAATGTCGAAAAAGGTGGCTGTTTCGATTATTCCCGAATGAACTTTTTCCATGATTCCATCAATAATTTTCTCATTAAAGCCCAGCATTGTCTTGGATCTTTCGACAAAATGTTTATGATTTTCCTGGGGTCTAAAAGCGCTTAAGATGTTTGCAATCAGGCCTGACAAGTAAACAACCTTTGTTGCAATCTTCATTTTTTTGTCGTTGCCCGGCCAGCCGTCAGGGTCGTGATGGTATTGTATCGGGATCAGAAGGCCCGTGGGAAAGCCCCAGTTACGAGCAACTTCATGCCCGACAAATGTGTGATTAGCCCCGATAAACTGCTCTTCAACCTCAAGCACCTCCTTCTGTGTTTCGGATAACGTCCTCAAGACTTGTTCGTATTGTTCCGGGAAGGTGCGCATAACAATCAACTCTCCGATATCCTGAAGGAGCGCTGCAGTAAATATTTCCTCGGGATCTGATTTGTCGATTTCCGACATGATAAGTGTTGCTGCAACAGCTGCCGAAAGGGATTTCTGCCAGAACTTTTCATGGCGAAAGCATTCATTCTTCTCATTTGTTTTAATTTCAAGAAAAGAAACGGAGAGCACCAGGCTTCTGATTGCGTTTTTCCCCATATTTGACACTGCCTGGTGTACGGTGCTTATTTTACTGGAAAAGCTGTAGAAGGCAGAATTGGCAATCTTTAGCACCTTTGCGGACAAAGCAATGTCTTTTGAAAGCAGATTGGCAATTTCGCTGATGTCCGTTTCCGGTTTTGATGTGATCGAGATGAGTTTTGATGCTATGGCTGGTAAGGTAGGCAATGCGGGAGAACTCAGCACCACCTTTAACACTTCATCTTTCTGCACAAATCTTTCCTTTTCTCATGAATAAGCCGTTTGTTAATTACCAAATATCTTTGTGCATTTTATAAAAAAAAATATTGCAATTTCTACTATATCTTTATGACGCTTAAAACCGGCTATTAAAAGGCCGGTGCAATAAGCTTTTTACATCTGGGGAACTGTCTGGCAGATGAAAGTGTAGCCTTTCTAAGAGAAAGACTGCGACTTTTTATCCAAATCTCATCGAGTGAGAAGCTGGAATGAAATAGAACTCTTTCGTTGAAAGGCGATGCTTTTAAAATCGTAGTTCTCAAATTTTTCTGTCAGTGAGTATGCGTGGCGAGTCCTTTTCTTTACCCGGAATTGCTTGCATTTATATTTAGCGTGGTCGTGAGGTTTGTCTTTTATGTGGAAAGTATTTTGCGTAGTGTTGATGCTGAATTATGGACTTCCATTTGCAAAACGTATAGAACAAGAAAATGAATTATTCTTATATATGTAAAAATAATAAACAAATTATCGGAAATTTTGTTTAAGAAGAAGACGGTACCGTTTGAAAGTTAAACACATACCATATCAGATGACTATTGTCATTACCTTAGGGGTGTATCTTTATTATCTTATATATCGGGTACGTTATACGATTAATCCGGAGTCCCTGATTCTTTCCCTGAGTTTTTTTTTATGCAGAGGCGCATGGGTTTATTGCACTGTTTCTCTTTTTCTTTCAAATTTGGCAGCCGGCAGAGCGAAAGGCACCCCTGCCAACCCCTGGATTATCAGTTGATGTATTTATTCCGACGTATAATGAAGATATTTCACTCCTTCGAAAAACAGCACTTAGCTGTGTTAATATAAAATATCCGCATACCACATATATCCTGGACGATGGGAATCGCACGGAATTGGCAAGAGAAGCGGAGAAATGGGGTTGTAAATATATTGCCAGGAAGGATGGAAAAGATGCTAAGGCGGGGAATTTAAATAATGCACTCTATCGTACTGACGGTGATTACATCGCGGTATTTGATGCAGATTTCGTTCCTCAACCAAATTTTATAGACAAGACGATTGGCTATTTTCAGGACCCGAAGGTTGCTTTTGTTCAAACTCCTCATAATTATTACAACATCGATTCTTTTCAATTCAGAGTCGATAAGAAAAAAGAACAAACCTGGAATGAGCAGGATATCTTTTACAAGCTCATGATGCCGTGCAGAGATTATTGGAATTCCAGCTTTTTCGCGGGAAGTGCTGCCATAGTCAGGAAGCAGGCTTTGAAAGATATCGGTGGCATTGCTACGGGAAACATTACGGAAGATATCAATACAACCCTGCATTTCTATACACATGGATGGAAGGGAGTTTATCATAACGAAATTTTATCCAACGGACTAGCTGCTAAGGATTTAAAAAACTACCATACCCAGGTGCTTCGCTGGGCGGAAGGAAATATTGGGTTATTCTTTGTAAATAATCCATTGTTTATCAGAGGTTTGACCTTTTCCCAGCGAATCTGTTTTTTTGCAGTCATTTTTGGCTGGCTTATTGGATTTCCGAAACTTATCTACTTCATCTTACCATCTCTTATGATACTCTCTGGCGGCTATCCCATCGGATCGTTTGATTTCTCCTTCATCTGGAGATACGCAATGTTTCTTGGTGTAATTCTCTTTGGATTCAAATTTGCGTGCCGTGGATACGGGAAAATACGGTATGACGAAGCCTATCTCATGATGAATTTCTTTGTCTTTATCAAGGCAGTGTTAAAAAATATTCTGAGGGTAAAATCGAAATTTAAGGTTACCGGGAAAGGGATGCAGATCTCCACCACCCTGACGGAAATTATTCCCCAGTCGTTTCTCTGTCTCATCTGTTTTGCCGGAATATCGTGGGGGGGGCTGAAGCTCTGGTATGGGATATCCTCAGATTATCTGGGTATTGGCGTTGCTATCTTCTGGAGCTTTGTGAATGGATTCCTGGCCATGTCTGGAATTGAACTGGTAACTAGACCGTACTTTAAACGGAAGGAATTCCGCTTCATCGGTACCGTGCCGGTACGCTATACGATAATCTCAGATTCAGGTTCAGAGGTCAACGTGGGAATCAGCCGGGATCTGAACGAGCATGGCATCTCCATGGTAACATTTGCGCCACTGCCAATGGACAAAAAAATCATGCTTACTCTCTTCCTGAATGAAAAAGTTTTGTCATGCAATGCCACCGTTTTGTATACCGCACAAGCAAGCGATGTCTATAGTTATCTCCGTGGAAAAATGTTTGTGCACGGTCTAAAGTTCGAAGGTTTGAGCAGAGAGGAAATGGATTTCATTACCCGGTATTGTTTTAACACGGTCTTGCCCAGGTTTCTTCAAAGGTATGGGCAAAAATCATCTGTTTTTTTCAGGATGATTTTTAAGATATGTAATCACGAACGGTTTCGGAAACATGCCCGGAAAAAAATAACCATCCCCCTCATTATTTATCTGCAGGGAAAACCTTCTCTTGTCGTGGTTACGAATGATATCAGCGCCTCCGGACTCTCGTTTACGAGTTATGTCACAATGGAGGCAGGCACTACACTTACTATTGAGGTATTTACGCCGTTTGGGAAGTTCTTTGCAGAAGGAGAGGTAAGGCAAATGAGAGAAATCGTCGCTGATAGTTCTTATGGTATTGGCGTCAAATTTACTCGTTTGTTTGATAGTGAAGAGGATATTTATTCGCGCAGTACTGGCGAGGATGAGAGAGAGAGTCTTGGCAGATGGCTGAAAACTATTCCAAAGGGAAATAATTGAAGAAAAAATACGTAAAAAAAGATGCAAACCAAACAAATAAAATATCAGGTGGTAATCATTTTTATCTTGGGAGTTTATCTCTATTATCTTGTATATCGGATTCGTTTCACAATCAATCCGGACGCATTGCTCCTTTCTATTAGCTTTTTTTACGCGGATGTTCATGCTTTATTTCTCTGTTTCTCTTTGCCTTCCAGTTATGGAATCCACGCGAAAGAAAAGCGCCACCTGCACTGAACGGGGTAACCGTAGATATATACATTCCTACGTACAACGAGGATATTGCAGTTATTAGAAAAACGGTGCTCGGGTGTGCACACATAAACTATCCTCATACCATACATATCCTGGATGACGGGAATCGGTCGGATTTGGCTCATAAAGCCAAAGAATGGGGCTGTGAATATATTACCAGAGAGGAAAGAACTCATGCCAAAGCGGGGAACCTCAACCATGCTCTTCAGCGTACTCACGGTGAGTTTGTTGTCATTCTTGATACCGATTGCGTTCCTCAACCCGATTTCCTGGATAAAACTCTTGGGTATTTTCACGATCAGAAGGTTGCATTTGTACAAACCCCTCATAATTACTACAACGTAGACTCATTTCAGTTCAGGATTAGCATGGAAAAGAAAAAATCCTGGATAGAACAGAATCTTTTTTACCGGCTGATTATGCCGGGGAGAGATTATTGGAATTCAGCCTTTTTCGCCGGAACGGCAGCGGTGTTTCGGAAAAAGGCGCTTGAAGACATAGGCGGGTTTGCAACCGGCAGTATCACGGAGGATCTCCATACCACCATTCTCCTTTACAGTCGTGGATGGAAGGGGGTTTATCATAACGAGGTACTTTCAAACGAACTCGCAGCCAAAGATCTGAAAAACTATCATGTACAGCAACTCCGTTGGGCAGAAGGAAATATCGGTATGTTTTTTAAATGTAATCCGCTTTTGAAAAAGGGGCTGACCATTCCACAGAGGATCTGTTTTTTTTCTACCATTTTTGGCTGGCTTTTTGGGTTCCCTAAGGCAATTTACCTTATCATACCATCAATTGCAGTTTTTGCGGGATTGAATCCGATTCAATCCTTTGATTTTTCATTTATCTGGAGGTGCGTATTTTTTCTTGTAGTGCTCATTGTTGGTTTCGAATATGTGACGCGAGGCTACGGTAAAATTATCTACTGTGAATATTTTATCACGATGAATTTTTTTGTTGTCATCAAAGCTGCCTTTCGGAGCCTTTTTGGACTTTTTGGAATGAAATCAATTTTCAAGGTGACCGGGAAAGGTAGCAATGAAACGGTCCGCGTTTCCGGCTTGATTCCACACATAATGATTTTTCTCCTGAGTTGTGCTGGTGCAACCTGGGGGTGTTTGAAACTCTGTTATGGTATTTCAGACTCTATTACAGGCGCTACCTCAGTCATTTTCTGGAACACCGTTAACGGTCTATTGACCTTCTCGGTAATTGAAAAAACAACCAGGCCTCATCAAAAACGAAAGGATTTTCGTTTTATTGGCTCCATACCGGTCAGATATGCAGTCGATGGAGATGCAGCTTTAATCAACGGCCTCGGAGTCACAAAGGATATAAATGAATTCGGTATTTCACTGATCACCTTTGCACCGTTGCCGGTACAAAGGAAGATTTCTCTTTTGCTGTATCTTGATCTGGAAATTATGGAATGTCAGGCGACTGTTCAATCCATACGCAATGAAGGTCAAACACCCAATATCTTTGTCCATGGAATTAAATTCGATGAATTAAGTGATGCAAAAATGGAGTTTATAAATTTGTACTGCTTTAACACACTCCTTCCCAGATTTCGCTATCTGTTTGGAGCGAAGCCATCCATATTTTTAAAATTGACAACCAAGTTTTATAGCCATGAGCGGTTTAGAAAAAATGTCCGGAGAAAAATTACCCTTCCCCTGATTATTCACACGAACGACAAAACTTCACGCATCGTTGTTACCAACGATATGAGTGCATCCGGCCTCTCATTTATTAGTTTCATACCGATGGAAACGGGAGAAATACTGTCCATGGAGGTTAGCACACCGGCGGGAAAAGTCATGGTAGAAGGAGAAATCGTGCAGCAAAGTGAAATCGTGGCTGGTCATTCTTATTGTGTAGGGGTTAAATATGTCCATATTTCTGCGAGGTCGGAAAATATCGTGGTTAATCTTGATACATGGGTTAACCAACAAGATCCAGCAGTTGGTTAAACTTAGCAAACACGCTCTTCGAGGACGAAACGATTTTCCGGCAAGACTAAGCCCTCTGCCGAGCATGGGTGAGGACAGGTGCTCAACCCGAAATACTGACTATGGGACAAAGAAACACACTCAAAATATTCGGCACGATAGAACGGCATTCTGCCAGATTTCTCTATCATTTTCGGGCGGTCTTCAATGCCGAGACATACATCGTGTATCTCGAACGAATTTTGCAATGCTATTTCCCTCAAAAGGTATATATGATTCAAGACAATACATCGTACCACAAAGACAGAGACTCATGGGGGTGGTTTGCAGACCACCGAAGACATATCGAAGTTTACAAACTCCCGGCGTATTCTGCCCAGTTCAATACACGAGAGAGAATATGGTATCACACTCGTCTTCTCGGTACACACAATCGATACTTTGTATCTCAGGAAGAGCTTCGCGTTGTCTTAACTTCAAAGTTTCGAAGCATCCAGAAAAAAACCGTCTCGGGTTATGGGTTATTTGCGTCCATATCAATAATTATTGTGTCTCTTTACTTATAGAATTACCGCGTAAAAACTTCTTTTTTTGTAGTTTTTTCATAACCCTATTTATCACTTATCAGGAAGTACGGATTATTGCTGGGAGAAAGATTGCTTCGCTTCGCTCGCAATGACAACGCATAATATGTCATCAAAGTATAGCCTGTGTCATTGCGAGGGGTCTTTTCCGAAAAGATCTCCCGCTTTCACAACGGAGAATTGGGCGCGGCTTTGCTGCGCTAAGTAATATTATATAACCTTCATTTCCGGGAGAAAACATACATGGGAAATAATTCATACTTTGCAAAAAGATTAGTACTTGGGAAGTTTACAATAAATATCTTAATTTCACTTATAATATTCCTGGTATTTATAGGATTAATAGAAGCTATTTTACGTACAACACATGTATTTAATGCAAAAACTCCATGGATAAAGCCAGATCCAATCCTGGGTTTCCGATACATCCCCGGCAGCAATGATTGGCATTTTTTTGAAAATGACCACCCCATCACGGGAAGAATTAATCGTTATGGATGGAGGGATAAAGAATGGTTATTAAATAAACCTCAACATGTATACAGAGTTGCTGTTTTGGGCGATAGTATGGTTGCATCTTTGGATGTCGAATCAGACCGTTCTTTTCTTGCGCTGACGGAAGATCAATTGAATAAAAGTTCTCAGCAGTATACATTTGAATTAATGAATTTTGGGCTTTCTAATATTAGCCAGGCTGAGGAATATTTAATCCTGAAAAATGACATTATTCAATTTTCTCCGGATATAGTATTGTTATTTTTTTTCCCTGGGAACGACCTTCATGATATGAACAGAGAAACGGCATCGCATGTAAAACGTCCATTTTATAATATTTCAAAAGATGGAGAATTACTGCTTGATACAAGCTTTACGGAAGGTCGCTATTATGTAATCAGACATGGTTTTAACTTAGTCAAACAACATTCAGCGCTTATCAACCTTATTGGTGAACGATATGCGAGTTACAAAGAGTATAGAAGAAATAAGGCTGTAAATTTGTCTGGAAAACATGGGAAAGAGCATCTTCCAGGATATTTAAGTCTTTGTACGACAAATCCAGACCCAATATTTACAAAAAACTATCGACTGAATAAGATACTGATTAAGGAAATGGCTAAATATTGTAAAGATAGAGAAACAAACTTCATGTTAGTTACGGTGAATATTCCGGATATTTATAAACCAGAAGATGAAAAAAAAATATGCATCTATTGATCCAACGTTTAACGCTAATTTTTTTGAAGATGATATGCAGGAATATGCAAAATCACTTGGTATTGAATATCTGGGATTGCAAAAAATATTCCGGCAGGTTTATGAGAAAACGGGTATCTCCCTTCACTGGTCGCACTGGAATTATGAAGGTCACAAAGTAGTAGCAGATATACTTAGTAAAAAATTAAGAACCATCCTGGACAAGACAAATGTTGCCACAGAAAACTCTAAGGTCACGGTAAAGAATTGAATTACGAATGGTATCTTTGTCTCTCAGTAAATCATAGAAATATGACAAACAGATGGTGCCACTATAATAATGTCGATGTGTATATGTAAGGCTATATAGCTACAAATACCACCTATGAACAAAATTAAATTTATCCGTAACAAATGGTTCCTTGTGATTTTTTCGTTTTTTTATTTTGGAATATTCTGGGGTATTTTTCAATTGTTTTACAAACGAGAGATTCTTTTACAGCATTTTTCCAAGAGCGCTGATCCGCCGGACGATGTACAGGTTATGATGTTATATAATAAAATGATACACACCTCTCCAAAACCCCAGGATATTCATTCTTACTATTCTCTCGGAAAAATTCTGATAAAAAATAAGAAGAGAAAAGAGGCAATAAAGGTCTTAAATAAAGTGATAAAAATAAAACCGGATGATCAAAGTGTAAGGTTGTGGCTTGCTATCGAACTATATAACAAACAGAGGTACCGGGAAGCAGAAAAACATTTTGTCGTACTCTTGAAGAAAAAAAAATAATAAAGAATTACTGCAAAAAAATGCTGAATATCACTGAATCAACACCGCCTCTTTCACTACGAGGTTCTTTGTTCAGACAATAAGACCAGGTAATTCAGGATAGAAGATATGCAAAAAATTAAAAACTTGATAAATCACTCCATGATTCTGATGAAAATAATCAAGCATTGGATATTGCAACAAAAAATTGCTGCATTCACAGAGGAAAAAACGAATTATGATTACGCAGAATGAAAAGTCTACAAGTTATGACTTAGTAAATTTTACTATACGTGATATGACTAAATGTGGAAAAATCCTGCGCAATATTGGAAAAGGCGCCAATAACATGGAAGATGTAGCTAACAGGATTGTTCATTATTTGTACAATAATCTGATCGATGGTGAAAGCGGGAATCGGGCATCTTCTTTGATTCGCTTTTTCAAAACCCATACTTACGAAAAACTCGATGACGAACTTCAAAACTTTTCAAGGAAAATGCTAGGAGATTACTCTGTTTTACCAGGCATGAAATGTCTGACTCTTCTGGCTACAGCTGGGGAAAACCCGGAGTGGAATTTCAGGAAAATCTCAAAGGGGCACAAAGCAATTCCATTGCCGAGCGAACAGTCTGTTCATCAGATCCCGATGATCAGGACCCTTATTTTACAATTGGGATTAAGTATAAGCATGGTTGTCAAACCAGACCCAAAGCTTCTCTTGGATACGGAACAGAATACCTATAACGTCTTCCATGTATCCGAGGCGCCTGGCAGTCCCTACATTCCAGCTCAGAAGGAATTTGTCATCCCCTATGGTATAAAATCTGTATTGGGATTCGGCGGAATACTCCCATCAGGAGATGTTATTGCAGTTATTATGTTCCTTAAAGTTCCCGTCTCGAAGGAGATTGCCAATTATTTCAAAATACTGTCACTAAATATAAAGATAGCAGTATTGCCTTTTGAAAATTCGGTATTCGCATGAACGGAAAGAAATTGTCATTATGGTAAATAACGCTGGAAACGCAAAAATTCAATACCTTAGATCTCAAATCGCTGCTTTGGAACAGTTACTAGAGGTATACGAAAAAGCTACACTTGAACAAGCGGATAAATTATATGGAGAACTATTGGATCGCAAGCGTGTGGAGGAATCTTTAAGGAAAAGCGAAGCACGCCTCGCTGATGCTCAACGAATTGCCCACATTGGAAACTGGGAATGGGACATACAAAAAAATACACTATGGTGGTCTGATGAGACCTATCGCATCTTTGGTTTAATTCGTCAGACATTTGCTGCAACGTATGAAGCATTCCTTGATTCCGTTCATCCCGGCGATAGAGAGTTTGTGAAAAAATCTGTTAATGAGTCCCTGTATGAGAAGAAACCTCACAACATTGACTATCGAATAATTTTACCAGATGGTTCGATACGCTTTGTCAATGGACAGGGTGAAGTCTCTTTTGATAACACAGGTAAGGCAATCCAGATGAACGGAACGGTTCAGAATGTTACCGAACGTAAAAAGGCTGAGGAAGAACTACGGGAGTTTAGTAATTTCAATCAAACCCTTGTTGGCTCTCTTCCCTTTAGTATGGATATTGTTGACGAGGAGGGCAATATCCTCTATATGAGCGAAGCATTTGAAACCCTTTTGGGCAAAACGGTAATAGGAGAAAAATGCTGGAATATTTACCGTGACAACAAAACGCAGTGTGAGAATTGCTGCCTGAAAGAAAGCGTGAGAGCAAAAAAAATAGAAACTATTGAATCAGAAGGTATCTTAGGTGGGAAGGTGTTTCAGATAACTCATGTTGGTTTAGTATATAAAGGGAAAAAGGCAATTTTGGAGATTTTTAATGATATTTCCGGTTTAAAGCAAGCCGAGAAAGAATTACGGTCGAGGCATAAAGAGTTATTACGATACTATGAAGAGCTCGAAGTCCAAAAAGGGAAAGTTGAAGAAAAGAATAACGAGCTGGAAAAGGCAAAGAAGCTGGCGGATGAGGCCAACCGTGCCAAGGGTGAATTTCTCGCTAACATGAGCCATGAGATACGCACGCCGATGAACGGTGTCATAGGTATGACCGATCTGTTACTCGATACGGAATTGACCCGGGAACAGCATGAGTATGCTGAGACGATCCGCAATTGTGCCAACTCATTGCTATCCATTATCAATGATATTCTGGATTTTTCCAAGATAGAAGCTGGTAAGCTGAAGATGGAAACCATCGAGTTCGATTTGTGTATTATCGTGGAAAGTATCATAGATATCCTGGTCGTCGGGGCAGAAAAGAAAGGCCTGGAATTTTCTTACTTTATCGATCCTGAAGTTCCATCGTTTTTGCAGGGAGACCCGGGCCGGTTGCGGCAGGTGTTAATTAATCTGGGCAACAACGCGATAAAATTTACGAAAGACGGCGAGGTAGGCATCAGCGTAACCATTGACAACGAAACTGATTCGCATGCAACGGTGCGGTTTGTTGTCAAAGACACTGGCATAGGTATTCCTCCCGATCGCATAAAGAAATTGTTCCAGTCCTTTTCCCAGGTAGATTCTTCTACCACTAGGATGTACGGCGGCACCGGACTGGGGTTGGCGATTTCCAAACAGCTTGCCGAGATGATGGGTGGTCAAATTGGTGTGGAAAGCGAAGAAGGTAAGGGCTCAACGTTCTGGTTTACGGTAATACTGGAAAAACAATCTTCTGTCCGGCAACGGGCACCATATGAACCTGGCGTCCTGGAGAGTATGCGCGTGCTGGTTGTTGATGACAATCAAACGAACCGGCGTATCTTTCGGGCATATCTCGAATCGTGGCGATGCAGGGTTGCGGAGGCTGCCTCGGCTGAAGAAGCTTTGGAAAAGCTTCATGAAGCCATCGGTGAAGATAATCCGTTTCAAGTTGCCTTGCTTGATCGTTGCATGCCAAAGATTGATGGGGAATCGCTGTGCAGGGAAATCAAGGCCGATCCGCAACTCAAAGGCCTGACTCTGGCAATATTGACGTCGGCTGGTACGCGTAACGACACTGAATATTTTAAGAGGCTGGGCTTTGCGGCGTATCTGCTCAAGCCGGTAAAACAGTCACAGCTATTTGAATGTCTCAGTATTATTACCAGAAACACTCCGGGTGCAGGAAAAGATGACTCAGGGCAGGCCGTTAAACGTTATTCCCTATCCGAGAATCACAAGCGAGGTCTTCGTATCCTCGTGGCAGAGGACAACGTTGTCAACCAGAAGGTTATTGTTCATGTTTTGGAGAAGAAACTCGGTTATATTGCCGATATCGTTGCGAATGGGAAGAAGGCCATCGAATCGCTGGAGAGATCGGATTACCATCTTGTCCTGATGGACTGCCAGATGCCCGAGTTGGACGGCTATGAGGCTACCCGTATCATACGGAATGAAAAGTCATATGTCAGGAATCACAACGTTCCGGTAATAGCCATGACTGCCAATGCTCTGAATGGTGACCGTGAGAAATGTATTGATGCGGGCATGAACGATTATGTTACGAAACCAGTTAATATGCAGATGCTTGCCGATGTTATCAAGCGGAACATCCAAAATGAATAAAAGCAACCCTTGTCAATTTCGCTGTCAATGTCGAAAGAGCCAAAAACAGAAATGTAGCAAGGTATACCGGAAACGATAGTATCTTGATTGTATGGAAAGTTTCATTTTGTTTGTGCGGGTTATACGTTGTATGGTAGAGAAAAATCTCTCTTTGAAAAGGGGGTAAGGAGGTTATAGTATTCCGGTGTAAAAAATTCTTTTTTTGTAAATTTATTCACAACCTTATTTATCCCTTATCAGGAGGTACAGATGGTTTATGAGGGAAAGATTGCTTCGCTTCGCTCGCAATGACAATGCATAATAAGTCATTAAAGGCATAGCCTGTGTCATTGCGAGGGTCTTTTCCGAAGCAATCTCCCGCTTTCAGAATGGAGAATTGAGTGCGGCATCACTGCTGTATGAAATAACACAGAAAACACAACCCTCTGTGTCCCCCTTTATTAAGGGGGACTTAAACGGAATAACTTGAATGTATGGAGGTATTTTAGAATGAAAGCAAATTTAAATGATATTGCCGATTGCAGGAAAAGCAAATGGGAAAATGATGAGATAGTCTTTGACAAGGATGAGGCTCTCGGAATAAATGCTAACGAAGAGGAATTTCTCAAAGAACTGGCGGAAATGTTTATTGATGGTTTACCTGAGCAGTTGTCATCAATAAAGGAGGCCGTTCAGAGGCGTGATAATAACGCCCTGGAAAAATCAGCCCATAAACTAAAAGGGGCAGTTGCCAATTTTGGGAATAATTCGATGTTTAAGGTAGCATTGAGCCTGGAGATGATGGGAAGAGAAAACAGGCTGGAAGATGTTGTAGAGGCTTATGGAGCTTTGACAAGGGAAGCAACACGTCTGGTCAACGCATTGCGGAATTTTATTAAATCCAAATAAGGGTTGCATTTTACTGCTGATTATGTTATGAACACGCACTCAGTGCGGCTGTTGACAGAAGATCATGGGCAGTGAGATGAACGGTTTCGGTGGTATATGAATATATTGATAGCAGAAGATGAGGACATTGCACGGCTCAGACTGGAGAAGTTTTTAGAAGACATGAAGTATGAGGTTGTATTGTGCAAGAATGGTCTTGATGCCTGGAAGGTCATTCAGTCTGAAAATGCCCCAAATCTTCTCATCCTCGATCGGATGATGCCCGGTATGGATGGTATAGAGATATGCCGAAGGGTTCGGGAGCAAGCCAGAGAACCGTACACGTATATCCTTTTGCTTACCTCAAAAGGAGAGATGAAGGATATTCTCTCCGGAATGGAAGCGGGTGCGGATGACTATCTCACCAAACCATTCAATCAAAATGAACTCAGGATGCGTCTGAATGTCGGTAAGCGGATTGTGGAAATGAATAAAGAGTTGCTGGAAACACGCAATGTTTTGCGTAAAAAAGCCATCTATGATGAGTTGACCGGTTTGCATAATCGGCATTATATGACGGAAATCCTTGAAAAGGAGTATGCCCGCGCATTAAGGCATCAAACCGATTTGTCCTGCCTGCTGCTTGATATAGATTATTTTAAAGTGATTAACGATACCTTTGGACATAGTTTCGGTGATTTTGTAATGCGTGAATTTTCTGCCTGTTTAAAACAGACAGTAAGAGAGTATGACTTTATTTTCCGATATGGTGGGGAAGAGTTCCTGATTCTTCTTCCCAATACAGGCATTGATGGTGCATTGAATGTCGCTGAAAAAATTCGGGTTACCTGCGAATCAAAGACGTATTCTGACGGAACCAATTCAACAATTGCAACCGTAAGTATTGGTGTGGCATCAGTGAAACATCACCAGCCATCTGAAAGTAACAAGCTTATCGCATTTGCAGACAAGGCTCTTTACCGCTCCAAGTCAGACGGGAGAAATAGAGTCAGTGTTTACCTGAAGGATGTTTCCGTGAAATTTAGAGAAGACGAGCTTTGTGAAGCCAGGGATTTCAATTATCTAAAAGAGAACTTTTCTTCTGTTCTGGAAAAAACAAAAAAAGCGTCTATACAATCGGTGTGTCTTATGGTACGGAATTTAGGGGACCCTCAATATCAGAAGCACAATCAGCAAGTCTTACAGTATTTTGAACTCATAGGGGAAAGGTTTAACCTTCCCCCTTCTATTGTGGAGTCCTTTAAAAACGCTGCACAGCTCCATGATAACTTCAAATTCATGCTGGAAAAACCGTTGAGCAGTAAAAGCACAGGGCTGAGTACCAGCGAAAAGAGTGAGATTGAAAGCCAGCCTGATATGATGGCAGAGCTGACCGGACTATTCGACTTTTTTGCGAATGAAAGATCGATTCTTCAGCATCATCATGAAAATTATGATGGCTCGGGTTATCCCGTGGGCCTCAAAGGTAATGAAATACCGCTGGGCGCCAGGATATTTGCCATAGTTGATGCCCTGGCTGCCATGGTATCTGAACGACCTTTCAGAGAATGCTTTCCCCATGAAAAGGTTATTGAAGAATTCGCAGATAATGCCGGAAGTCAGTTTGATCCGAAACTGGTTTTTCTGCTTTTTGATATCGTGGAGAAGCAGGGACTACTTTCTGTACCAGAAGCAGTTTTAACGAAGGCAAAGGAAAAAGTGCGGGAGACCATGGCGAAATGTCAACCATGAACAGGCCGTTCGGGAAGAGAAAACACACCATGTGTCATCCTGATTCATTTGACACTAAAGCATCAAGGGGTATGAGATTCTGAAGCGGGTCGGGATGACAGTTCTTGGACGCCGGTGAGTTCATAAGATTCGGACATTCACAGAAGAAAAAGAAAAATTATTGATATGGGTCTTGATAAAATTTCTATACTCATTTCTAAAATAAATTCTATCCCCACGCTACCAACCGTAGCGTGCGAGGTTATTAATATTACTGCTAATCCATACAGTACTGCAGATGACCTTACGAAGGTCATTGCCCCTGATATATCCCTCACCACAAAACTGCTTAAAATGGCTAATTCCCCATTCTTTGGTGCGATAAGAAGGGTTACCTCATTGCAGCATGCTATAACGGTTTTGGGTTTTAAAGAGGTGAGAAACCTGGTTATATCCGCAGTTGTATTCGAGAGTTTTATGAAAATTGAGAAAAAGGAAAAATATGACATTGGAAAATTTTGGGAACATTCATTTATTTGTGGCCTGGCAGCAAAGGTTATTGCAATTGAGTTAAAAAGTGCGGCTAATGAATTTTTTGTGGCTGGTCTCATTCACGATATAGGGAAATTGGTTGTTTACATTACGTTGCCGCACGAATTTTTTAAACTGGTTGAAACGGTAAAGAGCTTGAAATGGAAATTCATGGCCTTTGAGTCAGAGAAAAGCATCATTGGAATGACTCATGATGAAGTTGGAATGAGGCTTCTGAAGAAGTGGATGTTTCCGGAAAGCCTACTGTCGGCTGTTGGGTTTCATCACCGTCTTCAGGAAGCCGACCAAAAGTCTCTTTTCCCCGTAGTGGTGAATATTGCTGATATATTTGCCCATCTCTATGAAATGAAAACCGGGGCTGGCGGGGATGATCCTGCTAAGAAAGAAATCCTTTATCCTGAAATTATCAAGCGTGCTCATGCGTTTGGAATAGAATGGGCTGCGTCTGACCTGGACAGACTTCAACAGGCATTTGCAGAAAGTATTGAAAAAGAGGCTGCGGCATTTAACCTCTTCTTTGGGAATTAATAGAGTTGTCAAGATTCGGCATATCCCCGATTACCTGTGGTGTGTGGCAGGTTTGCTTCGTTATAGGAAATGTCTCAAATAAGCTGGCAGGGAATCGTCGTTGCTCAGGACAAACTTCGCGAAGCTGTTTTAAGCAGAGATTGCTTCTGGCTAAAAGTTTTCCTGAATAATAACGAATGACACTCCCGATGACATTTTCTTTTAGCGTCCACTCTCGTACCTTCAGTAGATTTCATCTTGTATGCTTTGCAGGAAAGGGCCATAAAGTAAGAAAATGAAAAGAACGTTGATGTCAGTTATTCTGGGAATTCTAATTGTTTTGAGTCTTCCGTTGACTCTTGTTTCCCAGGAAATGAAGCACGATGAGTCGCTTCTCTTCTTAATGGCTGCCCGAAACGCAGCAAAGGCCGGGTGGTCAAAAAAAGCCATCCAGCGATACCAGGCCTATCTGAAGCTAACCCCTGGAGATTATATCGTTGAACTGGAATTTGCCGATTATTTGCAAAACAATGGTCACTATCGTAAGGCGGAAATTCACTATGATATCTTACGGGAGAAGTTGGGAAGTGTTACCGAAGGAAAGGATGACTTTGCCAGAAAACTGAATCTGAGTGCGGCACGCAATGCAGTCAAAAATAAGAAAAATGATAGTGCCATAAAGTATTACGAACAGGTGCTAGTATTCGATGGGGGAGATTCAAAGGTTGCTGAGGAAATAGCCGGAGTCTTTGCCGGCTTGGGGAGGTTTGATGAAGCTCTTGAACTCTGTGAAAAGATTTTGCTGAAGGACCCACAAAACCTGGACGTTCTCACACTAAAAAGTAATCTCCTGGTGCGCTTGAAGAAGTATCCAGAAGCACAGGAAACAATTTCAAAAATTTCACCTGATAAAAGTAATCTGAAATTACGTCAGCTATCAGCAGATATTGATGCCTGGTCGGGAAATTATGACAATGCAATAGAAAAATACCAGAAACTGGTTCGACAGTTTCCGGAAGATCGCGACCTGTGGAACCAGCTGATTCAGGTGTTGTCCTGGGCAAAGAAGTGGCCTTTACTGTTAGAGACTGCACAAACGGGAAAAGATAAAATTGAAATGAACGATGACACCCGTGCTCTGTTGGTCAATGCACACTTATCGGTGGGGGAGCAGGAAAAGGCCGTCGAGTTATGGAAAACCATCAGCAGGGAATCCGGCACCTGGCGTGCATCTGCTTTGATGATTGTAGACAAATTTCTTTCGCAGAGGAAACTGGCTGCTGCAGCAGATATGCTTGAGAAGATTGTGTCTGGCAGTAAACCTGCCACGGAAGCCCATCTGCTGGCAAAACTGGCAATTCTGTATACCTACCGTGAAATGCCCGGGAAGGGATTCGAAATCCTGAATCAGTTTTCTGTCTCTCCGCAGGCAAAACCCATTTTTGAGGCTGCAAGGGCGGAAATCTTGTCTTTAACAGGACGATACGAAGATTCCTTGTCAATAATTCATACGCTGGAAGGAGATAAAGAAACTGGACTGCGCCTGCAAATGCTGGAGTTGGAGTGCCTCTATGCCCTGGAGAAAGACGGGATGCTCCTTGAAAAGTCCTCTGTTCTCTTACAGAAGCTTTCTCGTAATGAAATGGCCGATAAGGCCAAGATTTTGACGCTGCGTATTCTTTCCCAAATACGCACAGGATTCTACAAAGAAGCCCGTATAGAAATTGAATTATTATCAAAAAGCGATGATAAAGACCCTGGCCCGTCAATTCTTACGGTTTTATTGCTGGCTGCCGAGAGGCAATTAGAGGCACAGGAAAAGGCAAATCAGGTGTTAGGCAAGGTATTGGCTGCACTTACGGCGGAAACTGAGATGGTCAGGCCCCAACTCCTCGATGCTGTGCCGCTTTCCGTCTGGAAAATTGCCGATGAGATGGCTATGCACCACAATCTGGAAGTACGCATCCAGCGGGCAAAGGCTGAGTATAAAGCCGGTAATTATCAGCAATCCCTGACACTCTACACGGAACTGGGAAAAGAGAAAAAAAGACCCGCTTTATAAACTGGGTATGGTGGAATGTTTCGTGGGCATGAATAATCCGGAGGAAGCAATCAACATATTTCAACAGATTCCACTACCTGGTTTGCCGGAAAAAGAAACCGCACGTTACTTTGAGGCGCTGGTTACGTTGAAAAAGAGTAAAGAAGAACTTTCCCGTGGATTATCTTTAGTTTCAGAGGACATTTCAGAAAAGACATCTACCAAAGCAATGGTGGCAATTGCAAACATTCAATCCGGCGAGCGTGCACTTGCTGACGGGAACATAAAACGGTACCTTTCAAATCAGCCGGGCAATCTTGCCCTCTTTCAGGCAATTTTAGAAAGGATGGGATATTTCGACCGTGGCAGACAAAGTCAAAACTATGAGTTTGCGAAGGAGTGGCTGCGGCAGTCGGTAGACCAATTCCCGGCCGATTCCGGACTCAGGTATCAATATGCAAGATTGCTGGCTACACACAACGATTATGACATGGCTGGTGAGCAATTCTTAACGCTTCAGAAAAATGACCCTACGGATGTGAGATATATACGATGGCTGGCACAGGTTAATGCCTGGAGGCATGAATATGATGAATCATTGAGGTGGTACGCTGCATACCTCCGGGAACGTCCGTCGGATTTTGACCGGCGACGTGAAGTTGCCAGGGTGTATGGCTGGGCTTTGCGCCCCCGTGAGGCAAACGAGGCGTACCAAAAGCTTTGCGAAGACTATCCCGAAGATTCCGAAATCCTCTGTGAGTGGAAGGCAAAAAAGAACAACTGGCTTGGCAGAAAACGAACCGCCATATCATTTTACCGCGAATTAGCAGAACAGCACCCTGAAGACAGTGAAATGCTCTTTGATTTGGGCCAAATGTACTCTCAACTTAATCTAAGTACTCAAGCTGAAGATACGTATCAGAAGTTGCTCGTCTATGCGCCGGAACACAACCGTGCACAATTTGCCCGGGAGTCGGAACAGTGGAAACGAAAGCAATCAGTAAGGCTAAAACAATCATACATCCACCAGAAAGGCAGTGGTGATGAGTTTGGAAATTATGAGATTATGATGTTCAGAACAGATGCGGCATATGCCCCGGTGAGACTCTCTGAGGCAATGGACCTGTCTGTGGGTCTGGGAAACACGGTGTTTAATTTCAGGGATCACAGCGGTTCGGTTGCGGAACATCTTACCTTACAGGTCAATAAATATTTTGAGCAGGGAATAACAACCTACCTGGATGGAGAAATGTCCACCTATTCCGAGAATCGTCACGAAACAGCACAGTTTGAAGCCGGTGGCGCTTATCGTTTTTTTGACACGTTCGATGTGACGGTATTTGGCGGCAGGGAAGATGTGTTGCAAAATTTTAATACCCTGGAGAACAACAGGGGGCGTTACTTTACCGGCGGACGTTTTGCCTGGGATATTACTCAGCGCATTGATATTTCGAGTCAATTCAAAAAACATTGGTACGATGACAGCAATAACGGCACCGAGGACTATACAACCATTGGCTATAAACTCTCGTTGTATCCTAAAATCCTGAAGTTTGTCGTGGAAACCTATGGATATGATGTCCATGCACGACGGGATGAATATTGGTCTCCACATGATTATCGGAAATACATCGGGGGGGTTGTCTGGAGGCATTACCTGGGAAAGGAACATTTCAGCGGCGCTCCAAAACTTTTTTACGAGCTTGCCTTACGAGAAAGCATTGATTCAGATAGTGTCGATTTTATTGAGCCAAGATTCGAATTTGGATGGGACGACCAGAGACGGTGGAATATAGGGTTTGAAATGAGACCTGTACAGTCGAAGGTCTACGAAGAAGAACAGGCCGGAATTTTTTGTAATATTCGTTTCTAACGAGAACTCTGTTGAAACGTGAATTTCCATGGTATCGCAGGTAAAAATAATTTCTTTTGCAATTGGCCTCATCTGTTTATTTGTCAGTGGGTGCTCTGATATGAAAATATCGCCTGAAAAACCATTAGAACTGTGGTGGAAATCGTATAAGAAAAACTTTATTCTCCCTGACGGACGTGTTCAGTGCCCCGAACACGAATACGATACGGTAAGTGAAGGGCAAGCCTACGCGATGCTATTCGCTGTTTTTATGAAGGACAAGGAGACGTTTGATCTTATCTTCCGGTGGACCGAAGAACATTTGAGCAGAGGCAGCAAACACGGGGATCATCTCCTTGCATGGCACTGGAAGGGCGGCGGGGTAAACGACTGGATGGCTGCATCAGATGCCGATGGTGATTATGCGTTTGCCTTGTTACTGGCTTCACACCAGTGGGAGGGTCATGCGTATCGTGAAAAAGCCATTCAGGTAATCTACGATATCTTGCGGCTTGAGACAGTACGGGGAGTTGATAATCGACTTTTTTTCCTACCAGGATTATGGGGCAGAGAAAAGGATGGATGCCTCATGCAAAACCCGTCGTATTACAGCCCTGCGGCATTCCGCCTCTTTTATGAAGCAACACAGGATAACCAGTGGTTATATTTGATTGATACTGCCTATTGGCTTGTCAGCCAGGCGGGTATTCGTTTGGATACGGTAACCGGATGTGGTTTACTACCAGACTGGTGTATGGTAGATGCTCAGGGAAATATTTTAAAGGCCGAAGGCAGATCAAATGACTACGGATGGGAGGCGGTGCGACTCCCGTTGCGGATTGGGCTGGATGTCCTGTGGAACAAAACTGAGGATGCACATAAGGCGCTGGGGAAAATATATCAGACCTTACAACGTACAAGTGTGGATTTTAAAGAACTGAAGGCCGTATATTCTTATGACGCAGGCCTGCCGTGGAATATGGTAGTTTGCCGGCAGACGCAATGGCCTGTTTTGCAGCACAGGCATTAAACATCAAGGCGGACACAGTAAAGGCATCGTTAAAGAACAAACTGAGCGAGAACGCTCTGATGCAGAATTACTATGGGCAAAGCCTGGCTTTTTTCCCCCTTGCATTTGAAGGGGGCATTTTGAAAAGACCGTAACAGGTGCGAGGACAACGGCCTGAATTATGCCTCCTCTGACTGTTTCCCCCCCGTTTACGGGGGGATTATGGGGGGGTGATTGAAATTTCTGTACGTTTAATTGGGCCTTCGGCTACTTATAAACACAAATTTTCCCGATAGGTGTCCACCCCCTTCGCCCCCGCCAGCGGGGGACAGTTGTTTGACCCCTCCGGGAGGGGGATTAAGGGGGTGGAATTTTTCATTTGAAATTCCTCCCCCCTTACATTAGTCTGTCCTTGGCAGCGACTCTAAATTTTTCCCTCATTGTAGAGCGACCAGTCTGGTCGCTCTGCACAGGCCGGCGTGTGCTCCATCTTTTGAGAGGGGAAAACCGGAGTGAAATTCCAGTATATTAAAGCTTGTATAACATTACCTCTTCTGACTGATATTGTAAATGACCAAACAGAAAGCCTTAGCATCTCCGGGTACAACGAAAAGTTACAAGGTATTTGTCTCCAGTACCTATCTCGATAATCAGGAGAGGAGAAGAATAGTCCAGGACGTCATCACAAGGGCGGGCATGGTTTGGCATGGAATGGAGCTGTTTGCCGCCTCCACCAGACCCGTTGTGGAAGAGTGCCTGCGATATGCGAGAGAAGCAGATGTCCTCGTAGGCATTATTGCCCACCGGTACGGCTGGGAACCGGATGGCAAAAAGTCCATCACCGAGATGGAATACGACGCGGCAAAAGAGCGATTGATGTTCCTTATCAATCACAATCCGGACATTCCTGTACCGCAGAAGAATTACGACGAAGGACCTGATAGATGGAAAAAACAGGATAAGCTGGAAGCCTTTAAGAAAAAAATAGTACAGGATCAAACACCGGCAATTTTTAATGAAACTACCCTTGGTTCAATCGTATTAGATTCCCTGAACAAGTGGAGGGAAGAGAAGGAAGGTGCTGCGGGAAGGAGAAACCGCTTCAAAAAGTAGAACCCATTCCCACTTCCGTAACAAATCTGGAGAAAGAGATTTCCTCATATTGTCAGAAGGCAGCATCCCTGCACGAACACCTGCCGGTGGCCGGATTCGCCACCCACATCAAGGTACCCATCGATTTAGAGGAAATGTACATTCCCCTGCGTGCCATGGTTAACCTCCGGGGCGTTTCGGAGGAATCCTTTCGTGACGCGGAACATGCGGAAAAAAGTTTGACAGGTCATGATAGCGGATTAGAGATATCCCTTATAGAGGCATTCCGCCAGTCTGAAAAGCGCAGGCAGCGGGGTATCGTCATCCTCGGTGATCCGGGTTCCGGCAAGACGACCCATTTGAAGCGGGTGCTCTTATGGTGTATAAGAAAAGGGCCTGCAACGATAGGACTGCCCCAAGACATGATCCCGGTCTTCCTGCCTTTGCGGGAATTAAAGAACCTGGATGAGGGTCTTGACGTCTTTATTCAGGCACAGCTCCAGAGCCCGCACCTGCAAACGGCAAAAGGCTTTGGGAAGCGCCTCCTGGAAAGGGGTAATTTGCTCTTCCTCCTGGACGGACTGGATGAGGTTGCCGACCTGTCTGAGCGGGAACGAGTTTCCGGGTGGATAACGGAAGCGATTCGTTCTCACCCAACCTGCCGTTTTGTCGTTACCTGCCGTTTCGCAGGGTATAGCGAGACCGTTCAAATGAAAGAGGATTTCCTCGAGATGCACGTCCGCCCGCTTACGCAAGACCAGGTGGAGAGATTCATACAGAACTGGTATACCATCGTAGAAAAGGGTTTGGCAAAAGACCCGGAACAAGCAGGGGGAATTGCGTCGGAAAAGGCCGATAACCTCATAAAACGATTACAGGAGCCTGATTTTCGCGCCAGGCGGGTGTTTGAGCTTACCCGGAATCCGCTCTTACGGGCTAACATCTGTCTCGTTCACCGGTTCAGGGCGGACTTGCCGAAGAAACGTGCGCACCTGTATGAAGAGTGCATTAAGGTCCTGTTAGAACACTGGCGAAAAGCAAAGATGTTGACCGTTGACATTGGCGCTCAGAATGGTAGACGGGTGCTGCAGCCGGTGGCATTGTGGATGCATGGCCAGGAGGGTCGCACCCGTGCAAAGGATTCTGAATTGGAGCTGGTTATTGAACCCGTCCTCAAATTGGTAAAGTTGTCAGGCGGTTCTGCCAAAGACTTTCTCAGAATTATCCGTGATGAAAGCGGGCTCCTGACCGGTTGGAGTCATGAGGACTACGGGTTTATGCACCTGGGTTTTCAGGAATATCTGGCGGCACGGGAGATACGCACACAGGCGTTCGGCGATCCGGGCGTTTTGCGGGAACTTGCCTCACACTTTGGCGAGAGCTGGTGGCAGGAGGTGGGGCTTATTTTGCTTGCCCTTGAAGATCCGTCCCTCTTTGTGCCTTATATGCGTGAGGTGGTCAAACAGCCCGCATTTGCAAAATTTCCGGAACTGGTTGAGGCATGTCTGGATGATGCAGCGGAGACATCCGTGGTACCGTTCAGGGAACTGCTGGAAGTTGATCCGGGAAAGGACAGGGAATTATGGGCGCGTCAGCTTGTGGCACTGCGTATCGTGGAACGCTTGATCCGGACGCCATTCATAATTTAAGAGAACAACTGAGGAAACACCCGTCACCTGATATTCGTACATGGATGAAGGAACGTGCAAGGCAAGCCGGGCAGGATGTTTTTATATCAGAACCAGGCGGATACGAACTCGTGAGAATTCCGGGCGGCGCATTTCAAATGGGATCGCCAGAACAAGAAGTCGGGCGATATGACTCAGAGGGACCTTTGCATGAGGTTCAGGTGCCGGACTTTTACCTGGGCCGTTATCCGGTGACCAATGAGGAGTATGCACGGTTTCTCAAGGCAAACCCTAAAGTGTTTGAACCAGGGTATTGGGCAGATCGCAAATACAACCAGCCCAGGCAACCGGTAGTGGGGGTGAGTTGGGAGGATGCAAGGCGTTACGCGGCATGGGCAGGCCTGCGCCTGCCGAGTGAGGCAGAATGGGAATATGCCTGCCGTGCGGGGAGTAAGACACGGTACTATAGCGGAGACAAGGATGAGGATCTTGACAGGGTGGGATGGTATCGTGAAAACTCAGGGGGGACAACTCCATACGGTAGGGGGAAAAAGAGCCAAATGCATTTGGCTTGTATGACATGCATGGAAATGTATGGGAGTGGGTGGAGGATGACTGGCATGATAATTACAAGGGTGCACCGAATAACGGACGAGCCTGGTTCGATAAACGGAGGGGCTCCAACCGTGTGGTACGCGGCGGCGGCTGGGGCTACGATGCGCGGGACTGCCGGTCGGCTGACCGGGGCGACATCACGCCCGACTTCCGCGGCGGCGTTGGCTTTCGCCTCGCCAGGTCAGTGAACCCTTGACCCTTGAGCCCTTGTACCCTTGGCCGGTTTTCTGTAGGGGTATTTGCTTTGCTTGATCCACTCTACCCGGTTGTGTAGGGCATGGCTACTCCTGTCACATCAACCCCACAAACATGATGCAAGACATCGTTTCATCCGTTTCAGTCATCCTACGTCAACATACATTATCCAAAATGTGTCCGAAAAAATAGTGGGCGACGCCCATCCTGATTTTCATTGTGCTATCCGCGTAACGTTGTAATAAGGTAATGGTGTATGATGCGAAGCGCATCCACCAAATAAACTGAGGCAGACATAAGAAACCATGCCTGATTAATCAATTGACATTGTTTTGGTAATTACTTAATATAATTGTTAGATTTTGACCATATGCGGATCGAGGCAATGGGGGCGGGAAGCGGTGAAGAGTGCGGCACTGAGCCGTGAATATATTGGTCAACTTACTCAATCGTATCAATAAAGGAAAATAACATGAAGGCGATGGTTTTTTATGAGCACGGCGGAGTGGATAAATTAACTTATGCAGATATGGAGAAACCGAAAATTTCTCCCTATGAAGTGCTGGTAAAGGTAAAGGCGTGTGCGCTGAATCATTTGGATATCTGGGTAAGGCAGGGGTTGCCCGGTGTAGAGGTTCCTATGCCACATATTTTGGGGAGTGACAGTGTTGGTGAAGTGGCTGAGGTGGGGATGGAGGTGAAGAATTTCAGACCGGGCGACAGGGTCATTGTTGCCCCTGGTGTTCGCTGCAGAAAATGTGTGTATTGTACAACTAACAGCGACAGCATGTGTAATAGCTTCAAGATTATGGGGTTTCAGGTGCAGGGGGGATATGCGGAATTTGTGAAGGCACATGTCGACAACATCATTCCTGTTTCCCAAAAGCTGTCATTTGAGGAATGGGCAGCCGTCCCTTTGGTATTTGTAACGGCGTGGCACATGCTCATTACCCGTGGACAACTCAGGCCAGGGGAGCAGGTGCTGATCCATGCGGCCGGCAGTGGCATCGGAAGCGCCGCTATTCAGATAGCCAGGCTGGCGGGCGCCCGTGTGATTACGACCGCAAGGGGGAAGGAAAAGCTGGAAAAGGCGAAACAATTGGGCGCAGACGAGGTTATCGACTATTCAAAAGAGGATTATGCGGACAAGATTAAAGGTATTACCAACAACAAAGGGGTGGATCTTATCTTTGAGCATATTGGGCCTGATACGTGGGAGAAGAATCTGCAATGCCTCGCGAAGGGCGGACGGATGGTGGTATGTGGGGCAACAAGTGGACCGAAGACAACGGTGGAGCTCCGGTTTTTATTCATGAAGCAGCATGCGATTATCGGCTGTTATATGGGCAGCAAAAAGGAACTTCTGGACGTGTTGAACCTGGTTGAATTGGGAAGATTGAGACCGGTAATTGACAGTGCCTTTCCCTTACAAGAGGCATCGGCAGCACAGCAGAGGATGCTAAACAGGGAAAATTTTGGAAAGATTGTATTAAAGATTTAGAAGTATCTTTCGATCCGCTATGAAAACAGTTCTTTGGATCTGGTGAAGAATTCTCCTTTCGTTTCATCTCAAGCGAGCGTGTTGTGGGCAAAGGTAGATGGGAGGCAGAGCCTCCAACTCTAATAGAGTATTACCTTATAATCTTTCTTTTTTGAAAGTTTTTTGTATATCCCTTTCCATACACTCTCCCCCCTTCGGAGTGGAGATAAAGGGGGAGGATGAAGAATTGGGTTGCGACTTTGCTGTCCTATGATTTATTTTAGACACAGGGAATTCAACCCGTGACAAAAGTTTTTTTCAATCCTGCAATTAAGAAGTTTCTGCATTACGTAAAACCCTATCGTCGGGTGATCATGGTAGCTACTGTATGCGGACTTTTAAAATACAACATTCCCTTAATATTCCCGTGGATTTTTAAAGACGTGATTGACCATTTGTTGTCACCGTCTTCGTATGACACATCGAGGTTGCATACCACCATGCTGGCTATGATAGGGCTTTATGTCGTTTGGGCGGTGGTTACGTATTTTCGTTCCTATTATGCCGATCAGGCCGGGCAAAGGCTTGTATTCGACTTGAGGAATGAGTTGTATGTTCACCTTCAACGGATGTCGTTGAGTTTCTATGAAAAACGACAGGTTGGTTCTGTTGCGTCGCGTCTTCTGGGAGATATTGCTGTTGCTCACAATTTCGTTGGCGCTGCTTTTACCAATACGGTTATGGATGCAAGCGCTCTCTTTTTGATTGCCTTTCTCCTATTCCGCATGAACTGGCAATTAGCGCTGGTTTCGATCTCCATTCTCCCTTTTTACGTGATGCTAAACAAGTATTTTAAGGCCAGGATGAAAAAAACCAGTAAGCTGGCGCATCAGAAGATGGAAGAGATTTCCGGGAATGTTCATGAAAAGCTTGGCGGCATTTCTATTATTCAATCGTATACCCGTGAGAAGGCGGAAGAAAAGCACTTTTTTCAGGATAATCGGGAATATTTATTCTATCAGTTGAAACATATCAAGCATCACGCAACAGCCCAGTCGATTATTGGTTATTTAACTTCTGTTGCGCCGGTTCTTGTGGTCTGGTTCGGGGCTATGCAGGTGATTCATGGCCGCCTTACGGTGGGAGAGTTGGCTGCATTTTACGCATATCTGGGCATGTTTTATAACCCTCTTAACCGCCTGACAGAACTCAATATCCTTTTAGCAAATTCACAGTCAGCCATGGAAAGGATCTTTGAAGTATTTAACACTTCTCCGGAGATTACCGACGGTGCTACCGCAAAAGATTTTGCCGTTATGAAAGGAGAGATCAGATTTACTCATGTTTATTTTGGTTATGAAAGGTCAAAGACTGTCTTAAAGGACATCAATTTGCATATACCGGCTGGGTGCACTGTTGCATTGGTAGGGCCGAGCGGCGCCGGCAAATCTACCTTTGTAAAGCTTATTCCAAGGTTTTATGATGTATCTTCGGGAAAGATCACGATTGATGGCCGGGATACGCAGGACTTCAAGCTCGGATGTTTGAGAAGGCATATAGCCACCGTGCCCCAGGAGCCCATCTTGTTTTCCGGTACCATTTATGAGAACATCCTGTTTGGCAAGCAAAACGCTTCTGAAAAGGAGGTTCAGTCTGCTGCTATTTCTGCCAACGCGCATGATTTTATTTGTAAACTACCAAAGGGCTATGAGACGGAAATCGGCGAAGGTGGCCTAAAACTTTCAGGAGGGCAGAGACAGCGCATTGCACTGGCGCGGGCCTTTTTGAAAGACGCACCTATTTTAATATTGGATGAAGCGACTTCCTCTTTGGATTCGAAGACAGAAAACATGATCCAGGAAGCGTTGAAGCGGTTAATGCAAGGCAGAACGACCATAATTATTGCACACCGACTTTCTACTATCCAATCGGCAGACAGTATCGTTGTTTTTCATAACGGAGAGATTGTGGAAACCGGTAATCATGAGGAGCTGTTGCGACATTCGTATGGTCTTTATCGTCAGTTATACGATGAACAATTCAATAAGAAAGTTGTGATGAACATTGAATAACGAAGAGTTTGAGGTTTAGGTTTGGGAATTTCAAAGGTGGGGTTTTTCTATCGTATTGCTTACTCAGAGTGATAGAATAATGCGAAAGAGGTCATTCTGAATGGAGCGAAGAATCCAATGGATGGAAATAGATACTGCAAAAAAGGTTAGTCTTGCGGATATGAACTTTTTGTACAAGAGAAAATAATATAATATTTTAATTGAAAATAAAATTGAGTGGGTGTATAAAAATTACATCTCGTGCTTGTAATGAAAATTCTCAAGGTTTGTATAACAGCATAGCAAAGTCCATTCGGTTGAAAAATCTGAAGAAAGTGGTAGATATGATGTCACAGAAAAATGATGCAGAACGTATGGTAAAAAAAAATGGAGCTGGAGCGGGAAACTATTCAAAGTATAAACCGTTTGGTGCTCTCCCGTATGAATTACAAAGATTTTTGTCATGCTCTATGCCTTGAATTGAGAAAGATTATAAATTTTGACTATTTTAGTTTAATATCGAGAACTGAGTCTTCCGGTGAATACTATACGTTTGTATCAAATTTTGAACAAAACACCCAGGACTTTCAGAGAGGCACAGAGCTGAAAACCATCTTAGAAAAGGTTCTTTATACTGAGATGGCAAAGTCTAACAAAATTATCATGAGGACTGGGTTGAATAAAAATGGGAATGAAGTCGATGTACACATAGCGGGTAACGGTATGACGTCATACATGGTTTATCCGTTATTTATTAACAATGCGTTAATTGGATGTATAAATATTCTCAGTAAAAACTCTGCCAGTTTTAATGAAACGCATAGTAGCCTTATTGATCAGGTTTCGGCACAAATTACCGTTACCTTGATGAATGCTATGCTTTTGGATAGCCTTACCGCCTCTGAGGAGAAATACAGAGACATGGTTGAGAATGCACCGGAGATAATTTTTAAGTTGGATAGCCAAGGACGGTTTCTCCATGTGAATAAATTGGGATTAGAGATGCTTGGGTATAGTGCAAAAGAAACGACCTCTATGTTTCTGTTTGATTTAGTAGCTGACGAGAATGGCGCTGTTATTAAGGAACAATATGATACTGCCGTTAATTCACGGAGGGATAACAATTTAATTGTGACGTTATTATCGAAGGACGGAAAAAGATTAGACGCTGAAATCATGTGTTCCATACAGTACGACATAATTTTAAACGACTATATGGTCAGGGCCTTTGTTCGTGATGTCACACAAAGAAGAACGTTGGAAAAAAGGGTGTTTGATTATCAGGAGCGTTTGAAGGGGTTGTTGAAAGAAAAAACGTTGAAGTTGAGTGAAACAGAAAAAGAAATGTATAATCAAAGGAAATTTCTCGATGCACTGATACAAAACACTAATGTTTATGTGGTCACGATAACCTCGAAGGGGGAGATTGTGTTTGTAAATCGTGCGATAGAAAAGAGGTTTGGCTATACCTTACCTGATGTGTTTGGTAAACCTGTGGTTGATGTTTTCATTCCACAAGACAAAGTAGAAGAGTTGTTTGATGACATTCAGATGCTCTTGAGTGGAAAAAAAGGAGAGCAGATCGAGATACCCTTTGCCTCCCGAGATCATCGGACGCGAGATATCTTGTGGATTGTAACCTATCTGAGAGATGAGTGGAATACGATTCTGAACATAAACTTATTTGGTTACGATATTACAGAGCAAAAGATATTGAAAGAACAACTTATCCAGGCGGAGAAGATGAGCAGTGTTGGAACTATGATTTCCGGGGTTGCCCATGAACTAAATAATCCATTATCTATTATTTTGAACTTTAGTGAACTTATGTTGATGTGCGATAATCTATCAAAAAATGCAATGAATCGATTGCGTCACATCATTGATGCGTCGCAGCGCTGCACCCGTATTGTGGAAAATCTGCTCACATTTGCAACGAAAAGAAAGAATGTGAGAAGAGGGCAATACCTTTGTATAAATGATGTTCTTAAGGATGCTCTTGAACTAAAAATCAACGACCTCAGAGTCAATAATATAGAGATAGAGCAATCTCTCTGTGAAGCTTTGCCAAAGACAATGGCTGACCGCGTTCAGCTCATGCAAGTCTTTATTAATCTTATTAATAATGCCTATGATGCCATGAAGACTGCACATGGGAGAGGTGTTTTGAGCATTCGCACACTTCAAAAAGGTGACAAGATTATAATTGAATTTGAGGATACTGGACCGGGTATCCTTGAACCGGAAAAGCTATTTACCCCTTTTTATACAACGAAAGAGGTTGGTAAGGGTACAGGTTTGGGGTTGGCAGTAAGCTATGGTATTATAAAAGAACATGGCGGAATGATTGTCGGGAAAAACTGCCTGCAGGGAGCCATTTTTACGGTTACTCTTCCAATCAAAGTGCAAACCGATAAAGAGGTTAAATTTCCTATTAGAAAGGATTATGACTTGAGGGGTTTACGTTTGTTGCTGGTAGAAGACGAGGCAGGGATTGCGGAGTCTTGTAGTGAATTGTTGACGGCAAAAGGTTGCCATGTAACAGCAGCATTCAGTATTAAGGACGCGATGCAGGCCATTCAGGAAGATCAGTTTGATATCATAGTTATGGATTTTAAAATGCCTGGCGAAATGTCTGGAATTCAGTTCTATGAATGGATGGTAAGTTATTTGCCTATTATAAAGGAAAAAATAATTTTGATGACAGGAGATACTCTTTCACCTGAATATAGGGCGTTTATCGAAAAGAGTAAGGTCCCTGTGATCACAAAACCGTTTCGATTTAATGCCTTTATAGAAAAGATTGGTGTAACGGCACAAAGAGTAGGATTGATTGAAGTGTGATGTAAAGTATTTGAAAAGGTTTAAATTATTCACAAAATATTCCGATATATAAACTAAAGTTGTCTAATACTACAGCGTAAGAGTGTGCTTCTATATGTGCTGTTATTCTTTGATTTAGATTCAATTAACTTCTCACAGAAAAAATGTTATCTATAGATGTTGATGCATCGACAGCACAGTGTCTTGCATAAAATATTTTACACTTTCAGCAAAAATATTTTTGTCACTAATTGGAGTTCCTTATAATACAGTACTTACAAGCCAATTAACACAGGCATGAATTTCCTTAATGTTTTGAATGTTGCCTTCTTGTTCTGGTTAAGAAATACGCCTGAGGACAAGTTGAAAATGATTTGACGGTCAGAAACTAAAGTTTCATATCATAAATAAAATAAATGTAACTTTTTAGGAGGATAACATGACAATAAAAGATGTTTCTAATGCTTCTCTGCATACCAGAGGTGTTAATTCAAATTACGTTGAGGAAAATCAATTGAAAATAAAAACTAATAAGGAAAATCGTCCTGATGATGAAAAAAAATGATTCTGTTGATATCTCCAAAGAGACAAGAATACTAGAACAGACGATTACTAAACTGAAGACACTTGTAGGCGAGATACCTGACGTGAGATCTGAAAAGATGGAGGAAATTAAAACAAAAATAAAGGATGGTTTTTATGACAAGCCTGAAGTGGTTTTGCAAGTGGCAGAGAAGATCATAGATGTCTTTGGTGATAAGAAGTGAAAAGGTGTTTATATTAGAAAACAAGATAACAGGTATTCTGTGAATGTATAAACGGTATATTGGTGTAAAATTCGATTGTTGTCACGTATATACAAGAGTTTATATGAATAAAGAAGAGACAGCGTACGAAGGTAGATGCCCAAAATGCATGCGAACGATATGTATCAAGATACATAAGGATGGTGTAAATTGTAGGTTTTTTTCGGCAATTTAAATGGGAATTTTGTAAAATAACTGTTTGGTTATGATTACGATAGAGCCTGTCAGTTTGTATAACATTGAAATACAAATTAGCGGGCTTTTTTTTATTCTAAATTCATTTGTGATTATAAATTTTGGTAGAGCTATAAATGCGTTTGAAGATACTCTATAAACTTCTTGCTTTGTTGTTTATACTTTCTATTAGTTTTCTTGGTATTATTTCCGGAAACGAAAGAAAGGTAAAGATTGCCATTTTCCCCTTGAAGTACAATTGTGATTCAAATGGTTTTGTCATGGGTGTTGATGATGTAATGCGGACCGAATTAATTCGTTCTGGGTATTTTGCAGTGACGGAACAAGAGCATACATATGAGATTATGCAAGAAGCTGTGTTGCATAATGTTATAAAAATTGAGAATGCAGATGTAAGTATGCTGACAGAGCCAAATATTGTTGATTTGTTTGCGAAAGTTGATCCAAAGATAATCATTCGTATTGCGGAAAAAATAAAGGCAGATTTTGCTCTTAAGGGAACTTTAAACCAGTTTGGAAGCGTATTCCGGGCTGATATAGAGATTCTGCATGTGAAAGCAAAAAAAAACTCTGAACGTTTTAGTTGGTGAATGTGAGTCAAGAGAAAAAATATCGGAAATGATAGAGCAGCTTTCACAACAAATTATTAACGTATGTAAAGGCGTAAATGTACAAGAGGAAATTGATTATATACTAGGCAATTACCAACAAGGAAATTTTACCTATAATGAAACAACGGAAAGATTAAGAAATCTTTCTTCTGAGATACCTTGCTCATTTTTAATTCACTGTACTTTATTTGTACATTATTCGAGACATCAAGAAATGAGAAACCGCTTAATTGAAGAGGGTAATGTGCTATTAAAATTGTTTACTGCGAATGAAGAAGATATCCGTTCTTTGTCATCTTTGGGAGTAGATCCTTTCTATGAGCTGGCTAACACTTATTGTGACATGAAGCGATTCGATGATGCTATTGATGTTTATAATAGAGTGATCCCGATCTATTCCATGAGCCAGATAAAATACTATAAACATCTGGGGGAATTATATAAACTTAAAGGCAGAGCTGAATTGGCTATTAATGCATTTAACCAAGTTTTAAGCCTTAATCAAGCTGACAATGAGACAAGGCTGAATCTCGCTTCTATATATGAGAGTACTGGGAATCTATTAAGTGCTATTGAACAATATCAGTGTAGCTTGAAATATACAAAGAATACAATTGAAAATTCTAAAGTAAAAGAGATAATTAAACGATTAGAATCATTAAAAGGTGTGCATGAGAAATGATCTAGATGGAATATTGTTTGCTATTTAGAAACATAAAGTATATCATCTGAATCTGTTGAAATAATCAACAGATTCTAAAGATTTTTCAAATGTTTGCCTAATTATTGAATAATAATTTAATGCCTAGATAAGTTGTTTTTGTAAAAAAGGGGGTAAAAATGTCGTCTAAGGCAATAATTCTTATTGTGGACGATGAGGAAACGATTCGTCTTTCAATAAAAGAATTTTTATCGAGGTTAGGGTATGACGTTATTGCTGCAGAAACTAGTGAGCATGCATTGGAAAAGATAAATGAATTTTTACCAGACTTAGTATTATTGGATTTACGATTACCGAATATGTGCGGTATAGAGCTTCTAGAAAAAGTAAAGAAAAGAGATCCTAATGCTTTGATAATTGTTATGACTGGATATGGAAGCATTGATTCTGCGGTAGAGGCAATGAAAATGGGTGCACATGACTATTTGGAAAAACCTTTTAAGACAGAACATTTAAAATTAGTTGTAGAAAAGGCACTGGGAACCCAGGCATTAAGAAGGGAGGTTCTTGAATTGCGGGCACAACAGTGTTCTTTTGCTGATGAGCCTGGAGCAGTAATTATAGGGAATAGTTATCAGATGAAAGAGATTTACAATCTTATTAAACAGGTAGCAAAGAGCCCCTCAACAACGGTGTTAATACAAGGCGAGAGTGGTACAGGAAAGGAACTCGTAGCTAGGGCTATCCATCATTTAAGTTCGAGAAAAAATGGCCGTTTTGTAGATATTAATTGTGCAGCCTTGACAGAGAGCCTTCTTGAAGCAGAATTATTTGGGTATGAAAAAGGTTCGTTTACTGGGGCAATAACAACAGGAAAGCCTGGTTTGTTTGAAGTTGCTGACAAAGGAACAATCTTTTTGGATGAGATAGGCGAGATGGGTATTACATTACAGGCAAAACTTTTAAGAATTTTACAAGAGCGGCAATTTAAAAGAGTTGGTGGAATTAATGACATCAAGATCGATGTCAGAGTTATTGCGTCAACAAACCGAAATTTGGAAGAAGAAGTTGAATCCGATAATTTCAGAAAAGATCTTTATTATAGACTGAAGGTTTTACCGATTTATATCCCGCCATTGAGGGAAAGAAAAGATGATATTATGCTTTTGGTGAAACATTTTGTGCATAAATATAATAATGAATTTAATAAAAATATTCATCAAATACCACTCGAAACAGAGAAGATGCTTTTGGAATATAAATGGCCTGGAAATATTCGTGAGTTGAAAAATGTAATCGAGCGAGCGGTATTGATTACAGGCAACGGTATATTGCATCCGGAATTAGGTGTTACTATTGATTTAAGAAAAGGATGTGCTGAAAATACTAATGGGATGAACACTAATGTCGAAAATAATGAAGCAATAAATATTCGGTCATTGGCGAATATTGAAAGACAACATATTCAGAAAGTTCTTAATGAGACTTCTTGGCGGCGAACCGAGGCAGCCAAGATATTGGGGATTAATAGAACAACATTGTATAATAAGATAAAAGAGTACGGTCTTTGTCCATTATAATTTTGACAGTGAAAATAATAATGGTTATGTGTTTATAGTAAAAAGATGAAGTATCCGTGGCGTTTGTGGTTTTTTTAATTTTGGCAATATCTATGAACTTGAAAAAAAAGATTTTATTAGTAGACGACGAAGAAACACTACGATGGGCACTGCACGAAGCTCTGACCGAAGAAGGTTATGATGTTGAAAATATTAGCGATAGTGTAAAAGCATTAGAACTTGTCAAGAAGACCAACTATGATTTAGTGATTAGTGATTTAAGAATGCCTACGATGGGTGGGATACAATTGATTTCTGAAATTAAAAAGATACGTTCAAAGGTCAAATTTATAATTATCACTGCTTATGGTTCAATAGAGACCGTAATAGAAGCCATGCATATTGGTGTGTCAGATTTTGTGACAAAACCATTTAAAATTGAATATATAAAGGGTGTTATTCATAAAGTTTTTAATGATTCTTTAATGACAAATAATGATAGAGGAGATGTTGCGAGGAGTGAAGATATTAAAGTGGTGTATGAGGATACATGGAGGCATGCAAACACATTTTTCCTTATAAAGAATCTGCAAGGTGTTACAAAGCATAGGTTTTATGATTATGTTGTATTGGGGAACTTAAGGGTATTTCTCTTTGGAAGTATTTCTAATGACATGAAATTAAGTAATTTTGATAATGTGATTAAGGCCATTTTCCGTTATAGCTATATGACTGGAATGGATAAATCTCCCGCTTCTTTAATAAAAAACATTAATCAATATATTTGCAAAAATATTATACAACGTTTTCCGGTTTCATTATTTTGCGCTGTGTTAGATACGCAAAGCCAAATGCTTTGCTTCTCTGGCTATGGAGAAGAACTAATAAGTCTTTTATATGTACCTAACAAAGAAGTAGCAGTGTTGGAATCGCACCCTATTTCATTAAACATGTTTCCCGGAACTGTGATTTTGCAAAGTACTGTTTCTTTTACCTCCGGTAGCAAAATTGTTCTGGTAGAAGATAGTTCTTTAGCATGGGCTGTCAAAAACGGGAAAATTATGAGTTATATTGATAAATTAAACGAAGTAATGGCTGACGGCAATATTAGTAACTGTGAGTATATAGCAAAAGACGTAATGCTGCAAATAGAAAGATTTAGAAAGTCAGTTGGTCATGAAGAAGATAGTGCTGTAATGGTTTCAGATATGGAATGTGAGATAAACAAATCCTATTGGGAGGAAGTGATTTCCTTGATAATTCCCATTGACAATTATGAAAAGATTTTAGAGCGGTTTGAAAAGATATTATCATCTGTGGTAGTAGATAATCTTGAAAGACATCAAGTTATTACTTCCGTCAATGAGGCTGTTTTAAATGCAGTAACTTTTGCATATAACAAAAATAAATGCGGAGAAGTCTTCATAAAATTCATTAAATTAAGGGATGAAATTATTGCTGAGGTTTGCGATCATGGGTGTGGTTTTGATATAAAGAATTACAGAAAGTCTGATATGAACATCTATGCAGACTCGGCAGAAAAAAGTGGCCGTGGGATATTGCTTATGAAGCATCTAATGGATAGGGTAATAATACAATCCACAAAAAACACAGGAACTACTGTTCACATGGCAAAGCGAGTAAGTTATAATGAAAATTGAAAAACAAGAAAATGAAACTGCTGTTATATTGTTGCCGGTAGGTGATTTAGTATATGAAGGGATAGAAGAACTTGAAACTCTTTTAAAAGGACTAACTGATGAGTCCCGTTATATAATAATTGACCTTACATTTACAAAATATCTATCTGCAAAGGCAATAAGTATAATAGTAGAATATGTAAAAATCTTTCGGGCCAGACGAAAAGACTTGAAATTTGTTAATGTGAATAAAAATGTAATCAAGTTGTTTGATATTATAGGTATTTTTAAAATTATCTCAATTTTTGAGAATGAAAATGAAGTTATAACAAGTATTTGTCCACGGGTTGGGAAACTAGAAAAAAAACCTTTTGTGGTCTAAAGAGTGTATTAATCATTAACATCTTAATTGATTCAAGGTAATACAAATATGTTGGATTCTATTAAACAAGAAGAATCACAGGCCTCAGCAAAAATTTACCAACAATCTAGAGAGGTATTGCTTGACATAGATAAGAAACCGAAAAATAAAAAAAATTACAATTCTCGGTTTTGATATATCTCGAATTGCCTTAGTATTCAGGCAATATGGAATTTCAATAGCTATTAATTTTTTTATATTAGGGATAGTTTGTCTTCTGTTCTTAATGCAAAAGAATTGGATGAATCGTGGAAATAAAGATATTGGAAATATTATAGAAGAAAAGGTGATAGAAACCATCAAAAAGAATGTGTCTTTGGATAATGCCATGATCAATATTTCCGAAGAAAATAAAGGGGATAAACGTTTTATATACAACAAAAATGATATGAATTCATTAGCTTTTAGAAACGGACTAAATGAGATTCATATGGATAGTTCAAAATATGTGATTGAAGCAAATAGATTCTATGAACAGGGTTACTACAAAAATGCAGCAGCTTTTTATGAAGAAGGGTTAAATAAGTCAATGCACTCTTCAAATGAAGATTTTATTATGTATCGATTGGGAGATTGCTATTTATTATCTGAAAGATACGAAGATGCATTAAAGGTGTTCCACTCGTTAACAAGTGATTACGTAAATAGTCCCTATCAATTTAAAAGTCGATTGAAAATAGGAGAATGCTACGCACAAATGGGAGAATTTAACAAGGCGCGGAAATCACTATACACGATAATGGCACAAGAGGGAAAAGGTTCTTCTGAAGATGATAAGGCAATCATTGCAGATTCTTATTTTAAGATAGCAGATTATTATATGGAAGAGGCTAAACGACTTCATAAAATAAGTACCGGGGGAACTGATAGCAGAAATCAGTTGGTGTTTACATCAAAATAATGTCCTTAAGTTTATATGCTGTCTATAAGGAAATGAAGATACGATTGTTAATTGAAGCGCCCTTGTTTTTGTGCGTTTTGTTGGTGATATCTGGGTTCTCTTACGCACAAGGGGAACAAGGTGAAAATAATGTTAATAACATTCAAGAGAAACTAACTATAGAGAACCATAATTTGGAGAAACTTCGGACTCAATTACAAATCCTTGAGACAAGTAATAAGAAAGAAAGGCTTGGGCAAGGAAAGGATGGTCAACCTCGTGAGCGAAAAAGAGGCAAACAGGATAATAAGACGTTGGTGGTGATTAATCCAAATGAAAATATAACAATTACAAAAGAAATTGATGAGTATGATATTCCTGTATGCTCTATCGATGCTGTTCAAGTAAAAATAACAGATGTATTACAAGCATTGTCTGCGAGTTTTGGAAAAAGTATTCTTGTTGACGATGAATTAGATCCTACCTCTTTAGCATCTTATGTAAATATCTCAATTAAAAAAAAGTTCTTTGCAAGATATATTAGAAGCGGTGTTGGGTATGCGCGGTTTAGAATTTATCCAAGATAATGATGTTATATTTGTTACATCGTTGGCGAAATTCAACCTTGAGACAACCTTTGAATATTATCGAGATAAGAGCGTTCAGTTATATCAAAAAGCACAGATAAAATATCCTAATGACCAGAGGATTGTGAAGGCATATTTTGAGTTAGGGAATTATTATTACGATCTTGGCTTTTATTTTCTTGCTTTACAGGAATATCAAATTGTTGTGGGAAAACATAGAAGTAGTCAAGAGGCAAAAGAGGCATTATTCAAAATAGGCCAATGCTATGATAAACTAAAGGATTCAGAAAGTGCAAGGAGAGCTTACTTTCAATTTTTATGTAGTTATCCAAAAGATCCTTTGGTTAGTGATGCATTTCTGTCAATAGGTGATTCATTAGCAGGTCAAGGTTTTTACTATAAAGCAATTGATATTTACAAGAAGATTATTCACGAACATGCCGAAGACGTGACTGGTGCTGTTGCTAATGCCCAGTTTCGTATGGCAAGAACTTATATGCTTATGGGTGACTATAGAAATGCAATACAGTTGTTTTTGAGAGTAAGATGGAAACATTCTTCTGAACAAACGAGATCAGAAATTGAATATCAAATTGGCAATTGTCTGTATTTATTAAATGAATATCAGGATGCAGGCAATGTATTTGGAAATTATTTGGCGAGTGAGCAGGGAGGAGAATTTAGAGAAAATGCAGGATTTTTACTCGGTGATTGTTTTTACGAACAGAGTAACTATTTTGGTGCATTTCAAATATTTCAAAAAAACAATAGAGAGTTATCCAGGTAGTGATAAAGTACCGTATGGAAGGTACTATACGGGAAAATGTCTTAGAGCCATGAACATGATAGAGTCTGCAATAAAAGTATTCCGTGATGGCATGCAATTGTGTCCTGAAGATGCATATGCTGCTAAAATGGCATTAGAGATCGGGAAGTGTTATTTTGATATGGAAGACTATTGGCTTGCATATAATGCATTTGACAACTTTGTAAAAGAATATCCTCACGATGAGTTTGTAGTTGATGGTATGATTGGGATAGCAGATTCACTTTTTTAATGACAAAAAGTATACAGAAGCAATCGATAGTTATTTAAGGGTGCTAAGAACACTCAATAACAATCAGATAAAGTATTATATATTTAATCGTATTGGTGAATGTTATAAAAAAATGGGGAAGTTAGACGAGGCAATAAAGATGTATCAAATAAGCTTGAGTAATGGAGAAAACAATGAACAGTTGAAGATGCCTGAAAATGAAAATGTGTTTTCCCAATAGTAAGACGGTTTCAATAAATAAAGGTGTCAACCGTGATTGCCCCTTGCGGGATAAATCGTGTAATTCCTGAGATAAACAACCCGTCTGGTGCTTGCTTACAAAAATAACTTAAATATTGTAGATTCCTTATAACCACTCCTACCGCCTTACTCCCCATCGTCTCGCCTACCCGTAATTTCCCTGCAAAATACTCCCGCGTCTCCTCGATAAAACACAGCACCGGACGAAATCCCTTCTTCCCTCGATGCTTCGTATTATGCCCCTTGCGTCCACCTTGCTGATTCCCATAGATGGTCTCTACCGTTGTGTCTATATCTATATGGATCGTCTCATACCCTATCTCGCATACATGCCACACCCGAGCTGGTAGACTGGAGGCAGAGCCTCCAGCCCCCAATCGTCGCCAGGTACATTGGACAACGACCACTGCACCTTTTTAAACCATACGTCTTTCTCGTAGTTAACCTAAGTTACGCATTTAAGAGCATAAGTAGCTGGTATACAAGGGTCTTCAAATATTTTCCTCACTACAAAGTTGTTTTTTTTGAAGGTTATCCGCTTTCTTTTTATCGCCTGTGGATCAACTCCGAGTTTTTT
>AYTS01000043.1 GCA_002009475.1 Candidatus Brocadia carolinensis | reverse complement strand
AAGGATACCTTTTACCTTGATCACTACCAGGTCAGACATATCAACAAGATTGAGCGGTACTGGAACCTCTGTCTTGTTGCATGGACTCTCACCTACTGGATCAAACAAAACGCCTATCTTACGAAAATCCTTGAAACAAAACCTACTACCTTCAACGGAATCAAACAGGCTATCAATGCCATGCTCGAATTCGCCTCTACCAATGCCTTATCAAAGAACGAAAAACTTGCCAATGGCTATTTCAAAATTAAATCGAAACGACTGAAGAAAAAATGCGCCGCTTAATTTTTTAACAAAGTAATGCTCTTTTGTAATAGTGCTTCTGCAATTCTTCAAGAAACTCGATATAGGTTTCGGCATGAAAGTTTTCCTCTTTGTGTTTATAGAGAAATTTCCCTGAATAGAGTGCAATCCCACCAAATATCTTCTGGCTGTTACGTTGCCTCTTGGACAGTACCTTCGGCTGGACATTCACGGGTGCCCATGTTTGATGGAAAGTCGGAGACTGCTGAAGTGATGCTTCATCTCCATAAACAATTATCGCCCCTCCTTCTTTGGCGTTTTTTTTTAATTCGGGTACGTGTAGCGTATCCATTTGTTTTTCTTCCTGATATCAGCATGAACCAATTTATAGGTTGACCTCTGCACAGAAAAGCCGATTTCCTTTAAGAGTTTTCGTACGTGACCCGGATGGAATCCTATGCCAAACTCTTCCTCTATGATTTGGGTAATGATCTTGGAAGTCCATACTCCGGTATTCAGACCATAAGCAATCGGCCCGCTCTCAATGATATCGCCCAATCCTATTTTATCCTCAGGGTTAAATCCGCTCCGCCTTCCACTGCGATGTCCTTCCAGTGAACCATCAGCCCCATGTTCATTCCAGGTATGAATCCAGCCTGGCACATTGGTGCGGTTTACTTTTAATAGACCGGCGATATCGCCGGAGGTGTGTCTTTCTATGCTCAAAATAAATGCATGCAGCCTTGTTGCTACACGATATTGCTAGTCCTTTAAGGCTTCTTTGCGAAGTGAGACGATCTTGCTGACTGTTCGCTGATTACCTTTTGCGAATATTGCTTGCATGGTATCCTTCGGTATTTTGTGTCTTTTTACTTATGCGCATACAAGGAAAATATACCTTTTGCGAGCAATCGTCAATATCTATTTCTAGAAAAGGCTTGCGATATATAGGCTTGGTAAATGCTATGTCGTTTTATTTATGTGCAGATATATAGCACAAAAGGAATCCTTGTCGTCTTTCAACGCTAAGTCAATAATAAAGACAGTGTCTACGGAATTGCCCGGAATTATTTAAGAATTAAAATTAGATCCTCTCCTTGTTAAAAATAGATTCAAAAGCAACGAATATTTTGCCGTATCAGTTTGCTGTTGGCTGTTCCCCCTTGCTTCCACTCGTTTCCAGTGTCCGCCCTCTCCCTGATCCGTGTAATGAATGTACACCCGTTATCGCATCATGTTTGAAGGCATACCAGGTATCTGCATTTTCTGGTAACCTTTAGGCACTTCAAAGAGACTGTTCGGCTGAGAACCGACCTTTACGTTTTTAAATTCCTGAGCCCATGTGTTGTTGACGTCAGCGGTTTTGACAGGGAAGTTGATATCTGTTGCCCACCATTGATACACCTTTTCCGTGGCTGTGCCATCCTTGTAAGTGATGAGGTATTTATTGGTTGGGTGGCCGTCAATGGTTTCTGACCCCACGAGTTTGCGATCTATTTCGCCCTTTATCTCTGTTTTTGGCATCTGTTTCGGGTTAAGCGGCATCTCCATATAGATATTTTCTTCGGGCATCAAATTCCAGATCACTTTCTTATCAGCCCTGGCAATGGTGATCATCCGTTGTCCTTCAGACGTCATCTCCATCCGGGAAAGATCTCCCTTGGCAAACATCTTGCCAGTCATTTTGTGGCCTTCCGCCGTCATAACCATATCAGCAGAAAATTCAAGGGCCATGGAAGTACCAGCAAATATTAACGCGGAGCCAATAAATAGCATTGCCGTTACAATCTTTTTACGCATCTTTTCCTCCTCCTTATTATTAAAAATTTTCATTTGAACAGATATGCTAAGAAATTGTTTTTTCCTTTGAGGCCATATTAAAACAAAAGGCATAAAAGATTGCCACTTTTTTTAATTTTCACAGCGAAATTGAACGCAAAAAGATGAAAATCACGTGTTATCCAAATGCTACACTCAGAGACATATTTTCTCATTCCTGCTATTCCTCCAGATGCAGAAATTTCTCCGGTAACTTCAAGGTCAACTGTCTGCTTCCCTCTTCTGTTCTCATCAATTGCCTTACTGCCATAGAACGTCTTGCACGATCCCACTCAGTACAGCGCTGCCAGAGATCGATCTCCTCCCACCCAGGATGCCCTTCAACAGCTTCCCATTTCTGTCCGGCTGACACGAATTCATCCAGTTCCTTTCGAATATTTTCTTTCACAAAATCGGCAATTCAGCAGGCACAGGAAACTATTCAGCTCGTTACCGATGTAAGGTGTCGGGTTCCTAAAACAAAACTGAACACTTGAAAATGGATGTCTCTCACAAAAGGCTGGCCAAAAAGACAAAAGCACACATACAGAGTGTCTATCCCTCGTTATTTCCAGAATATGGTATGCAGTTTGATTCTATAATTACATGGTATTGATTTACTGTCCATGTGACGAGAAATACATCAGCAAGGGGCTAAAAAATGATTATTTTTTAGGCAGTTAGACATTTACCAGCCGATATGCCTTTGCTAAATATTTCTCACAAGGGGAGATTTTTTCTCCTCATGGCCCCTCACTTAGCATACCAAGAGGGCTACCATTCAGCCAGCCAGGTACAGCAACCCTTTTTAAACCCTCTAAAATCGTGAAGGCCGCTTAACATAAAAGTGTTTTCGTGGATTATTCATGTTTTACTTACCTGAGGTAAATTCATATCAAAAAGATTTCGATTCTGTTTCCCTTGGTATTAGCACTCTTTCTTGCCAGGAATACGGAAGTACAAGCAGCAAATATCACCTCTGCGGCAACAGGTAACTGGGATGTTACGGCGACGTGGGTTGGTGGGATTATCCCTGTTGCCGGAGACAACGTCACCATCGCCAGTGGCCATATTGTCACGGTAACTGCGGATGCCGATGCCTCAACTCTAACAATCGCTGCCAACAGCGCAGTCGGCGGAAATGGCGTTACGATTAATTCCGGGATTACCCTGAACATTAGTGGCGCCGTTACCATGACTGCTCCAACCGCGGCAACAACGAACCTGACCGTAGGTGCAGGCATTCTCAACGCTGCGAGCATTGCTATTCCCGGAAGCGCTACTGCTGGCCGTGTTGCCACGGTCAGCGTCAGCACCGGCACAATTGCCGTTACAGGTTCTATAACGTTCAGCGGCACTGCAGCACAGGCAAGATTTACCTCAACCGACGCTGGCACGGTAAATGTCGGTGGCAATTTCGGCAGTGGTGGAACATTGACCACATCATCAACCGGTACCATTAATTTCAATGGCAGCGTAGCACAAACCATAGGCGCTTATACCACCTACAACAATATAATTATCAATAATACCTCTGGAGGCGTCTCCTTTCTTGGTACAACAACGATTGGAGGAACACTGACGGTAAATACAGGTACGCTGACCTTTGGAGCAGTCACAACTACCGTTACTGGTCAAACAGATATAACGGGTACCGTAACTATTTCATCAACTACGGGGACAAAAACATTTATCGGATTAGTTACGATTAATCCCGGCGGGGTATGAAATAATACGGCTAATGAGGCGGTAACCTTTCGTGGTGGAATCACCCACAATGGCACGACCTTTACGGCCGGGACAGGAGTGCATACGTTTAATACGAACAGCCAGACAATCGGAGGGACAACGGCGATATCGATTCCGAATGTGACCGTTACGGGTGTCACGCTTACGAACGATACTACCCTGACCGTAAACACCGCTTTAAGCGGCACGGGTGGGCTTACCCAGGGCAGCGGTGCTACCCTGAACATCCGTGGCACTTCAGCCATTACTACCCTGACAGCATCTGCGAGTGGAAATGTTGTTAACTATAACGGAACCGCTGCGCAAACAATACATGTGGCGACATATGTAACGCTGAAGTCCAATAATACCGCTGGAGCAATTCTCGGAGGTGCAGTAACACTTACTACCCTTACCATTGGAGACGCAACGGCGAACAGTATTTTCAGCGATGGCGGGTTTGTAATCACGTTATCGGGTTCGAGCGACTTTAATCTTACATCCGGAACGTACAGGCTTGGCTCCGCTACCGTAGGGACAACATTTCCATCCTTTGTCACGATAAACATTGCCGCTGGAACAACGGTGAACTACGTATCGGGAGTGGCGCAGACCGTGTCAGCAACGCCGGGTTATCAGCACCTGACGATATCTGGTGTGGGGACAAAGACACCCGATGCCTCACTTACCATTGCCGGTAACCTTACCGTGAATGCCACAGGGGGGACATTTGATCTCGGTGCGGCTTTTAGTCATACGGTAACTGGTAACGTAGTGCTGACCGCGGGCACGGTGAATGGGGGGGCGAGCGTTTTAACGCTGTCCGGAAACTGGACGGGTGCAGGGACCTTTACTGCAAACACCAGCACAATTGTCTTTGCGGGAACAAGTGCGCAAACAATAGGGAACGCTGCAACTACATTTAATTACCTCACGATTGACAAAGCAATGAATACGGCATCATTTGGGGCAAACGCCACGGTAAACGGCAATCTTACCATCACATCCGGAACGCTTGGTATCGTGGGGGTTACCATTACGGTCGCCGGGACAACAGATATAACAGGTACGGTAACTCTTTCATCAACCACAGGGACAAAAATATTTACCGGGTTGGTTACGATTAATACCGGTGGTGTGTGGAATAATACGGCGAACGAGGCGGTGACCTTTCGTGGTGGAATCACCCACAACGGGACGACCTTTACAGCCGGGACGGGGGCGTATACGTTTGATACGAACAGTCAGGCAATCGGAGGGACAACAGCGATATCGATTCCGAATGTGACTGTTACGGGTGTCACGCTTACGAACGATACTACCCTGACCGTAAACACCGCTTTAAGCGGCACGGGTGGGCTTACTCAGGGCAGCGGTGTGGTGTTAAATCTTGGTGGGTCTTCAGGCATTACCTCCCTTGATGCCAGTGTCAATTCCAATACAGTGAACTATACCAGTACGACTGCAGCGCAGACCGTGAAAGGAACTGCCTACCATCATCTCACGATCAACAAATCCGGGCGGACAGCAACACTCGGCGCTGCTACTACGGTGAACGGCGATCTTACGGTCACAGCCGGTACGTTGAATACCAGCACCCTTGCCTTAACGGCTAACGGTCTTACGAACATTACCG
>AYTS01000042.1 GCA_002009475.1 Candidatus Brocadia carolinensis | reverse complement strand
GGCTATCGTCTTTTCCTCCTTGATCGCTTCCAAGGCCACCCTCGCCATAAATTCTTTATCAAAACTCTTTCTCATTTTCCAGACCCCCCTCCTTATCCTACTCTATCTTACCAAATTGCACCTTCACTACTGGTCTGAAAATGCCAGTCCATTATACATGCCGCAAGTGATACCCCAGAAGAAATATCCTCTGCTGACAGACAGAAGATAGTCAGTAAGCTTAAGGAACTTGAAAAAGAAACGCAAACAATAGCCGCCACCATTACCCAGGAAAAACAACTTTTCTTGCTGAAGGAGAAGGTTTGTGTGAACGGATCGGTACTTATGAAGAAGCCGAACATGTTCAGATGGGATATGGTTAAGCCCGACAAATCTATCATGGTCATTGATGGTGAAATGATGACCATTTACCATCCAGATATTAAAGAGGCACAGATATTCAATCTTTCCGGGAATCTGATAGCGAGCAATACAGTAAAATTTTTTACAACAACTCTGTGGGGATCGTTATCGGAGATGGAAAAGAAATTCTCGGTAACGATGTTTCGCAGAAACAGCGAAATCGTCTTCAAATTAGTGCCCCTATCAAAAATAGTCGGACGATACGTATCTTCTCTTCTGATTTATTATGATGAGAAGACTGGGGTTCCTCAGGGATTCGAAACGATTACTCCGAAGGGGGAAAAGACGATAACCAGACTGTCAAACATAAAGATCAATCCCGAGATCGAAAAAGACCTCTTCAAATTAAAATTGCCGGAGGATGTCTGTATAACAAACAATCAGGAGCAACAGCAAGACGAAAATAATGGTTACGATTATTAAACTCATTACCGTTATAGTCGTAATCGTAGTGTGTGTTTATCTCTATCCGTACCTGAGTCATCAAAACATAAGCGCCTTTGTAAGAGAAAACAGCATGTCTGCGCCGTTGTTTTTTATAGCAATTACCGGCTTGAGACCCATTCTTTTTTTTCTGCCATCAATGGGTTTGACAATCGTGGCGGGTGTATTGTTTGGCACGGCCTGGGGTACGGTGTATGTGGTCATCGGCGGTGCGCTTTCCACAGTCGTGGGATTCTACTTTGCAAGATGGCTTGGCAGGAACACGGTTAAAAGGTTGGTGAGTAAAAACTCTATAATCAGCATGCTTGATGAACGGTCAAGGATACATGGGAAACATGCGGTGCTTTATATGAGGCTTTTCAATTTACCCTGGGATATGGTTAGTTACTGGGCAGGCCTTTCAGGGATTTGTTTTTATGATTTTTACATTGCGAGTTTGATTCCCCTTGTGCCTGTCAGTTTTTTATATACCTATTTTGGCAGCCATGTGTTGACGCCAACCAGCGCGGGATTTATTGTCTCTTTATCCATCATGTTCGTGATGGGCGCGATTCCCTATATAAAACCAAAATTTAAGAAAAAGGCGCATGACTGAGCGTATTGGGGCAATAAAACTGCCTGTAAACAGGCTCCACATGGAACTGACAAATGTGTGTAATTTTTCCTGTGAATTTTGCCCCGATTCAAAGATGAGAAGGCAGAGGGGATTTATGCCTCTCGAAATGGCCAAGTCCATACTGGACGATGTTGGCAGGACGGGGATCGCGAAGTTAGTATTGTTTCATGTGATGGGAGAACCCACCTTGCATCCCCATTTCATTGATATCGTCAGGTATGCAAAGCATAAAAATGTGGACGTGTGTATCACAACAAACGGCAGCCATATGGAAAAAGAGGTATTGAACGCCCTGATACAGGCCAAGGTCAAGCAAGTGATACTGTCGCTCCAAACGCCTGACGGAAATACCTTTTCCATGAGAGGCGCCAGGGGTGTGTCCTTTGAAGACTATGCTGAATATACTACATTCATAGCAAGAACCTTTATGAATAACGGACACCATAGTAAGCTGACCATACATTTCCTTTCATCGCCCCTGCGGAAATTGATTATACCCATAGCTAAGGAGTTCTGTATCGCTGATACATCAAAAAAAATTACGAGCGTATCTAAAGATATGGGCAGAAAGGATACTGAAGGGGACTGGCTTTGAATATCGGCTTTCCGATGTGCAAAGCCAGATTGCCCGTGCAAGAAGCTTTAAGGAAAATAAGATTGTAATCAACGACAGGCTTTCTTTTCAGACGCGGATCGTTGGAGATTGGGCAACGCATTTTGACAAAAAGGTCGTTGAAGCCAGAGTTGGATATTGCCCCGGCATTCAGGATAATTTTGGCATACTGTGGAACGGGGATTATACCTTTTGCTGTACAGATTATGACGGCAGGACATCCACGCACAACTATAATGATACTCCCCTTCAAGATTACTTAAGCAAGGAGGCTGTCCAGAGGGTTGTAAGGGGGTTTAGGAGTCTTCGGGTAGTGCACCCTTACTGCAAACAATGTCTCGGCGATAAGAACCTGCTGAATTCCCTGGTAAAGCAGGTAGGGTCTATTATTTATTTTAAGTGGATAAAAAAAAGATGATGGTTATTGACTTTCTTCGGCAAAGTCCGGTGTATTATCGGGTTTTTAAATGTGTGTCGTGACACATATTTTCCGTGATCATGTAAACCCAATATGGTATTTATATGGCGTAATACTTCAGTTTTACCATTTGGAATAATTGACAATACGCGGTCAACTTTTTAAGGGGGATATTATGAAAAAAATGAGAGATGTGTTTCAGATGACCCTTTTGTTGCTATTTTTAGTTTCAGGAGTTGTTTATGCAAATGAGGAGCATATTTATTATGCACGGTGCAATCTGAAGGTACTTGATGGCAATCATATTACGTGGGTTAATTGGCAGTCGACCCCATCATTCATTCCCGTAGACACCAGGTTGAAAGTTACCAGATCGGGCGACAACGCATCCGTGGTAAACATTGAAACAGGCAGCAGCTACACGTTAGATATTGGCGCTGATGGTGATGTATTCCTTGAAAAATTTGTTACGAAAAAGCCGATCAATATCAATCGGTTCTCTGCCGATGTGCAGTCTAATATCAGAAATGCCGTGGCAAGAATTGGGATGACAAAGGAAGAAGTGTACACAGCAATGGGTCCTCCCACCAATGTTTTGAACGATAGATCCAAGACAAAAACATATGCGGATATCATGGGTGCTGATTTGTGGGTTTATGCGAGACGACGTTTTGGTAAAAATATTGGCGTTGCCTTCGATCCTGCTACTGGCAAAGTAATCAGAACAGAAGGTATCTGGAAATAGGTGTAATTTGGAGAAAATATATTTTCTGATACACAAAATTGTAAACTCATATCTTCTGCTTCGGCAGGTAAAATGGGCGATGGTTTACCTTCGTAAATGCACCGGCAACAAGATTTATGAGATCTTTATCACAAGAAGTAGTGAATGACCTGTTTGAATGATTTTTTACTACAATCATCAAAGTAAGTTATGAAAATTTTAGTCAGGCATGTAAAAGAGACGTAAAGATATCCAGAAACTTTAAGAGGAGGAAAACTATGTTAACAAAGTATCGGCTGTGGTGCTTGTTGTGTATGCTGGTTTTTATTGCTTCTTGCGCTGGCTCATCTGCCTACATGAAACCCTCAGAATCGTTAATGAGCCCTCCGGGCAACAAGGCCTTGGTTCGTTTCATGAGGCCTTCTGGTTATGGTTATGCTCAAAATTTTAATATGTTAGATGGAGAAAAGGTCATTGGGAATAGTGTGGGAAAATCCCAATTTGATTACCTTGCAGACCCAGGAAAGCATTTATTTATTGCTACTGCAGAAAATAAGGCATTCCTTGAGGCTAACCTTTTAGCAGGAAAAACGTATTATGTTATTACAAGAATATATATGGGGGCTTGGACTGGCAGGGTTGCTCTGGTGCCAGTTACCAGAGGTTCTGAATTTTGGGATAAGGTTCTTGAATACGAAAATACTTTGCAAAAGCTCCAACCTGATTTAAATGCCTTACAAATATGGGAAGATGCAAATAAAGCAAAAATACAAAAAGTGCTCTCTGCATATGAAACAGAATGGAAAGATAAATATTCATGGCCTAAACTCATGCAAGAAGATGGAAGATAACATGAAATTACTCTTAGTCTCTCCCCTTGCCACAAAAAGCTTTCTGGGTGGTGATTTCTACTTTCGCCTCCCATATCTGGGGCTTTTGAAGGTTGCTTCCCTCACACCTCCTGACTGGGACGTCAGTATTGTTGATGAAAAGGTTGAATCACTTGATTTAACCCAGGGCGCGGACCTTGTAGGTATTACCGCCATGACGCCTGCTGTCAATCGCGCTTACGAAATAGCTGACAGCTTTCGATCACGGGGAATAAAAGTCATTATGGGCGGCATGCACGTGTCAAAGATGCCTGATGAGGCGCTGCAGCATTGTGACAGCGTGATTATCGGTGAGGCAGAGCGCCTATGGGATAAAGCCCTGAATGATTGTAAAAGGAATGAACTCAAGAGTATCTACCGGCATGACAATGAATACCCTTCTCTGGCTAATTTCCCTGCTCCAGATTGGAAATTATACGAAGGGAAAAGATACCTGCCCGTTCATTTTCTTGAAACGACCCGGGGATGTCCCCACAATTGCGAGTTTTGCTCGGTGACGAATTCATTCGGCGGCAAGTTTAGAAATAGGCCGGTTGATGAGGTTGAAAAAGAGATACAAGACCTGAAGCCATTTGAGGGCAGGTTCGTTCTGAAAAACGTAGTCTTTTTCGTAGACGACAACATCATTAGCAACAGGAAACATACAAAGGATCTCCTGAACAGGATTATCCCTTACAACCTCAAATGGACGGGGCAGGCGTCTGTTAATATTGCAAAAAACGACGATATCCTTGAACTCTGCGAAAAGAGCGGCTGCATGGGGCTTGTGGTAGGATTTGAATCGTTATCACAGGGTAATCTTGCAAATATGGGAAAGACATTCAATACGCCCGATACGTATATCGATGTGGTAAAAAAGTTGCATGATTATGGCATCGGGGTTACTGGCGCCTTTGTCTTTGGCTTTGATCACGACGACGAAAGTGTCTTTGACAAAACTATTGAGTTTGTCATTAAGGCGAAGATTGACGTTTGCTATTTTTCCATTTTAACGCCGTATCCAGGCACACGGGTCTATACTCAGATGTTGCAGGAAGGAAGAATAATCGATCACGACTGGTCGAACTACAATACGAACCAAGTTGTTTTTAAACCTAAATTAATGAAACCCGAAAGACTCCTTGACGGATTTCACCATGCCTTAAAGGAGAGTTTCTCTTATACTGCAATTTTTAAAAGATTGTGGGGTAACGGGACATACAAGAATTTTTTCTACCCCATGAACTTCGGTTTCAAGCAGACTGTCAGAAAAACCATAAAAAATAAGCAGCACTTTTCCTATGAAGAGAGTCCTGGTTCTTGACGGGATGTGGAATAAATCCCTTGCCGCTGTGAGGTCTTTTGGCAGGAGGGGATTTTATGTGGCAGCAGGTGAAAGGACACGGCTTGCAGCGACGATTTTTTCGAAGTACTGCAGCAGGAGATGGATCTATTCATCTCCGGTAATATCCCCGGCTGATTTCCTTAATGGCCTTGAAGCAGAATTGAAAGCGGGTAAGTACGATGTTATATTTCCTATGGAATTTTCTACCCAGGTCCTTTTAACTGATACAGTAAATCGGCAGAGGATTGAAAGATATACACGATTGCCCTTTGTTGACGCCGATCTTGCCAAAAAAGGGAATGATAAAGCGTATATTATGCAGTATGCGAGAGGACGAGGAATCGATGTTCCAGCAACGTATATTGTAAATGATATTGAGCGACTTGCGGCGATTGCAGAAGAAACGGCATATCCTGTCCTTATAAAACCACGGAATAGTTCTGGTTCAAGAGGTATTGTATACGTTAAAGAGAAAGAGGAATTATTAAGGTTATATTTGAAAGTGCATAAAGAGTATCCATTCCCGATTATTCAGGAATATATACCGGATGGTGGTGGCGTGTATGGAGTTGGATTGCTTTTCAATTTTCAGTCGGAGTTGCGGGCATCTTTTGTATACAAGCGTTTACGCTCACATCCCGTGCGGGGTGGGCCGAGCACTCTCAGGGAAAGTGTGAAACGGGAAGACGTCAGAGAGATTGCCGGGTCATTGATGAAGTCGCTTCAGTGGACGGGGATCGTCCATGTAGAATTTAAAATCGATCCGAGAGACAGGAAACCGAAATTGCTCGAAGTAAATCCAAGATTCTGGGGGTCTTTACAACTAGCGATTGAATCAGGCATTGACTTTCCTTTTCTCTTGTTCAGGCTGGCATTGGAAGGGGATATTGAACCTGTAATGGACTATAATGTTGGTGTCAGATGCAGATGGCTTATCCCGGGAGATTTATTGCACTTTATCAAAAATCCGGAGAGGTTAAAACTAAAGCCCAATTTTTTTTAATTTCAAAACAAAAGATGACATTATTTCCCTGAGTGACCCTATGCCAGTACTTGGAAGAATATCGTCTGTTCTGGCTTTTTTATATGATAAGGAAATGAAAAAACTTTTACATTGACGAGGAGAATTTATGAAGATGAAAGGGATTTGTATCTTATTTGTCTGGTTCATAGCAATTGCTGCTTTTTACGAAATGAAAATAAGCAATGCCGGAGAAACCGCCGCGCAAATGACTCAGGGTAATTTATATGAAAAAGCGGTGTTTCTTAAAGAAGATGGGAAAAGTGATGAGGCTATAAGCATGTTCAGTAAATTCATGGATACCAGCAATGACGAATTGAAAAGAACTGATGCCATGTTAGAACAATGCATGATTATGAAAGCCATGAAAATCCGTGCGTGGAAGTCTAAGGCGAAAGAAGCGCAGCAAAAGGTTAAAATTCTTTACCGGACGAATTATATGAACCCCGAATACTGGCTCGTCTATGCGAAATTCGCAGCGCTTGTTAACAAGGAGCGTGATGTATATGGAGCATTTAAAAAAGCCTTCTTTTATAAGCCGGGTTATCCGGAAGGTTACCGCGTAAAGGGAGATTTGTACAGTTACCTTGCAAAAAACACCGACCCATCGGAATCCACTGCAAGCACTGCAATCGGTTATGAGGATGTCCCTGTCAGGAAAGAGAACTCAGTTCGTTACCAGAAAGGAAAAGAGGCAAAGGAATCTTACGAAATGGCACTCAGCAATTCAACCCTGGATAACGATAGAAAGGTTTATATTTACTATAAAATTGGTGTACTGGAAATGGACATTTTATCAAACAAAGAAGATGCCGTTAAAAACTGGAGGAAGGCGGTAGAGCTTTCCCCCGGCAGTATGTATGGGAAAAAATCTGCGGAACTCTTGAGCAAGAATCAGTGATTAATGGTTTGACCGTTGATCTTGAAGATTGGTATCACATCTGTGGTGTAGAAGGCTATTCTGACCCACAAAAGTGGGATACCTATGAAAATCGCATCATAAGAAATACCGATAAGGTACTTGCCCTTTTAAGAACGTATAAAGTAAAGGCCACTTTTTTTGTCCTTGGATACATTGCTTTCAAAGAACCTGGTCTTATAAAGACGATCAAGGGCGAGGGGCATGAAATAGCGACACACGGCTTTTATCATAAAAGGATCTTTGAGATGACGGAACGGGAGTTTGAAGAAGATGTCAATAAGTCTATTTCTGTCATATCATCGAATATTAACGAGAGGGTGTTGGGCTTTCGGGCGCCGGAATGGTCGATAAGAAAAGAAACGCCTTGGATGTTGAAAATACTCAGGAAACTTGGTATTCTGTATGACTCAAGTATGGTTCCCCTTACCAGAATGGGGAGCAGAAACTTCCCTCTTTATCCTTACAAATTTACCACAGAGTATGGAGAAATATGGGAATTCCCTCTTACGACTACAAGACTATTTTGGGAACATCTTCCTTTTACCGGAGGATTGCCCTTGAGGATATTCCCCTACTTTTATATTGTCTCGAAGATGCAAAGAATAAACCGGGAAGGGTATCCGGTTATTGTTTATATTCATCCGTGGGAATTTGATGTGGAGCAGCCGCACCTTGACCTTCCGATAAGCAGGCGTTTTATGCATTATTTTAACATAAAAGCAACGTGCAAAAAGGTGGAGGGTTTGCTGCAGCATTTCCGGTTTTCCACGGTAAAGGATGTGCTTGGTATCAGGACATGAGAGACGTCTATTTTATCAAATCACTATTTTCTACCCTTTTGTGCTATATTGTCTTGTACACTATTCTGATAATTTTCGTTGCTGTTACAGGCATTATGGGAGCGCTCTTTATTCTAGTAACCGGTGTAGTATTCCTGGTCTACTTTTATGGCGGGTTTAAAAAGATTTCTGATTTGAGAGACAAAGGTCGTACGTTTTGAATAGAAGGGTTGTTGTGACCGGCAGTGGCATGATCACTGCCCATGGCATTGGAACAAAGACAAATTGGATAAAGATAAAATCGGGCATGTCCGGCATTCAGGAGATTGCATCGTTTGATGCTTCAAAATACAGAGGAAAGACCGGTGGAGAAGCGCGTGAATTCAGTACCACCACTCTTAACAACCTGAAGAGCAAAAGACTCGACAGGGCATCACATCTTTTGATTCATACGACACGCGAGGCGCTTTTAGATGCAGATATCATTGACGCGGTAAAAAACATACCCACACTTTTGTCTGTTGGCACAACACTCGGTGGTATGATTTCCGGAGAGATCTTCCATAAAGAAGCTATAAAAAAAGGGCTGAACAGGGCAAAGGTTTCCCGGGTATTTGATTATCTGGCTCATTATCAGGCAATTCATCTCTTTAAGGAATTGGGATTAAAAGGGGATTTTTTCGTTTTTTCCAATGCCTGTGCTTCAGGTACCGATGCTATCGGACATGCCTTCAATTCAATACGATGCGGTGATTACGATGTTGCCATTTGCGGTGGATATGATACTATAAGTGAGTTTTCCTTTGCAGGATTTAACTCACTTATGGCAATAACACCAACCTTTGTATGCCTTTTGATAAAAGGAGAGAGGGACTGGTTCTTGGGGAAGGTGCGGGGATTTTGGTTTTAGAGGAACTGGAACATGCACATAGGAGAAATGCACGTATATTGGGTGAGATAGCTGGTTATGGCGCATCATCGGATGCATGCCATATGACAAGCCCTGAGCCATCGGGAAAAGGTGCAGCAATCGCTATAAAAAGGGCTTTGAAAGATGCCGGCTATCCTGAAATTGATTACATAAATGCACATGGTACCGGAACAAAATACAATGATATTATGGAAACGAACGCCCTGGTGATAGCGTTTGAAAGCAAGGCAAAGGAAATACCTGTCAGTTCAATAAAACCAATGATCGGACACCTCCTCGGAGGCGCTGGAGCAGTGGAGGCAATCGTTTCCCTGTTATCAATACTTTACAAAACCCTTGTACCCAATATAAATTATGCAACGTCTGACCCTGAATGTGCTTTAAATATTATTAAGGAAGCCATAGGGTGTAATGTAAAAACCATCCTCTCCAACTCATTTGGATTTGGAGGTTCCAATGCAGCAATAATAATCAGGGAATATGTATGGAAAAATTAGTTTTGACGGGCGTAGGCATGGTGACTCCTCTGGGTATAGGGAGGGAACAATTTTGGAATAATGTAGTAAACGGCTCTTCCGGGATCAAACGCCTTACGAAATTTCCAACGACACACGAAACCTACTGCGGAGAAATTAGTAACTTTCATTTTGATGTATCGATAAGCAACAACAGGTTCAGGCGCGCTGCGGAAATATCAAAATACACGCTGGCCGCTGTAAACTTAGCAATAAGCGATGCAGGTATGAAGACTTTGGATGACGGAGACACCGCATTGGTCGCAGGGATAACCCATGGTGCATTAAATTATGCCCAGGCATTCCATAAGTCGCTGGTGATGGAAGGTGTTGACGATATAAGTCCGATCCATTTTTCAGATTCGGTGCTTAATGCCCCGGCTGGCAATGCGTCCATCGGCTTTGGTATCAAAGGCCAGGTTCATACGCTCGTTGGCGGCGCGACAACTGCATTAAAGGCAGTGATGCTTGCATCACAGATGTTGAGATCCGGAGTGGTTAGCAAGTCAGTCGTTGTTTCTTCAGATGAACTGAACGAACTTTCTTACTATTGCTATTCACGCCTGGGAATCGATACACTATCGGAGGGTTCAGGAGCGCTATTGATTGAAAAAGAGGAAAAAACAACGGGAAAGACACCCTATTGTTACCTATCAGGTATGGCATCCCAATGTAACCCTTCAAATCTAAATACTGCATTGTATGAGGTAATCAATCAGTGTCTGGAAAAGGCAGACATCCGTCCAAAAGGTATAGATCTTGTGATGACGGATTTTTGTGTACCCGCCAAATTAGGTACAAATGACATTCCTGCCGGATGCATTATACCGCTTTCAGGAAATGCATTTTCACTTACGACAATGTTGCATATCATAGTGTCTGCTCTGGCTATGAAGAATGGCACAATACCAAGAGCCATAATCAAGAATGACGTTTCACTACCAGATTACTTACAAAACGTGCTCATATGCTCTACAGAAGAAGATGGCATTGCTTCTGCAATGATTTTATCGAAGTATTTATAAATAGCGTACAGATATGAATAATGTGGATTCTCCCAATATAAAGCTGCTGTTAAGTCAATCACACCCACAGATGTTTCTCACAGATCGGCTCATGCGGTTCGTTGAAGAGGAAGGCATTTCCGAACTTCTTCAATCTCTGAGACGGTTTACCATTGAAGAGGCTATTGAGGCTTTCCGCCAAAAACTCGGTTACAAGCTTCAGGATAGAGTAAGACTCAGAATGATAAAAGTGGTTGTTGATCTCTTGTATGAATGTGAATACCTGGAGAAGAAGAATGAACATTATTTGTGGATAGAGGGTAAGGGTCTTGAGACAAAATTGTCAGCAGATGGATACAGGGTGGCAAAGGACGCTTTTACAGGACAGGTAGATTTTTTTGAAAGATGTATCATGTATGCCAATAAGTTTTTGAATGGCAACCCGCCGTTGTATAGTTTCGACTGCGCATCAACCGGAATTTGGGAGGAATTTCTTGGCAACACCGAATTCAGATTTGCTCGCTCTGTCCTGATAAATCTCTTGTTTCCCGGTATGAATGACAATGCAAACGTTCTTGCCCTTTGCTATGGTCCCGGTTTTGATATCCTTCAGATGCAGGAACAGCACAATATCAAGGTAACAGCGCTGGATTTCAAAGACATCTTTCAGAGTCAGGCAGCTCGTAGAATATTAGATCCCAATTCGATAAAATGGGTTCAATCAGCGCTATGGAAGGGGTTTGGAACTCCCTTGCCTTTCCGTGACGCTATGTTCGATGCCGTATTTTTTGCATGCGCTGATCCTTATATTCCTGAGGAATCACGCGGGTTTGTTTATAAAGATATATTCAGGGTATTAAAGCATGGTGGTGTTCTCGGTATTGTCACCCGCAGTTATCCCGATGCCGAGAGAAAATATGTGAAAGACCCTTTTGTAAGGAGAGGCACTCTTTGTCATGATTTTTCCGAAAGTGTTTGTGACGGGTGGTGTGGGTTTTATCATCCGCAAGAGTCGGTAAATCTTTTTGAAACCATCGGGTATCATATCAATACGATGATGCTGAATGCCTCTGTTTGGCGGCTTGATAAACCATGAAGAGTTTGAAGGATGCCGTGGTTATAACGGGAATCGGTATTATTACTCCTCTGAAACCGTTCGGGGGAGTCAATGAGTTCTGGAATTCGCTGTGTTCTGGTGAAGATGCCATAAAAAGAACATCGCTTCCGCTGCTTGACATGGACAGGAAATGGCTTATGGCAGGTATCGATCAATCCCGTTTTCAGAATAATATAAGTTCCGAAAACAAGCTTCAGTGTATTGCAGAAGAAGCGCTGTGTATGGCAATAAAAGATGCAAATCTCACAGAGTATAGAAATGCCGGACTTTCTCTCGGAACGGTGCTTGGCAACGTGCTTGCAAAGGAAAAACGATTAATAGAGAGCAAAAGGCAAAAGTCTAAATGTGGCAATGAAAGGGAATCGCTTTCGCATATCACGACAAGTCTTGCTGTTAAACATAATCTGAATGGGCCAACGATTACCATTTCCACAGCTTGTACTTCCGGTACGGATGCAATAGGAATAGCAGCTCGAAAAATAATGAACGGGAAAACAAGTATAATGTTTGCCGGCGGTGTCGATGTGCTCAGTGATTTTGCCATTCTGGGCTTTCATGTCCTTCAGGCGCTGACAGAGGAAAAGGTCAGGCCTTTTGACAAGAACAGGAGTGGGCTTGCTCTTGGTGAGGGTGCGGCCTTCATGGTGCTTGAGTCTGAAAAACATGCAATTCATCGACAGGCAAAAATATACGGGAAGGTGATGGGCTATGCTTCAAGATCTGATGCCAATCACCTGACAGGCCCGCATAGAGAAGGTCGCGGACTCGCTGATGCCATAAAGCAGGCAATTTCAGAATATAATCTTGAACCTCATGAAATCGACTATATCAATGCACATGGAACCGGCACGGTATACAATGACCTCATGGAAACAAAGGCCATAAAAAAGGTATTTGGAAAGGCGGCACATGATATCCCTATAAGCTCAACAAAATCAATGCTGGGACATTCCTTCGGCGCTTCCGGCGCCGTAGAGGCAATATGCTGTTTACTTTCCATGAAAAACAAAAGAGTTCCTCCTACGATCAATTTCCGTGAAAAAGACCCCGAATGCGACCTTGATTATGTTCCGAACGTGTCAAGACATCATGACGTGAACACAGCCATTTCTCTGTCTGCAGGTTTTGGCGGTCAAAACGCTGCAATACTATTTGGTCAGACATGAAACCGGTAATCACGGGGGTGAGCAAAATAAGCAGCAATAATATCGAATCTGTGACATCCGGTCTTCATGATTCCATCAGGCAGATGCGATTTGTTAACAGTATGGAGCAATTGACTGTTATCGCAGTTGGTATCCTGCTGAATGATGCCAAAATAGGTATTCCCATTGGAAATGCCAGTGTCAGTCTTTTTGTTGGTATTGATGATTCTATAGAAGATATTAAGAATGAGTATTTTGAAGGTATTTTGAATGAGGGCATCCTGGGAGCAAGTCCTTTGCTTTTTCCCTATACGACACCTAATTCACTGGCAGCACAGGTATCCATAGCATTTGATATAAGGGGGGAAAACATCACAATTCCTATAAAACATTCCTATCGTGATGTAATAGAATATGCGATTGAATGTATTACTGGAAAGTACACCGGGACAGCAATTGCAGGTGGGATCAGAGTACAAGACAGAAGCTTGTCTGTAGGGGAAGGCCGGTATGTAGCAGAGTTTTTTTTTACTCGAAGAAGTGGACAGCGCAAGAAAACGGGGAGCAACGATATATAACAATACACGGGAAGGGTTGTATGAGAATTTTTGATGCCATTGATAGATATTCCCCGGACGAGATAAAAACTCTCCAGGAAGAATTACTGGCAGAAACAGTCCAATATGCATACGAGCATTCTCCTTATTACAAGAAAAGATTCGACGAACTTGGTTTAACGCCTTTGCACATGAAAGGTATAGAAAGCATCGAAGAGATACCTTTTACCAGCAAGGAAGATATTCAAAGGGATACGTGGGGGTTTCTTGCTGTTCCGAGGCAGGATATTGCAGAAATAGTTTCCACTACGGGGGCAACGGGCGACCCTGCATTCATCGCCCTTACACACAACGATCTTGAAAGGCTTGCATGGAATGAGGAAAAGAGTTTCCGGTATGCCGGCGTTGTCAAGGGGGACGTATTTCACATAGCTGTTACCTGTGACAATCTCTTTATTGCCGGAATAGCGTATTACAGAGGACTTATAAATCTTGGTGCCTCTGTAGTACGGATAGGGCCGCAGAATACTATCAGATATCTTGATCTGATAAAAAAAATTGAAACCTACGGGTATTGTTGCAGTTCCGTCATTGATACTCCAAAAATTGTGTCGTGCCGGTGAACACGGTATATCCGTGAAAGATCTCGGTTTAGAAAAGATTGTCCTCATTGGCGATACCATCAGAAATGCAGATTTTGGCACGAACAGGCTCGGTAGTTTGATCGAGAACGCATTGGGAAGAATTTGTTACTCTACCTACGGGATCACCGAGGCGCAATTGTCATTCTGTGAATGTAAGGTGCATCGTGGTCTTCACAGTCATCCTGATTTGGTTCTGGTGGAAATAGTCGATGATAACGGCAGAACCCTTTCTGACGACGAGGTTGGAGAATTGGTGCTCACTCCATTTCAAATTGAGGGAATGCCATTGATACGTTATAAAACAGGAGACATTACTTTTAAAATGTCGGAACCCTGCCCGTGTGGAAGCAATTCTATCCGCATTGGCCCAATTCTCGGGAGGAAACATCACAAGTTGAAGGTTAAAGGCGTTACTCTATATCCACAGACTATTGGCAATGCCCTCCTCGATGTAAAGGAGGTGATTAATTATCAGATAGAGGCATACACAGGCGATGATCAGACAGATCACATTCTCCTCCGGATCGGCTCGTATAATACCAAGAGAGACTTCCTGGCATCATTGCATGACACCATCCATGCCAGGGCCAGGATAACGCCCACAGTAAAAATTGAACCGCCGGAGGAGGTGGAAAAGAGGCTTTTTGAAGGGGGAAGCAGAAAGGCAATTACCTTTAAGGACAGGAGATTTAAATTGTATGAGTAACATGACAGACATGGGTCACAAACTTGGTTTTGCAGATGATGAAATTACCGAATGTCTTGAGAAAAAAGGGTTGCTTTCCATAGAATTGGAGTTTACCAAAAAATGCAATCTCAGATGTCTCTATTGTTACTCCAGTGCGGGAGACCCCTTCGAGAATGAATTGAATCTTGATGAATTACAGTCAGTTATATTCCAGGCAAAGGATTTGGGTGTTAAGAAAATAATACTTTTAGGAGGGGGTGAACCTCTCATATACAGCGGCGTAAGGAATATCATAGATTATATAGATTCGCTGGGATTACAGCAGGTGCTCTTTACGAATGGCACTCTCATCACAAAGGAATGGGCACAGTTCCTTTTTCATAAAAAGGTTACGGTAATTACAAAGAGCAATAGTCTGAAATCCGAAGTTCAGGATATCCTTGCGGGTAGAAACGGTGTCTTCAGCAATATAAGAAAGGGATTGAAATTTTTGCTGGATGCAGGGTATCCTAAGGGAAAGGCGTCGTTAGGAATACAGACCATTATATGCAGGCAGAATATTGACGAACTCCCGTCTATGTGGATATGGGCAAGAGAAAATCGCATTATTCCTTATTTTGAGATATTGACATATCAGGGCAGGGCAAAAGAAAATGTTGACCTGAATGTATCTGTTTCTGAAGTCAAAGCGATATTTGAACGTTTAGAGACGATTGACAGGGAAAAGTTTGGTGTTGTATGGCAATCGCGTCCGACCATTGCAGCCTTCTCGTGCAAGCGTCATTTTTACAGTTGTCTTATTAACTCACAAGGATATGTACAGCCATGTCCGGGCATAGATATGTCTGTGGGAAATATCAGAGAAAAACCTCTGAGAGATATTCTGGAATCCAGTCACGTCATTACGAATCTCAGAAATATCTCCGAAAAGATTGAAGGCGCTTGTAAAACGTGTGAGCATCGTTATGAATGTTATGGATGCCGGGGAAATGCGTATCAAATTACCGGTAATTATCTGTCATCTGACCCAACGTGTTGGCGCTTCAAGAAAAATATCGGATGAAAATTCTGCTTATCTCTACCAATAATGAACAGTACCCATATCCTGTGGTGCCAATTGGCACTGCATATATTGCAAAAGCGTTACGAAACAACGGGTATCATGTTAAGATCGTCGATCTTTCTTTTGTGGCAGACGATTGTGCGGCTGTCATAGATGTTCTGAAAGATTTTGTCCCCGATGTTCTTGGCATATCGATAAGGAATATCGACAATCTCACCTACGGTAAAAGTATTTTCTATATGCCAAGAATCAGACATATTGTAGACTTCATTAAAAGACGCACTTCCATTCCGATAGTGGTTGGAGGCTCTGGTTTTTCTATCTTTCCCGAAGAGGTTTTGCGATATCTCAAACTGGAAACAGGCATAGTTGGGGAAGGTGAAACAGCGTTTACCCTGGTTGTCAGAGCCATTGAAAATGGCAAAGACATGGATAATATCCAAAACCTCTGTTATTTAAAAGATGGTAAATTTTACTCTAACAGCATTGGATATACGCAGATTAACAATTGGCCTGACAGATCCCTTTTAAGCAACAGAATATATTTTGAACTTGGTGGAATGGCCAATATTCAGTCAAAGAGGGGATGTCCATTCAAATGTACGTATTGTACATACCCATGCATTGAAGGCAACAAGCTGAGATTGAGAGAACCTATGGATGTTGTGGAAGAACTCAAGGAGATGCGGATTGATTATGGTATTGATTATGTCTTCTTTGTGGATGATATCTTTAATTTTCCGGAGGAACACGCTGTTGCCATATGCGAAGAAATGATCAGAAATAATGTAAAGATGAACTGGACTTGTTTTGCAACACCTAAAGGCATGACTCAAAAACTCACCACACTTATGAAGTCGGCCGGCTGTAAAGGGGTCGAATTTGGCTCAGATGCAGGTTCCGAAAAAACACTAAAAGGACTTAGTAAGCATTTTACCCATGATGACATTGCTTATGCTGCTGAATGTTGCAGGAAGATTGACCTTCCTCATGCCCATTATATAATCATTGGCGGGCCTGGAGAAGACCATGAAACACTGCAGGAAACATTTGCCTTTTTTGAAAAAATCAATCCAACTGCAGTTATTGCCTTGATGGGATTGCGAATCTATCCAAATACACGGCTTCATAGTAAATCGATAGAAGACGGGGTGATTGAAAAAGACAGAAATTTGCTTGAGCCCGCATTTTATTTAACACCGGAGATGGATACGACCGCAATATTCCGGAATATTTCCGAACATGCAAGGAAACATCAAAACTGGATTGTACCCGGACTTGATATAAGATGTGATACGGATATGTTGACCGTATTGAGGAAAATGGGCAAGAAAGGTCCATTGTGGGACGTGCTCTCGTAAGGTAAGAGGTTATATGAAAATGAGCACTCAAAGAGTTGTTCTTGTTACAGGCGGAAGCAAGGGAATAGGAAAGGCAATATCCGCGGCTTTCGCCGCAAACGGGGACGCGGTAATTATAAATTATCATACATCATTTGATGAGGCAAATAAAGTGAAGTTGGATTTATTGCCGGGAAATACCTCCGTTTCTCTTGAACGGGCTGATGTGTCGGATTATATGCAAGTAAAACAAATGGTTTCCAATATCCTGGAAAAATACGGGAAAATCGATGTGGTTATAAATAATGCGGGTATAGTCAGAGATGGTTTTTTGATGCTTATGTCCGAAAGAGACTGGAATGATGTTATTGCTATCAACCTGAGCGGTGTTTTCAATTGTTCAAAAGCCGTATCAGAATCGATGATCAGTCAAAGGAACGGGATAATAATCAATATCGCTTCCTTAAGCGGAATTACGGGACTGCCTGGTCAGGCAAATTATTCAGCCGCCAAAGGAGGCGTCATTGCCTTTACAAAGGCACTTTCAAAAGAACTTGCGCCTTTTAATATACGGGTTAACGCCGTTGCTCCTGGAGCAATAGAAACGGAAATTGTCGATTCACTTAATGAGAATGTAAAAAATAATTTTCTCAATGTTATCCCGATGAAGAGATTCGGAAAACCTGATGAAGTTGCATCTGTCGTTAAGTTCCTCGCATCGCCGGATGCAGCCTATATCACGGGAGAAACTATTTGCGTTACGGGAGGGCTCCATTGATGTCTGACACAATTCAAAAACTGAAAGATTTGCTGATAACAAGGTTAAAACTCAAGGTAAAAGCGGACGGCATACAAGAAGATACACCCTTGTTTGGGCCAAACAGTCTTGGTCTCGATTCCATTGACGTGCTGGAACTGATTATCGGTATCAAAAAGACCTTTGGTGTTGAAATACCTGACAAGGAAACCGCAGAAAAGATATTTGTCACGGTAGGTGCGATAGCTCAATACATAGAAGAAAAAAGATGACCGGTCCCTATCCACATCCGAAGACCATACTGCCCCACGCTTACCCTTTTCTCCTGATTGATAGAATCCTTGACCTTGACGAAGGCGAACGCATTGTATGTCTGAAGAATGTGACTATTAATGAGGAATTTTTTCAAGGGCATTTCAAAGATAACCCTGTAATGCCGGGGTCTCTTATTATAGAAGCAATGGCACAAACGTCGGGATTGATGATTATGAAAGAAAAATCAAAAATTGCTTATTTGGGCAAGATAAAAGATGCCAAATTCAGAAAAATGGTTGTGCCTGGCGACCAGCTTATTATTACTTCGTCTCTCGTTGACAAGTTTCCGCCATGGTATGCCTTTGAAGTTGTTGCATCCGTTGCAAACGAAATTGTTTCTGAAGCAGAGATAACCCTCTCCTTAAGTTTGTAGGCATGGTTCTATGAAAAACGTCAATTGTAATATCTGCAATACCGATGATACCTTTTTTGTTACGACACAAAATGGTTATAAGGTGGTACAGTGTAAGAATTGTGGCCTTGTTTATGTGAATCCCAGACCAGACAACGAGACGCTAAAGAGTCTCTATGCTGAATATCATCAGAGAGACGGCAAAGGCGTGAACGACTGGGCAAAGCTCATGGAAAATAATTTTAAGGAGGTTTTATCGTTCTTGAACAAAACACTTCCGGGCAAGGGAAAGCTGCTTGATATTGGGTGTGGTTACGGACACTTTATCGAAATAATGAAACGTCAAGGATGGTCTGTATATGGAATAGATCTCTCTCCCAAAGTATTGCTCTATGCAAAAGAAAAAGGATTGGACGTGTTTGAAATATCCATAGATGACGTATCGTTTCCTGACGAATATTTTGATGTCATAACGGCATTTTATGTATTGGAGCATGTGACAAATCCGCTTCATGCTCTCAAAATCATTTATAAAATGCTAAAACCATGCGGAATTCTTGTCTTACGGATTCCGCACACAACACCGATTATCCGAATTCTTTCTTTTTTCAGAATAAAGAACAATCTTTATGATATCCCTTATCACTTATTTGATTATTCACCACAAACAATAACTCAACTCTTGAAAAAATCAGGGTTTTCCTCGGTCAAGGTAACGCCAGGAAGCCCTACGATCCCCGTCAATGTTTTTGAGAAGATTGTCTCTCGTGCTTCGGGAAGTCTTTCCAAATTTCTCTTTGCAATAAGCGCTGAAAAATTTCTCTTACCTGGGATAAGTAAGACCATTTTAGCTTTCAAATAAGAAAGAAACGACTTCATCACGGTTAGACAAAAAGTATGAAATTAGAATATCTTTTAAGAAAAGTAGCACTTGTTATTTTCCTGCACTATAAAAAAAATAGTTATCGGTTTTTCTATTTTGATTTTTGCTTCATGCTACACTATTTTTCATATGAAAATTGAATCCGATGTTTTAGACGTGCTCCCTTCCGACAATAAAACGGTTGCTCAATACAAGGATTTTATAGAAAAATATGGGACCATGAATAACATTATTTTTATCGTGGAATCGGAAGATAATAGAATTAGTGAAAACATAGATCTTATTGAAAATATTGCCAAGAATCTTTCCAAATCACCACTCATTGAATATGTTGATTACAGCCCAATAAAGGATAAGAACGAAGCATTCATAAAGTATCTACCGCTTTTTCTTGATAAAAGCGGAATAAATATTCTTAAAAAAAAGATTAACCCCATTAGGAATTAAGCAGCAAGTTAAGATAAACCACGAAAAGCTCGTTTCGCCTCTCAGTTCTCCTTTTGATTGCGAAATGATTGCAAGAGATCCACTCAATTTACATGCTATTCTGAGAGACAGTTTGTTAAAACAGTACCAGACGAGCAAATTAGATTTGAGTATGGGATATTATTTCACGAAAGATCATTCCGCTGCGCTCCTTCTTGCTAAACCCATAGGTAAGGGCAGAGATATGGCTTTCGTAAAAAAAATTAAAAAAAAGAGTTGGATAGCATCATCTTCTTGGCATTACAAGAGTGCAATAATCCTCCTGGCGTAAAAATAGGGATAACGGGAGGGCATGCAATTGCGGAAGATATTCGTCAGATTGTTAAACATGACGTTACCGTATCTTCTGCACTCTCTATTATTGTTATTGGATTACTCATCATGCTGGCATATAGGGTAAGAGTAAAGATTCTCTCCGTAATTGGACTAACTATGTTCGCATCTCTTACCATGACATTAGCATTTGCTTATCTCCTTTTTGGAAGTTTAAATATTGTAACTAGTGCTGTTGTAGCAATACTTATTGATATTTACGTCGATTATTCATTGCATATGGTAAAGAGATATTGCGATGAATTTAAAAAAACATGATAACCCATATGCGGCACTAGAAATAACTCTTATGAAAACCGGCCCGGCGGTAATCGTGTCGGCTTTGACAACTTCTCTATCTTTTTTCTGTATTCTTGTAACTAAATTTAAAGGGTTGTACGAGCTTGGAGTAGTTGCCGGAATAGGTGTTATTTTGAGTATGATGTGCAATTTGTTTTTGACCAATGCACTTCTTGTGTGGCTGAGTAAGTCTGGCTTACAACGGATACAATATGGGAGAAAGTTTTTCTATGGAGGCGGGAATCTTACCCATATTCTCATAGGGAAACCGAAATATATTCTTACTATGAGCGCCATTTTAGTTTGTTTGGCAGGATTTGGAATATCTGAATTAAAATTTAATAACAATCCAGATTCGCTTGCACCTGTGGATAGTCCTGCTATTCTCTCAGGAAAGAAATTGAGTGAAAAGATAGGGAAAAAAGGAGAGCCTCTGAATATTGTAATTAAATCAAATAATAAAAAAGAACTCAGCCGCGCCTTTGATGAACTGGAAACTATTTCTACTCGGTGGAAACACGCTAAGATGATTGAGGATTATAGTTCATTGAATACATTTATGCCGAAGCCATCGGATCAAGTAATAAACGTGAATACATTCAGAAAAATTGGGCATGACCGTCTATTAAGAATAGATTCTTTAGGAAAAGTACTCATCTCTGCCCTTGAAAAAAATGGTTTTGTCTTTGAAAAAGATTATATTTATAAATATTTACACGAGACAGCAACTACACTTAAAACTATTAAATCTATAGGATTTGACGAACTTGAAGCAATGTCAATTCCCAATGTATCTCATTTTTATAATAAGCATGATTTATCAATCGTTGCGTATCTTTATCCAACAACAAGAGGATGGGATAAACAGACTGTGGATACAATACAGAAATATGTTACATCGAAAGGTGGAACGTGGTTACTCGTTGGTAAGCCAATTCTTTTTAATGAAATACAATCATCTATTATCTGGAATAGTGGAATTGCAACCGTATTAACCGTTGTACTAAATCTCATTATTATCTATTGGCATTTTAGAAAATTTCTGGTAGTCGTTTTGGTTATGCTACCTGTGACACTTGGATTCGTGTTTACGGTGGGAGTAATGGGGTATGCAAACATTTCCTTTAATGTTTTTAACATCAGTGCGGTTGCTCTCATCTTTGGATTAGGAGTTGATTATGGCATATACGTTATACAGGCGTATCTAATGGAGGATACCGTGGATATCGGCAATGCCCTTCGAATTAGTGGGAAAAACGTGATTATGTGTGCCGCAACAACCATAGCCGGTTGTGGAAGCCTGATTACTGCAAAATTCATTGGGATTGCCACGATAGGCATTGTTCTTAGCATAGGCGCTATTACCTGTGCTTTCACGGCGCTCATTATTTTGCCAGCAATTATCACCCTTAAAGGGAAAAATCTTTGCTATGCCAGACTATGATGTAATAGTTATTGGGAGTGGGATTGGTGGTCTTATAAGCGCCGGAATTCTGGTGTCAAGGGGCTTAAAAATACTCCTTGTAGAAAAGAATGTAAATCCCGGCGGGTATCTTTCCTCGTTTAAGAGAGGAGCCTTTATTTTTGATTCTGCTGTCGATTGCTTTTCTGGTGTTGAAAATGGCGGCTTGATAAGCAATGTCTTAAAGCTTCTCGGTGTTGATAGCCAGGTACATTTTGTGCGGGTCGATCCTATACGGGTGAGCATCTTTCCGGATGCGACGATTATTGTTGATTCGGATGTGAATGTTTATAAAAAAAAGACTGATGTCGCTTTTCCCTTCAGAGGGCGCTGCTCTTGCAGGTTTTTTCAAATTATTAGAAGATGTATATACTGAAATCCAAACGGCAACAAACTTGTTGTTGAGCAAAGGGGAATTCAATAAAGTAGGTGCCGTGATGGCACGACTCGGGGATATCTCATATCTACAGTTGCTCGACGAATTCTTCACAGATTCCAGACTAAAATCCATCCTATCAGACAGATGTACCTTTGTTGGACTTCCCCCCCATAAAGCCTCTGCGCTTACCATGACCATCATGGTGTTGAGCTATTTTAAATTTGGGGCGTATAGACCTGTTGGAGGTTCACAAAGATTGGCTGATGCGCTCGCTGATGGAATCAGGAATAAAGGCGGAAAGATAATTTTCGGTAATGGCGCGCAAAAAATTCTTCTGAAAAACGGCGAATGCTGTGGAATTCGATGTGAAAATGGCGATGAATATACTTCGAAAAACATTATATCGAATGTGGACTTTGTTCATACATTCAATAATTTATTAGGTGGTAACTTTACATATTTTGCCGAATATCTGTTAAAAAATGTAGGTGTTTCAACGTCTTTTTTTTATTTTGTATGCCGGGATTAAAGGGGACATTGGGAGGCATTCCAGTATTGGTTATTTTCCTTCCTATAAGATGGAGAGTTATTTTCAGCCGGATAGAATATATCAGGAAGACGCAACTATTGGAGTAACTATTGCGAGCATTGAAGATAAAACCCGCGCACCGGGTGGAAGTCATACTGTCGTTTTACATGAAATGGTTCCCGTCTATGATGAAGCGTTAGACAAGGCACATTGTACAAAAACGATTCTAAAAAAAAGCAGAACGTATTCTGCCCGATTTGACAAACAATATCGTTGTGATTGATACCGCAACGCCAGAGACGCTCCTGAAGCATACTTGCAATTATCATGGATCTGCATTTGGGTGGAAACAGACACCAGGATTCAGGAGTATAAAGGAGCATGGAATAAAAAACTTATATCTTGCCGGTCATTGGGGAGATATGGGTGGTGGAGTATTAGCCGCTGCTTATTCAGGAGCTAAGGCAGCAGGTGAAATTCTTGCGAAAGAGGGAATACAAATTGGCATCTAATGTTTGTGTTGTTATCCCTGCCTATAACGCATCCAGGACCATTGGGAATATCGTAACCGGTGCATTAAAATATGTTTCCAAGATCATCGTCGCCGACGATGGGTCAACGGATAATACAGCAGTTGTGGCTTCCGGGGCAGGAGCAGAGATAGTTATAATAGACAAAAATAGAGGAAAAGGAAATGCCCTAAGAGTTCTTTTTCAGAAGACCATAGATGAAGGATACGATGCCGTAATCAGTATGGATGCGGATGAGCAACATGATCCTGAGGAGATATCGAAGTTTCTTGCTGCTCATATCACGCACCCTGATGAAATAATTTCAGGCTCAAGAATGAAAGAGAAGGAAAAAATTCCAAGGGCGCGATACAATTCTATGTGTATAGCACGATATTATATTTCCCTTGCCTCCAATCAATTTTTAGAAGATACACAATGTGGTTTCAGGCTTTACCCTCTATCGATAATAAAAAAAAATCCGGTTGAAGACAGAAAGATTCGTTACTGAAACCGAATTACTGATGAAAGCGGGAGATATGGGCGCAGACATCAGGTTTGTAAGTATTAAAACGATATACAATGAAAATGGTACCCATTTTAAACCCGTTAAGGATATTGTTGCGATAACAGCGTATGTCATTTCCTATCTTTACATCAAATGGTTTATCGAAGGACTAACCTCAAACAATTCAAATACCTATTCAGCAAAAAACCATGTCAGGGATTTGATTGGCAATAACAAAATAATGGATATTCTCTTTCAGATATTTACAGTTCTTACCGCCCTGCCTGCAACGGTATTTTTTTCCATCGAATATTTAATTTTAGGGCTTATTATACCAAATAATTTTGCATCTGTACGAGAATGTGGCTGTGGATTTTTTTAAGATTACCCTTTCAACACAAACGTTGCCTGTTTTACTTATTGTTGCTGGTGTTGAAAAAATTATGAAAATTGCCGGATTCAAGGTCAATATCATGGATAATTTTATAAAAAGGTTCTTCTCAAATTTATGGAAAGATACGGAATAGTATAAAGATAGTAATCCACATAACCCCACCCCATCTCACGATGACGCACTTTCGGTCGGTTACAGGGCGGAAAGCGTTTCCCCTGAAGGGGACTTTTACCCCTCTGGCATTGTGCACTTTCAGGCATACTAGGGGCAGATTTGAAACCTGCCCCTACATAGCAACGAAATTCCAATAATAGCGATGTTTGCCACACCGTGTAGGGGCGAAGCATTTGCTAGAATCGGCATAACTGTATTTATACCCATGCGGGCAAATGCTTCACCCCTACTTTTTCAAAAAACTAAATTGTTACCATTATTCTATGCCTTCCTTTTCCCTTTCCATTTTCCTTGACAATATTCTGAGTTAAAAAATATAATTTTTAACTTATCAATTGATAATAAGTTACTAATATCATTTCGTTAAACGATATTCACAAACAGTTGTCATCGTGAGGAGTGAAGAGAGGAAACAATCTCGCGTTTACAAAAGACTTCAGATTTCTTCATTGCCGTACGCAGTGACGATGGATTATGTCGAACTTTTCATGAAAAATACTTGTAATGCCCTGCTAATCACGAGGCTTAGGCCTCGTTAATTTTTGAAAATGCCATGATGCGGATACTCAGGACGTGGGAATGTAATATTAAGAGGGAAATTGAAAAGTTCAAACGGCGACTCAGCGTTTTGGATGGATTATCAACCAGGAGATCAACCGTACTTACAATTATCCAGGATGTCAGAAAGCGCGGCGATAAAGCCCTGGTACGTTATAGCAAACAGTTTGATAAAGTTTCTCTTTCGCCCGATAACTTCCGGGTAAAAGAGCGTGAAATTGAAGATGCTTACCGGAGAATATCCCTCCCTTTTGTAAAGGCCATTCAAAGAGCCATTACCAATATTGAGGCATATCAGGAACACATAAAAATCAGTAAAATCGGTTCGTTAAAGGTTCATGGTGTTTCGCTCGACACCTTCTATACTCCAATCGACAGTGTTGGGATATATGTCCCTGGTGGCAGTGCATCTTATCCCTCTACGGTATTGATGAATACCATACCTGCTCAGGTGGCAGAGGTAAAAAAAAATCGTGATGACCACTCCACCCGCAAAGGACGGTGCGATCCCCCCCGAAAGGTTGGTAGCAGCCAGAGAAGCAGGTGTACATGAGATTTACAAAGTAGGCGGAGCTCAGGCTATAGCGGCCCTTGCGTTTGGAACAGAAACGATCCCAAAGGTTGATAAAATCGTAGGGCCAGGAAATGTTTTTGTAACGATCGCCAAAAAAGAAGTTTTTGGATATGCCGGTATTGATATGCTTGCAGGGCCAAGCGAAGTGCTCATCATAGCGGACGACCTCGCTAACCCTTCATTTGTTGCATCTGATTTGTTATCCCAGGCGGAGCATACCCCTGGAATTTCCATTTTAGTTACTTTTTCAGAATCGTTGGTAGAAAAAGTAATAAGAGAATTAAAACAACAGTTATCCAAACTTAAACGCAGCGCTGATACAAAGAAGTATCTTGCGAAATTTGGAGTTATATTTTTGACAAAAAACATCGATGAATGCATAGAAATTGCAAATACATTAGCCCCCGAACATTTACAGATTATTACAGAAAACCCCAGAAATATCCAGGCACGTATAAAACACGCCGGGGCAATCTTCTTAGGCCCGTATACCCCTGTCGCGCTGGGCGATTATATAGCTGGACCATCCCATGTATTACCAACAAGCGGAACGGCCCGTTTTTCGTCTGGTTTATCAGTCAATGATTTCCTGAAAAGGACAAGCGTAATAACCTATTCGAAGTCTGCACTAAAGGATACGTATCAGGATGTGCTTGAGATATCGGGGGCAGAGGGTCTGGATGCACATTCCCGTTCTGTTCAAATCAGATTAAACCTTTTAAAAGAAAAAGCCAAAGCAAACTAAAAGGAGTACACGGTTGAGTTATTTTCGGAAAAACATTGAAATGATGTCGGGGTATACGCCTGGCGAACAACCACAAGACGGTATCTATGTAAAGCTCAATACGAACGAAAATCCTTATCCCCCTTCATCAAAAGTCCTGAACGCCATTAAAAGTGCGGTAAGTGACAGCTTACGTCTTTATCCGGACCCTGTTGCAACACAGGCGAGGCAGAAGGTCGCCGAGGTATTAGGAACAAAGCCAGAGTATGTCATGGCGGGAAACGGCTCAGACGATCTGTTGTCTATTATTATCCGGAGTTTTGCAGGACCCTGTGACAAGGTGATCTTTCCTTATCCTTCATACATGCTTTACAAAACACTTGCGGAACTTCAGGATGGCGCTGCCTGTGCAATCGACTTTACAGAAGATTACACGCTGCCCAAAGACTTTATCGTAAAAGGGGCTAAGGTCACTTTTATTGCTAATCCAAACTCACCTTCAGGGACCATGATACCGCCTGATGATATTTCAACGATAGCGTCAAAAATAGATGGTGTGCTTGTTGTAGATGAGGCATACGCCGATTTCGCCGAGGACAACTGCCTTCGTCTTGTTGAAAAGCATGACAATGTCCTTATCCTCCGCACACTGTCAAAATCCTATTCTTTAGCTGGCATCAGATTGGGTTTTTGTATTGCCCAGGAACATCTCATTCAAGGAATGATGAAGGTAAAGGACTCATATAATGTCGACCGACTTAGCATTGCTGCCGTGGTGGCAGCGCTGGATGATCAAAAAAGCATGAAGACGCATGTTGAAAAAATAAAAGAAACGAGACTCCATCTTACGAGATCGCTGCAGGAAATGGGATTTTTTGTATATCCCTCCCAAACCAACTTCGTATTGGTACGATGCAGGAAAGAAGTTTCTGCCCACACGCTGTACCAGACGCTCAAATTACGAAAGATACTGGTTCGATATTTTAATCTGAGGCGGCTGGACGATTGCTTGCGCATTACCATTGGGACAAGGGAAGAAATCGACACTTTACTGAAACACCTCAAAGAGCTTGTGAGCGATAGCCATTCAAAGATAATGCATCCCTGTTGTCATTAAACAGTGACTTCCCCCCTGTTTCCCCCCGTAAACGGGGGGATTATGGGAGGTGATTGAAATTCCTGAACATTTGAATTAGGCCTCCGGCTGCTTATTTAAAGAAAAGGTCGAACCGCAGAACAAGGAATATCGAATAGCGAAGTAAAGGTACATCGTCATTCAATATTCCTTGTTCGACATTCGTCGTACTGTTTTTCAATGGAGAACGAAGAATCTCTTCGCTCCGCAACAACTTTGAAATTCCCAAACATTAACAGAGGGCACGACACGCATGTCAGTGCAATTCAAATGACAAAAAGAACCGCCACCATTCATCGCAAGACCAAAGAAACGGAGGTTGCTTTAGCCATCAACATCGACGGAAAAGGGGAAAGCCATATCACCACCGGAATCGGCTTCCTGGATCACATGCTTGACATCCTCACCAAACACGGTCTGTTCGACCTGGAACTCAAGGCGACTGGCGATCGCATGGTGGACGATCATCACACCGTAGAAGACGTTGGGATATGCCTGGGACAGGCATTAAAAGAGGCATTAGGAGACAAAAAGGGAATCCGCAGGTTTTCAAATTCAAGCATCCCGATGCAAGAAACTCTCGCCTCAATAGCGATAGACATTAGCGGCAGGCCTGCACTGGTATATCATGTCACCTTCCATACGGGGAAGATCGGAAATTTTGATGCGGAACTCATCGAGGAATTTCTCAAGGCCTTCAGCACCAATGCCGGGATAAATTTGCATGTAAACGTGCCTTACGGCAGCAATACACACCACATAGCTGAGGCAATTTTTAAGGGACTAGCCAGGGCATTGCACGATGCAGTGCGGATAGACGAACGGGTGAAAGACGTTCCGTCAACAAAAGGAATTCTCTGACGGCGTCGTCAGAAGCGCCAGGCCATTGTTACAAAAATGGGAACCCTGTCTTCAGACAGCATTTTAATCAAGCTGCCTTTAGCTGCGACTGCTTGCTGGTTCAATCGCCCACGATTGAATCAAAACATTTGATATTCTTCTCAAGACAATTACTGATTCCAGACCTGCTCATCCCATTCAAGATGTGTGGTTCAATCTACAAGATTGAACCAGCACCGGGAGTTCAAGGTAATTTTGAGTAATTCTATCATCCTAAAAAAGGACCTTTTTATATGTTAAAAAAATATACCGAACTCTTATTCTACCAATATTCGTTTCTTTTTTATTCTTCACCTCATTACAAACCGCACTTCATGCACAGCTTGCCGACACCCCATGGCCTATGTTCAGACATGACTTGCAACATACCGGAAGAAGCCCAGCAGCAGGTATTCGAAAACCGATGCTCAAGTGGACATTTCAAACCAAGGGCCCCATTGCTTCTTCTCCGGCAATCGGTGAAGACGGCACCATTTACTTTGGTTCGAAAGACAAGAAACTCTATGCCGTTACCAGAAATGGCAAACTAAAATGGGCATTCGAAACACAGGATGAGGTTGATTCATCGCCTGCCATTCGAAAGGACGGCGTGATTCTTTTTGGTTCGTGGGATGGTCATCTCTATGCGGTAAATCCCGACGGCAGTTTACAATGGAAATACAAATCCGAGGGGGGCATTATTTCCTCCCCTGCCCTTGCGCCCGATGGCATGATTTACGTTGGATCATGGGATAAAAAACTCCATGCCATTACTCATGATGGAAAACTGCAGTGGACACAAAAGACTGCAGACCACATTGCATCGTCCCCTGCCATTGCACCAGACGGCATGATTTACTTTGGCTCGGGTGACTATTATCTCTTTGCGATGGAGCCTGAAGGCAAGGCAGCATGGAGTTTTGGCACCAGATACCTCCTGGACGCATCTCCCTTAATTGCGCCAAGCGGAAACATCTATATTGGCTCTGAGGATGCGAGGTTTTACGCCTTTCGTCCGGACGGAAAGACGGCATGGACATTTAACACCGAGTATGATATCGATTCTTCCGCTGCAATTGACCTGGAGGGAAACATATATGTTGGCTCAGGAGATAATCATCTCTATGCATTCAATGCCGATGGGAAGTTGAAGTGGAAATTTGAAACAGGCTCCTCTATTCATTCATGCCCTGCCGTTGCGGCAGACGGCACCATTTACGCTGCCTCCAGGGATAAAAAATTGTATGCCTTTCATCCTGATGGCAATCTGAAGTGGATCTTCGAAACCGGTGATGCCATAGAATCATCGCCAGCAATCGACGCCGATGGTACTATTTACCTTGGCTCAAACGATGGGAATCTTTATGCTATTGGAGAAGCAATCTCCGATACCTCTCGATAAAGCCACAAGCTGCTCAATATTCAAATGTTCCGGAATTGCAGAGCGAAGAGCTTCTTCGTTCTCCATTGAAAAACAGCACGCCGAATATCGAATATTGAACAAGGAATGTTGAATGAGGAAGTATTTTTCACTTCACTATTCGATATTCCTTGTTCTGCGGTTCGATATTCTCTTTAAATACGTCGCCGAAGGCTAATTTAAATTCAACTCTTCCGGTATCGTTCAAAATGTGACAACAAAAAAGGGCCAGCGTTTAAACCGGCCCTTTTTATTTATTCCATCCGAAACGTCTTTTATCAGCTTTTGTATGATATCATCTGATCTTCCGTTTCGTCACCATTTTCTTACTTCATTCTCACCTTAACATCTTTTATTTCCTCAGGAGATCCACCGGCACGTGGCAGACTTCCTGCTCCGGAACCACCCTTTATGCCCTCCATCTTCCTGGCACCCCTTTCATCCATGTACGTAGCAAACCAGTACAGGAAAGTGACAAAGAACGTGCCGCCTACAATGTTACCGAGGGTCACAGAAACAAGGTTCCAGCCAAACATCTTACCCCAGGAAATCGCTTCTGGGTCATGAGGCAACATATTTGCAATCCCCAACAACGTCATATTTGCCACACTATGTTCCATTCCGGTAGTGACAAAACAGAACAAGACCCACCAGCACATCATGATCTTGGCACTGTCGCTGGTAACCCGAAAACAACTCCATATACCCAGACACACGAGCCAGTTACAAAAAAATACCTCTGAAAAATAATTCCCACCAGGGCGCGTTGCATTTATAGGTAGCCACCTTGTTCAAAAAGGCATGCCATGGATCAGGGGCAAACACACCGGACATATAAATTAAAAGCGCAAAGATCAGGGAGCCGCCCAGATTACCTAAGTAGGTCCAAAACCAGCCCAGCATTGAATCGCCAAATGTTACCGTGCCCCGCAAAGTACCTTTAAATATCAGTAAGTTATATCCGGTAAACAACTCAGCTCCGGCAATAACTACAAATATCAAAGCGATTGGAAATACTGCACCACAAACGATTTTCCCTATTCCTGGATTGATCGCAGCAACAGGAGCAGCTGCAATAATCATGAGAAGGACACCAAAACCAATAAAAAAACCAGCGACTACAGAAAGCGTCAGGAAGCCTATCAGACTGTGCTTCATTGCAGTAGCTTTCTTTAATGATACCGCTGCAATTGCATCTACGTTTCCAGTATATAACATTAATTGTTCTCCTCTAAAATGTTGTTGTGAATATGATCTCAGAACAACACCCCTTTGATTGTAACTACATGTTTACTCTCGAATACATATTATTACTCTTACATCTCACCTGCTCTTTTCATAGCTATTCTATTTAATAACACCCCCTTTCTCCAGTTTTATCATTATAAATCAGTTCGCAACAAATTTGTTTGAGTTTCTTAAACAGCAATTTTATCGGTAGGAAAGAGGAACTCACATCAAATATCGATAATCTGCTCCAGGTTCCGCACCTTGTCAGCCAATTGCTTTTTCTCTAAAGCCTTCTTTACCAAATCGACTACTTCTTTCTGCCGGAAAGGTTTGTGAAGACAATCATATATTCCGTACCTATTTATTTGATTAGCATCACACCTGCTTCGTGAAGCGATTGCCACTATTTCTGCACTAACGTTGGTATGCTTTATCTTCTTTAAAATATCATCACCTTCCGGTGGTTTTGTATCTAAATCTACCATGAAGAGATCATATGCCTTCTTTTCACAAGCCTTCAATACACCATCCCATCCCGTTCCCTCACATACCTCAAAACCTTCCCGCTTTAAGATGCTAACCAACGACCGGCGTACCTTCCCTTGTCCTTCAACAATTAAAATCCTTTTCATAAAAATCTTTCTGATGTATCATGAATCCATGCTTTACTGTTTGGGAAGGCTCCACGCTCCTGGTGTTTTCGAATATTCCTCAAGCTGTTTCTTGAGTGTTGACTTTTCCTTTCCAAGGATGTCTACATTATTCATCAGTTCCTGAATGGTTAAATCTTTATTGCTTAACGTCTTTTTTGCAAGTGACAACGAGTCTTCTAACTCCCAGATCTCTCTTTGCAGCCGCGCTTTTTCCTCCTCCAGATCAGTCTTTGACTCTTCGAGTTTTTTGTTTGCAAGCTTTAATTGTTCCCCTTGCTCCTGGAAAGACGCAGCGGTCAGTTCCGCCTCCTCCTTTCGCCGTGTTATATCATCCACCATCTTGTTCAGGTCTTCCATGGAACCAAAGGCCTTCATCACCCTGGTCTCAAGCTGATCACGAAATGTCTTTTCCCTGATGTACCCGGCATCTTTCATGGCGTAGTACTTATTAATCATCTTGAACGCAAACCCGACATTAACAAACAACAATATCAAGATAAGGGTCTTTGCATTTACCGACAAACCCTTTGTTGCTCCATTTCCCATAATTTTCTACTCCCCACATTCAGTGTATTTAAATTCTTTTATAAATAATTGCTTTATCTTTCTGTTATGTCCCTAAATACACCCTCAATTCTTATCGATTTGCCGTTTTCGTCACGCACCAGATTGCATGTTCGTTCCGAAATAAATCGTTCCCCATTTTTTCTCTTGCAATATGAGGTAAATTCTCGCCAGACCCCTTCTTTTTCCAGCTTCTCAACCAATTCTTTCCGGTCATCGGGATTTACATATACTTCTTTAACCCGTGTGCCAATTACTTCTTCCGGAGAACTGTAGCCAAGCATTTCTGCGCCAGCCTGATTGATCCAGGTGAACACGCCATCTTCCGTTGGTTCACTCTGATATATCCCTTCTTTCAATGAATTCAGTAATTGCCGATGATGTTTTTCAGATTCCTGCAATTCCTCTTCAAACTTCTTCCGCTCAGTAATATCTCTGAATATTCCATCAACCCGAACGGGCTTACCCTTTTCATCGACAACGATGTTGGATGTGCGTTCCATATAGAAACGTTCACCATTTTTTCTCTTACAAAAAGAGACAAAACCTTTCCATACCCCTTCCTTCCCAAGTTTTTCGAGAAGCTTTATACGATCGTCCGGATTTACGTAAACATCCTTTACTTTCGTTCCAATCACTTCTCCCGGAGAATTGAAACCAAGAATTTCGGCACCCGCCTGGTTGATCCAGGTAAAAGCACCTTCCGGTCCTGACTCGGATTGATAAACACCTTCTTTAATCGAATCGAATAACAATCGATACCGTCTTTCTGATTCTGTGACCTCCTGCTCTGCCTTTTTCCTTTCAGAGATATCCCGGAATACTCCGTAAATAGCCATAGGAATCCCCTTCTCGTCCCGAAGCATATTGCTGGTGCGTTCTGCATAAAAGCTATCGCCGTTTTTTCTCTTACACAGGGACACAAAATCCCTCCAAATGCCATCTTTTTCAAGTTTCTCGCAAAGACGCCTTCGATCTTCCTGGTCCACATAAATATCTTTTACCTTTGTTCCAATAACCTCTTCCGGAGTGCTATAACCTAATATTTCAGCTCCCGCCTTATTAATGAAGGTAAAAACACCATCGGCGCCGGGATCCGATTGATAGACCCCTTCTTTTATGGAACCAAACAATCCCCGGTAACGTTTCTCCGACTCGGTAACTTCCTTCGTCTTCTCATCCAGAGATTTCGCCATGGTGTTAAAAGAGTTTGCCAATATCCCAATCTCATCGTCCCGCTTGATGTCTACCCGTTGGGTCAAATCCCCGGATGCCATCTTTTCGGTTACTTCTCTCAACTTAATAATCGGTGTCGAAGTCTTTCTGCCAATAATATACGCGACAATTACGATAGGAAAAGCAATCACCAGCAGGATAGAACTCACAATATACTTCAGATTATAGGCGGCGCCATACCCTTCATCTCTGTCAATCTCTGCAACAACACCCCAATTGAATTCGGGCAACCAGCGCCACACCCCTAACACGGTCAACCCGCTGTAATCTTTATATCCTTTTGCGTCAAAACCATTATTGCCTTCAATACACTGCTTCACACCCGTGGTAAAATCACCCGTTTCCGGATTAACCAACTTCAATTCCAGGGCGCACCTCTTTTTTACCAGTCCCATCTCTTTTAAATGTGCAGCAAACCTCGATTCGGTGATCATGTACCCATCTTTATTTACCAGATACGTTTCTCCCGTCTTCCCCAAATGAAGATTTAACATCAGATTGTTGAGTGTCTTTTCATCGACTCGAATGGCAACAACGCCAATGATAACTCCGTCACGATCTTTCAGTGGTGTCGAAACAAACAGCGTAGGCATACCCAGCTCTTTCTCACCAAATTCATTGGCGAGTGGGATTTCGGATGGAATAACATTCGACACAACTGAATTTCCCTGTAACGCCTGATTGAAGTAATCCATCTGCGAAATATCACCCCCTAAGTCTTCCCCTGCTGTTGCTACGGTAACCTTGCCTTTATCATTGCTTACCAGTACCCCTTTATAACCATACTCATTCTTTACCACCTCCAGGTATTGGGAGACATCCTGATAATCTTTATCATCTTTTGTAATTTTTGCACATTTGATCATCAGTGGATTGTTTGCTACAACGCGGGCATTTTTTCATTCTTTCCTGCGCCCAGGAAGTTACCAATTCAGCCTGCTTGTGTCCAATACCATCAAGGTTTCGTATGAGCACTTCCTGCAGATCGGATTGTATCCTCGGGTAAGCAATAACCCGCAACAATACAAATGGCAGTAACGTAAATATGATCAGTAAAAAAAATAAGCCGATTTTTAATCGAGATATACATAATTTTCTCCGTAATTTAACAAACTTTATGCCCTCAGGTTCACGAACATCACATCCAATTGACACCGCATTTTAGTACCAATGTGTTGGATAATCTCTCTTGCTCATCTTATTAAAGATCACTGCTACGGTCAGCATGATAAAAATACCAAACATCGTGGGATTCAGGATAAACCAGTATCCAACGCCCAACCCACCCGTCTGAACAGCTACATATGCCGTTGCGCCAGCAGGGGGATGTATCGAATACGTCACAAACATAAGAATAATAGCAAGGGCAACGGTAAGCGCAATCGACCACCACGTCACACCAAAGAAATCGTTGATAACCACACCGATACTTGCGCCGAGAAAATGCCCCAGCACGACATTCCTTGGTTGTGCCAGAGGCGACTTATACGCACAATAAATCAATGGTGCGGTAGATCCAAAAGACCCTAACAGCATCGGACACTTCCAGGTAAATGCAAGCAGCGCCGTTATCCCTATACCCAAAAGCGCCCCCCAGAGAGAAAGCACCACCTCTCTTGAAGTGAGCTCAGGCTGTGGCGCCTTGGGCAACTTTTTTACGAAAGCACTTATTTTATTTATCCCCTCCGCTAATGGCATAATTCTCTTCCCCCCCTGTGATGACGTTTTAAAAATCCCTACGAAACGGGCAAAATACCCTTTTTTTTTCTCTTCAAGACTTTCCTCTACTTCAAACTTAACGTCGACAACTTTTTTTACCTCAGTAATCTTTCTCCTTTTTAACATCCGATGAAACTTTTTTCTCCACTCCAAGAGTACCGATTAAATATGCTTTGCCGTTACAAGTACGAAAGATATACCAACTTCGCATGAAAAAACAAAATGCCACTTATATTTTGTATAAGTGGCATTAAAACAACATCTTATTAAAACATGATACCTTTCGGATTAATCTCTGATACGGAACACTTAGCCTTAAAAACATTCCATAATGCAATAGTAGTTTCAGTATGAAATTACCGATCACTTTTATCCGTTATTTCATGCTGTGGCTTAATCCTGTATTTTTTTATCTTTCTCCAGAGGGTTGTTGTTGATATGCCGAGTATCTGCGCCACTTTCGTTTGATTACCTCCATATTTATTCAAGGCATCAACAATAGCATTCTTTTCTTGCTCTGCTAGGGTCGTTACTATAAAGGACTTCCTCTTTTGATCCTCCATAGGATCCTGGCAAGTACGGCAACTTGCCCAACGGGGAGCGGAAGTTCCTCCGCATTAATTATCTCATTCTTAGACAGGGTAACAGCTCTTTCTATGATGTTTTGAAGTTCTCTGATATTGCCCGGCCAATCATAATTCATGAAGGCCCGCATCGATTCTTCGGAAAATACCCTTTTCTCCTTTTTGAGTTTTTCCAAAATTTTTTCTGAAAAATATTCTACCAAAAGAGGAATGTCTTCCCTGCGTTCTCTAAGGGTGGGAAGATGAATGCGGATCACGTTGATGCGATAAAAGAGATCCTTTCTGAACTTTCCCGATTCAATGGCTTTTTCTAAATTTTCATTGGTAGACGCAATAATCCTTGCGTCCACACATACCGACTTGTTTCCACCAACAGGGCGAATCTCGCCGTCCTGTAAAAATCGCAGAAGTTTTACCTGTGTTGACTGCGAAGTTTCTCCGATTTCGTCCAGTAAAATCGTTCCCTTTTGAGCATGCTGGAATAATCCCACTTTGTCTTTAATGGCACCGGTAAATGCCCCTTTCATATGCCCAAATAATTCGCTTTCCTGTAAATTCTCAGGCAAGGCGCCACAGTTAATTACAACAAAGGGACCATCCTTACGCAGACTGTTATAATGGATGGCTCGCGCTATCAACTCTTTTCCTGTCCCACTCTCCCCTGTAACCAGAACGGTACTTTCCGTACGGCACACCTGGGAAGTTATTTTCAGCACTTCCAGCATAACATTCGAATTCCCCACAATACCTTCAAATTTATATTTATCCCGAATTTCCCCTTCAAGGTACCGGACGCGGTCTTTTAAGCTTTTTTTCTCGAGCGCCTTTTTTGTAACTTTTAAGATTTCCTGATGACGGAAAGGTTTCGTCACATAATCATATGCCCCGTCACGGATCGCCTGAACGGCCGTACTGATAGTTCCATAGGCGGTGATCAATACCACTTCCGTGGAAGGATACCGAGACTTTGCCAACTTAAGCACTTCCAGCCCGTCTACCTTTTTCATCTTTAAATCGGTTACGATCAGGTCATACCCGTCGTGACTCCCTAATTTTTGGAGAGCCTCCTCCCCGCTCACTGCAACATCAACCTGGTACCCCTCATCCCGAAAGGCAATCATGAGAGATTCTCTCATGGCATCCTGATCTTCCACAACAAGGATTTTACCGTTTTCCATAGTTCCTGAATTATCCTACAAAAAGATTATTCTGAATTGCGTAACAATTTAGTTTTTTTGAAAATTTCCAATAATTGCGCTATTTGTCATGCAGGGTAGGGGCGAAGCATTTGCCCGTTTTGATATGAATGCGTACATGACAATTGTAGCAAATGCTTCGCCCCTACTCTTTCAAAAAACTAACTTGTTACTGAGCTGCTAATTTTTCATTTCCGACAGGCAACTTGATATAAAAGGTCGTCCCTTTGTCTTTTTTACTCACGGCATCAATTGTCCCGCCATGATCATCAATAATCCGTTGAACCACCGAGAGTCCCAATCCCGTTCCTTCGGTCTTTGTCGTATAAAAAGGCTCAAATATCTTATCCAATTCGTGCGCCGGCACACCGAGCCCCGTATCCGACATCACAACCTCCACTGCGTCCCGTAAAAAAACATTCGTCTTTCTTACGGTTATCTTAATCTGCCCGCCATCCGGCATTGCGTCAAGAGAATTTACCAATAAGTTCCACAATACCTGGTGAATGAGGTCCGGGTCAATGAACACTTTTGGCAAGACACTCTCGTATACCTCCTTTATCTCAACCTGATCGGTAAACCGGCTATCCTGCTCCAACAGAAAGAGGGTATTTTTAATCACTTCCCGTACGTCCTGCAAAGAGAAGGAGGGTTCGCGGGGATGGGCAAACGTCAGGAAATCACTGATAATTCTGTCTAATCTTTCGGATTGACCCACAATCATTTCCAGCAAAATTTTATCCTGCCCCGCCAATTTTAAATGGGCATCTAAAATACCCACAGAATTACAAATTGCTCCGAGGGGGTTTCGAATCTCATGTGCAATCGCTGCAGCGAGCTCACCCATCGAGGCCAATTTTTCCGATCGACGGACTTGCTCCTCCATCCTTTTTCTTTCCGTAATATCCCTCACAAATGCCCTCACACAAATACATTCCCCCGTTTTGGTGTTGTAAAGACCTGTCCCATTAATTTCGACGTTTATTTCATTTCCGGATTTTGTCAGAAACACCGTTTCCAATTCACCGCTTCCGGTTTCCTGAGTCCGCTTAATAAACCTCTTGATTTCTCCGCGATATTCAAGGGGAACAATGTCTTCCAGGGTCATCTGCTGCATTTCTTCGAGAGCATACCCCAATTTATTTAATTCTGTTTTGTTAACATTAATAAAATTTCCCTTCAGACTGACCTCGTGAATCATTTCCGGCGCATTTTCCACAAGGTCCCGATACTTCTTTTCCGATTCCCGTGTGGAGAGGAAAAGCCTCGCATTCTCAATGGCAATAGCCAATTGGGGTGCAATCTGACTTAATAATCCAAAATGAGCTTCGCTAAATACTTCTCTCTGCTTACTCCCCAGGGTAACAACTCCGGTAGTTACTCCTTTTGATTTCAGCGGATAGCAAACATAAGAACGCATCCCTTTTTCGAACAATTCCCGATCAAACTGATACGTTCCTTCACCGGTATCCTTAACAAAAATAGGCATACCCTTCTTGATTGCAATATCCTGGGCCGTTGCATGGGAAAGAGACCGGTAGCAATGCAACCAATCCGTGGACAATAATACCCCGTCGACAACGTGGGAATCTTCTACAATTTCTGTCCCATCGATGAGACACGCCACCCCCAACCAGGTAAAATCAATTCTCCGTTTCAATTCACGATAAATATTTTTATAAACTTCTTTAATATCCAGGCCCGACGCAATAATCTTATTGACGTTATCAACAATCTCTTTTTCAAGCGCCACGATCTTTTCTTCGGTAATATCTTTGGATATAACAACAAAGCCGATCGGTTGACCTTTTTCGTCTCGCCGCAAGGTGAAGGTAACATGAACGGGAAAAACCTCTCCACTCTTTCTCTTTCTTAAAACTTCTCCCTCATACCGTCCCGTTTTGCGAGCTACTTCTAACATAAGATCGACCTTACCCGCTTTTACATCTTCCGCGGTATGAAGAATCCTCACATTCGCCACACCAATCATTTCTTCCGGTTTGTAACCATAGACAAGACTTGCACCTTTATTAAATGCAAGGATATTACCCTGTAAATCTTCTGCAATAATTGAATATTCCGTAGAACCGGCCAAAATACTATTTAAAAAATTTGTCATTTCCTGTAGCTTCAGAGTCCTCTCTTTTACCGTATTCTCCAGGTCGGCAGTATAATTTCTTAATTTGACCGTTTTTTCTTCCAGGGATTCTGCCATAACGTTGAATGCCTGCGCCAGCTCGCTAATTTCATCCTTTTTCCCATGGTCTTTTACCCGTTGACCCAGGTTGCCGCTGGTAATCTTTTTTGTTACCTCTGTTATATTTAAAATGGGAGCAGAAATTCGTCTTCCAAAATAGAATGCAGCTAATGTTAACGGGAAGGCCAATACCAGCAGCATCGAAAGAACAAATTTATTCAAACTGTAGGCCGCTCCATACCCTTCCTGAATTGTAATCTGAGCAAGCAAACCACAATCGTACTCTGGAATCCAGCACCAGGCGCCCAGGACCTTCCGGCCGTCGTAATTTTTATAGCCTTCTGCATCGTAGCCCTCCTTGCCGCTCAGGCATTCTTGCGCCCCTTCGGTAAGTTTTCCGGTTCGCGGGTTTATTACCCGTAACGTTAATGCCGTTCCCTGCTGAACCAGTCCGGCCTTTTTTATTTCATCGGCAAAAGGTGATTCGGTAAGCATAAAACCCTCCCGATTAATAAGAAAGGTTTCCCCTGTCTTTCCTAGTTTTGCACTTTTCATGATTTCGCTGAGGTGCAAGGTATTTATTTTGAGAATGACCGCCCCGACGATAAGGTTGTCTGAACTCACGAGTGGGGCGGATAGATACAGTATCGGACCATCGCTATCGCTCATTTTGTTCCCGTTTTCATTCTGAACAGATGACTGAATCTTTGATATACTAATACTCCCATTCAACGCATCTCTGCAATAGTCGTATCTCAGCATGCTGGAACCTAACTGTTGCCGTTCCGTAGCCACGAGCACCGTTCCGTCACGTGAAGTAATGTACACGGCTTTAAATCCATACTCTTTCTTGATCGTCGCAAGATAATCGTTTACCTTTGGGAAACCCCTGGCCTTATCATCCACACTGCGCTCCAGTACGTCAGAGATGTTTCTGCTGACGACCTTTGCGTCATGCCACCTTTCATCAAACCACATCTTTACAATTTCCGCTTGTTTTTGCCTTACACCTTCAAGGTTGCGTATCAAGGCCTCTTCCAAATCCTTTTGCGCCTTGGGAAACGCCATGAACCGCAACAACAGTAATGGTGTAAATGAACAGAGCAGGAGAATCAGGATTAACCGGTTTTTAATCGACTTAAAAGGAAACATGATGTTAACTTTGAGTATCTTATCAAATGTATTTGACTTCTTAACTTTTTGTACCAGGGGAACGTCGTACTTCTCCTATAACAGCAAGATTACCACACATGACAAAAAAACGTCCGTCAGTGAAAACGTCCGCATAATATTCATTATATGTTTCAATGAATTTTTCTACCGTGATCCCGGCTTGTTTATGCGCTCCCCGGAGGGTTCACGTTGCGACTTCTTTGTGGAGAGGAATAACGCAGCCTTTATTTTCTTTTCGCAAAACTACATGGCTGCCTCTTTGTCTGGCAATTTTAAAACCTAATTTTACAAATATTTTAATAGCTTCGTTGCCCGATATATGGGGGAATTCAGGCATTAACAGCTACCTCAAAGGTTGTAAGGAAGGGTCGTTGAGTTTCTTTTAAGGGAAATTCTTCAAGGTATAACTCTGTAGCTTCTTGTAAATTTTTCACAGCTTCTTCAACGGTTGTTCCTTGACTTACCGTACCGACTTCCGGACATTCGGCAACATATAGGTTTTCTTCTTTGTGTATTATTGCAGTAAACAATTTATTCATGTTTCACCTCTCAAATATATCCTTAATCTGGAAAAGGATTGATATTAAGCGTGGCCCCCCCTGAGCCGAACATCAGGCATCACCTGCGTGATTAGCGTCAGGTGGATGCCTTGGTTAGCAACTAATGTTGTATTTTATTTCATATGCACACCAGTAAAACCGTTTCACTTGTTCGCATATACCATTGTAAAACAAAAAGGCATCTATTTTGACTTCCCAATTCCCATATTTAAAAATAAGGTTATAAAACTCATTTGTTGTTTCAAAGTTAATGCCCCATGCGATAAACTATTACGAATTTCTCTTACAGCTATAATGCGTGTTTTCTGTGGGCAATATATAATAACCCGTCTGCCATTGAATAATTATAGGGAAATGGACACAACTTCTCGCTTAACTGACTTACCACATGATGGTACATCCTCTCGGCCTCTTCTGAAGACATGCCCTGTTCCACTTCATAAAAATACCCCAGCCCTAGATCCTCGCCGCGGGGCGCCATGATACTCCTTAGTCCATATTCCATTGGATTTTGAGTAATCGGAGAATCTTTCTCCATTCCAAAAAGAGACGGCAAACATGAAAAGCCTGGTAAATCGAGATATTCTTTCGTCAGCACAAAGTTGAGTGTTTCCAACGCCTCTTTTTCAGTTTCCGTCGGAAACCCAATAATGAGATAGAGGTGAAACGAAATGCCCACCTTCAGGCATTCATCCAGTATCCTTTTCACGACCTCAACCTTTGTCCCCTTTTTCATAATATCCAATACACGCTGGTTGTATGACTCCAAACCAAAGACCAGCTTCTGACATCCGGCCTCATACATCTTCCTGAGCACATCGAGACTGAGAGCATTCTCAAATCGCACCCCCCCCATCCATTTTATCTCCTGTTTGTTTTCCAGCAGTCCTTGAGATATCTCCCGCAACTGGCTAACAGGAACGGATTCGTCCGTAAAGAAAAAATACGGAGTCTGATATTTTTGCGAAAGCTTACGGATGTCCTCCAGAAGTAATTCCGCCCGGCGTAAACGAAAATTCCTGTGATCCAGATGCAGGTTACAGAAGGCGCATTTCCGGTAATAACAGCCCCGCGATGTCTGCACCGGCAGGACAGACACCGGAGCGTGGTAAAGCCTCAGCGGCAGGTCATCAAAGTCGGGAGTCGGAAGTTTATTTAAATCCTCTGCAAAAAATGGCTCATTGATCCTGATGCTGTTATTATCCCGGTAAATCAAATTCCGGACCTTTTTAAAATCCCTCTTGCCATCCACCTGCTCTGCAAGGTCCAGCAGGGCGTGCTCTCCCTCAAAAACGATAAAACTATCAACGATTGAAAACAACCCGTCTATCTTTTTTACATTTTCAATGAGCTTGGTAAAAACACTTCCACCGATAGTAATATGGGCTTCCTTGTTGCGACCCTTTATCAGTTTTGCAAGGGTCAGACCTGGAATAATCTGGGAGGTGCTGGTAATGGAGATCCCTACGATCGTGGGAGAAGATTCCAGAATGGAAGCAAGGATATGGTCTTTGTACAGATTGAGGAAGATATTTTCTTCTTCATCGTCGAGCGCAGTAAAAATCTCCTGTGATGAATAGACGGAATACCGCATATCGTTATTGATTGCCGTCATTGATGAAGGGTAATACAAGGCTGACAGCACGTCAAGAGCATTGTTTATGGTATTGACACTTTCGATATAACGATCGAGATCATAAAAACCTTCTGACCGCAACGTATGTTTCGCAGGCTCTACCCTTTTCACCAGAGCAGGAATCGTCTCCACTGCATGAATTAATGCCCGGCGCTTCTCCTGATCAAAAGGTGCACCGCTGGACAACGAACCAGAACTGTCTCTATGTTTTAATTTATCAAGAATTTTCTGATAAAATTCACGGCATGTCTTTTCGGTAAGGAGAATATCCAACAATTCAATATTCATATCCCGCTGGACAACATTGGATACGCCGTTCTGTCTTAAAAAAGCAGTTAACGAAGGCAGGCTCAGGTAGGGCTGTGAAGGATGCCACGACGGCGGGAAGAGTAAGAGTACTTTCATTCCTTCACCTTTTTTTATCCCCCTCAGCTTTGCCCAGAGATTTCATCTTCGGCGGCATGATCGAATCCAGATGCAATGCCTCCTTGCCTGACAAAACGTCCATCTGTTTTTGAGCCTGTATCTTTACCGGTAACCCATATATCTTAATAAATCCAAGGGAGGCGCTATGATCAAACGTATCTTCCTTCTGGTAGGTCGCCAGTTTTTCGCTATAGAGAGATAACGGAGATTTACGCCCGACTACCGTGCATGTTCCTTTCGATAATCTTACTCGGATAGTCCCGGTCATAAGCCGCTGGCTGCTTAAGACGTATGCCACCAGGTCCTGATGAAAGGCGGAAAACCAGAGCCCGTTATAAATCAGATCGGCATACTGCGCAGAAACAATATCCTTAAAACGCAAGGCGTCTTTTGTCATAATCATGCCTGCCAGCGCACGGTGAGCGGCATGCAAGATAACCGCAGCAGGGGACTCATAAATCTCTCTTGACTTGATGCCAACCAGCCGGTTCTCCAGATGGTCGATACGGCCAACACCATGCTTCCCGCCACGCGCATTCAAAGTGTTAATCAAAACAACGCCGTCCATTTCTTCCTCATTCAGGGCAACGGGAATGCCCTTTTCAAAATGTATCTCCAGATATTCAGGATCATCTGGTGCGTCCTGCGCACTTTTTGTCCACTTAAAAACTTCCTCGGGCGGCTCCGCCCAGGGATCTTCCAAAATCCCGCACTCTATGCTCCTCCCCCACAGATTTTCGTCCGTGCTATAGGGGCTCTTAATCTTTGCTTCCACCGGAATATTATGCTCTTCTGCATATCGGATTTCCTCATCACGGGTCATCTTCCACTCCCGGACAGGAGCAATAATTTGCAATTTGGGATCCAACACCTGCAGGGACACATCCAAACGCACCTGGTCATTCCCTTTCCCCGTACAGCCGTGTGCCACGGCGTCAGCCTTTTCTTCATGCGCCACATCCGCCAGCAATTTTGCAATCAGCGGCCTGCCTAACGCCGTTGCCAGGGGGTAAACGCCTTCGTACAGGGCGCCTGCCTGCAATGCAGGAAAGATAAAATATTTAACAAAGGTATCCTTAGCGTCAAGAACAATTGCCTTCTTTGCCCCGATTTTTAGCGCCTTCTCCCGAATTGCATCCAGGTCCTTTACCGCACCGAGGTCAATGGTCACCGTAATGACGTCCATATTATATTTTTCGGGAATCCACTTAATCGCCACCGAGGTATCCAACCCCCCTGAATATGCCAGTACTACCTTTCTCCGTTGTTCAGCCATGAATAGAATTCTCCTATAGTTCACTTAAACAGCATAAAAAAGCTTTGTATAATACTCTTGCTAAATCTGATGATCTTTACAATAACACCATTTCAAAATGAAATTATAGCAAACTCGAAGTAAGAATCAAATGATTTTCATTTTGAAATGGTCAAACACAAGACACCAACACAAGAGGCTTTATTTGAAAAAACCTGGTGCTGAAGTTTCTTATCACTTGCATTTTTTGCAGAAATTATGGATACTTAAGGAGTGCGCTGAAGTAAAAACACGTTTACTTTCACGGGTCATTAAATTGAATTAGGCCTCCGGCGACTTTCCCCCCGTTTACGCTTACAGTTGGACAATTTTTTGCTGGACAAATTGAGGCATAAAAGGCATACTAAGGTACATGATACCAAAAGTAAGCCAAAGCGAAGAAATTGGACATGAGGGAAATACGGGAGAAAGGAGATACC
>AYTS01000041.1 GCA_002009475.1 Candidatus Brocadia carolinensis | reverse complement strand
CCGCTTTCTTTTTATCGCCTGTGGATCAACTCCGAGTTTTTTGTATATCTCCCCTTGTGTTGCCTCCACTTCGGTTGCTACCCGAACATGGTGTACATGGATACCATCTGCATCGGGCAGGACTACGCAGGTTGTCCGAGAACTCAATAGCAATTCCAAACATATACTATATATTGTCTAATATCGGCACAATTGAACAATATACAGTACAGCATTTAGTACGCAAGGGAATTCTCGGACAGCCTGTTAAGTGATGACACCTTATACTTGCTTGTCAACCGATTAATCGTTATAATTTTTCAATGGATTTAAATCATATTGGTGTCACAAATAAAAGCGAAGGACAGGCACTGCAGTTTTATCGTGATTTTTTAGGTCTTGAAAAGACACGAGAGATTCTTTTGGCCCCGGAACTTTCAGAACAATTGTTTTCTCTTTCTCAGGAGGTTAAAGTACTCGTTTTTGAAAAGACAGGGATAAAAGTAGAGGTATTCATATCTGATTTTCATCACGCCAACCCCAATTTCACCCATTTCGGCATCATGCTGGACAATTTCTCTGAGGTAATAGAAAAGGCCCGGCGGTCAAACGTAGACATTATCATGGGAAGACATAAAGATAAGACCGTGTACTTCCTCAAGGATTTTTCCGGTAACCTGATTGAGATAAAACAAAAGTCATAAATTAAGTGTCGGTGCTCATGAGAGTATGAAAAAATATAATCGGAGTATCAAAAACTGAGAAGTTACGGTTCGATTGCCACTTAAATTTGCCTGAACTGTTGATGGTTGTAAACAATTATAAAATATAGTACAATCATATAAAAATCGAGTATTCTGCTTTCTGATTCAAGGGACAGGCATTTGCAGATTGTTTCGGGGTGTGTTGTATTAGGCCCTGTGGTTAAACAGTGTGTTCAAAATGGTATCTGAGGGTTCAATTTATGCGGCGGGTTTTTAGTTTTCAATAGGTACTTTTTGTTAATGGAATTAAGCTTCCTTGCAACGAGATCAAGGTTTCACGCTTATCGAGTTAATTGTAGTTTTGGTGGTTATGGGCATTGTGGCCGGTGTTGCCATACCAAGATATGTAAACTCTTTTGACTCTATCAGGTTCAGGAAGACGATGTCTGACTTGGTGTCCTTTCTCAGGGAGGCACGTATTAAGGCTATGGGGAGTGCGGGAAAATATCACGTTACTATGGATCTCCATAGAGGTATTTGCTGGAATGACGACAAAAAAATACTTAAACTACCAAGGAATATTGAAGTATTTACTGATAAAATTGAGGCCCGGGATGAGCGTATAAAAATATTTACTTTTTTCCCAAACGGGACGGCACTGGATGAAAAGCTAGGCTTTGTTTGTGATACAATGGTTACGGTGTTACATGTGGAACCGTTGGGTGGCTTGGCTTATTATAAAATGGGTGAGTCGATGGAACAAGTAGTTCGGTATGCAAGGGATGAAACAGAACTCGATGAAGAGGAAATAGAAAAAGGTATTGATATATTGAAAGATTCTGATAAATTAGCAAGAGAGTCTCAGACTACTGAAATGAATATATACAATGGTTTTGACAAGGAAGATTATGAAGATGAGGCCAACGATGTCGACCCTCTTGGCGGAGAAGATAAAGAAAATGAGTAAGTCATATGTGTCTTTTGTGTTTAAGGAGAAATAGATATTATACCTGTTAATTTTAGAGACTTTTATGTCTTATGGTCTTCTGTGTATCACGGAGATAAAGGATTTTAATGTCTTCTTACCAAATTTTCAAGGGATCAAGCTTTATTATCCTTAAATCTTTTCCAGTACGGAGTTCCTCCTATTTTATGCGTTTACAATAATATAAGGTAGAGAATTTTATTTTACAATTTATTAAATTATTATGGAGTGCTTGAGAATGGGAAACAGGCTAAAGCTGAAATTGTTGAGACAGAGCGGTTTTACCTTGCTGGAATTGCTCATTGTTATGATTATTATCGGGTTGCTTGCGGCATTAATAGGTCCCAAAATGATTGGACGTGTTGGTGAATCACGACAAACTGTTGCCAAGCAGCAAATAGAGGGTTTTTCCAGCGCTCTGGAAATGTATAAACTTGATACGACGAAATATCCTTCACAGGACCAGGGATTGGAGGCATTAATAACAGCACCTCAAGGGGTTTCTAATTGGAAAGGTCCGTATTTGAAGAAAAAGCTTATTCCAAAGGATCCCTGGGGAAATAATTATGTTTATATTTGTCCTGGTGAACATGGCGATTTTGACATCATCTCATACGGAGCAGACGGCAATGCTGGAGGAGAGGGTGAAGATAAAGATGCAGCAAGTTGGGAATAGAGGTGCGGCGTTGCAATTTTTTAATGATGTCACGGATTTTTAAATTATGAACCAAACGGCAATTAACAACATCGGGGAAGCGTTACTTGAGATCGGCAAGGTGAATCGGGCTGATTTGGACCGTGCTCTGGAAGTTCAAAGACAAACAAAGCAAAAACTTGGGCGTATTTTAATTGATTTAGGAACGGTTTCTGAAGAAGACCTTCGGCTTGCTTATAGCAGATTATTGCAGATACCGATTTGGGAAAAAAAGAAGGATGACCGGCTTCCGCTACTGGAGAACATCCCCAAGGTCTTTCTAATAGCAAACCGCGTGCTTCCTCTGAGTTTGAATGATGGGGTACTGAATATTGCCCTTGCTGACCCTCATGATTCATTATTGGCAGAAACAATTGCATCAGCTACGAGCAAAGAAGTGCGGATTTTCGCAGGCTGTGAAAAAGATATTTTAGCTTCTCTTGAAACGATGTATGAGGGAGAGGTTAAAGAAGAAGATAATGAAGCGACTTCCAGTATTGAAGTCACGGAGGATGTAGAACATTTACGGGATATGGCTTCAGAAGCTCCCGTGATACGCCTTGTAAATAGTATTTTGACAAAGGCTATTGAAATAGGGGCCAGTGATGTACATCTAGAGCTTTTTGAGAGAAATACGCGCTTGCGTTATCGTACAGACGGCGTTTTGCAGGAGCTGGACCCTCCTCCCCGTGAGCTTTATCATGCGATTATCTCTCGTATTAAAATTATGGCAAAGCTGAATATTGCCGAAAAACGGTTGCCGCAGGATGGCAGGATCAGGATGAAAGTAGCTGGCAAAGAGGTCGATTTAAGGGTTTCAATCATTCCCATGAGTTATGGCGAGGGTGTGGTAATGAGGATTTTAGATCGGACGGCAGTCACGCTCGATTTAGAAAAACTGGGATTTAACCAGGAATTTTTAGTAACGTTTCGAAGGATGGTAAATAAACCGGAGGGAATGCTGCTTGTAACCGGCCCCACGGGGAGCGGGAAAACAACAACGCTGTATGCCGTTCTTAAAGAGCTGGTTTCTCCGGAGATCAAGATTATAACGGTGGAAGACCCTGTAGAATACGCCATGGAAGGGGTGAATCAGATACAAGTGAATCCTCAGATTAATTTGACCTTTGCCTCTGGACTGCGTTCTATTTTAAGGCACGATCCTGATGTTGTTCTCATTGGAGAAATCAGGGACCGGGAAACGGCATCGATTGCCATACAGGCTTCTTTAACCGGGCACCTTGTTTTGTCAACGCTCCATACAAACGATTCGGCATCGGCGTTTACCCGCTTGATGGATATGGGTATGGAAGACTATCTGATCTCTTCATGTATTATTGGCGTTCTTGCACAACGATTGGTGAGAAAGATATGTGAAAAGTGCCGTGAAGCGTTCGTGCCGGAGGAGGATATACGCCAGACAGCCAGATTGAATACAGGGGAATATCTATACAGATCCAAGGGCTGTGATGCGTGTAACAACACAGGGTTTAAAGGGCGAAAGTGTATTGCTGAGTTTCTGTGCGTGGATGATGCCATACGCCGTCTCATCCTTGCTCATAAGGATTCCAGTGAGATTATGAAAGAGGCTGTCAGGGGTGGAACAAAGAGCTTATGGATGGATGGGCTGGAATCAGTTCGCAAGGGAGAAACGACGCTGGAAGAGTTGCTGCGGGTATCGTCAGACACTCAAGAAGAATAGAGATTATTTGTGCAGTTGCGCTGAAAAGGGCGTAAAACGAAGGAAAAGTAGTGCTAATTTTTTGATAATATAATAAATAGTTATGCCGATAATTTCCAGTATTCAACTGTTGTTGTGAGTAGTGCAGCGGTAATTTCTTATAGTTGTTGTTAGTAACGGTTAAAATTAGAGGAAGGTTAGGTATGCATAATAAATTTCTGGAATCTATCGGTGTCAATGGAATAGATCTTAAAAAATACCCAGTGGAACATCTCCCGCGGATACTTCACCTCAGTATGATTATCAAGAATACTTGTTTCTGGATGAAAGATGCAATTGTCTCATACCGTTTGTTATCGACAGAAGAGCAAACGAAAATCATAGAGGATTACGTACAATGCATCATTGCCTTTCCAATGAAGGAAGTTTAGAGTCACACCGCTGAAAAAAGAGGCACAATACACACCCACATCATCACTTCTCAGAGGGTACAACATTTTTCAACACTTGACCAGTATTGTATTTTACCATTTTTTGTCGATGAGCCCTTGTCTGTGCCTTTCCATAGTATTTCGTGACTGAACGGAAACACACTTATTTTATAACAGATTCTCACCCCGGAATAAAAACTAAACAGTCAGGATAAGCCTTATATTTATTGGCTTTTACGGCGAACTAGGTTAAAGCATCCTTTAATTTTTGTATCTGAGTTGTCCGCTTTGTCTTTTCTCCTTTTGAATTCATTATAACCACAACATAATCCGCTTTACTTTCCCATGGCAGATTATTGAGCGGCTACTTTTTGCCTTGTCTTTTTGGTTGATACGGACTCGATTCCAATCTCTTCATCGGTAAGATAACAGGCTGGGTCGTGTTCCCATATATCGCCATAATAGGCCTCTGCCCTTGCCCTGAAGTTGCCACCACAAATAGAGAGCCATCTGCAGGGTGCGCATCGTCCCTTGATATAAGGGTTTTTGTTCTTCAGTTTAGCCATTAATTCATTGGAAGTATCCTCCCATATCTCGCTAAACTTTCTCTTTCTGATGTTTCCGAAAGAATATTGTCTCCAGAACTGGTCTGCATGCACCTCTCCATCCCAACTGATGCAGGCAAGTCCCTTACCAGAGCTGTTTCCCTCATTCATCTGGAGAAGTTCAAAAACCTCCTTTGCCCTCTTGGGATTTTCTTTCAAGAGTCGCAAATACACATACGGGCCGTCGGCATGATTGTCCACGGTAAGTACCTCAATTTTTCTGCCCTTGTCATGAGCTTCTCTCGTTTTGTTCATAATAAGATCTACCACCTCACGGGTCTCTTTGTGGGAAAGGTCTTCCTCAATCAGATTGGAACCTCTTCCTGAGTAAACCAGATGGTAGAAACACACCCTCGGAATATTTTCTTTTTCAATGAGTTGGAATATGCCGGGGATATCATGAGCATTTCTTTTGTTAATGGTAAAACGCAGCCCAACCTTGATGCCCACCGACAGACAATTCCGGATTCCCGTCAAGGCGGCATCGAATGCGCCCGGAATTCCCCGAAAACGATCATTGGTCTCCTGAAGACCATCCAGACTTATTCCCACATAAGAAAGACCAAACGTTTTCAGTTCATTTGCCTTTTCCCTGGTAATTAAGGTGCCATTGGTGCTAATTACTGCCCGCAAACCTTTCTCTTTTGCATATCCAATCAATTCAAGAAGGTCTGATCTCATGAGAGGTTCTCCACCAGAAAACAGTATCACCGGAGCACCGTAGTCTGCAAGGTCATCCAACATTGCCTTTGCCTCACGCGTAGTCAATTCATTTGGATATTCCATATCCTTTGACTGTGAGTAGCAATGAATACATTTCAGGTTGCAGCGTTGCCCTACATTCCATACGACAACGGGCTTTTTGTCTTGAGAAAATTGCAATAAATGGGATGGAAGTTTTTTGGACTCTCTTCCGTAGCGCAATGCATCCGATGGTTCTACTGTCCCGCAGTATAATTTTGATATGCCAATCATATGATAACCTCTCCTGCACGGGGTATACGTGCTAAAATATAGTAACCGTATTAAATAAGTTGACAGATAATGGTCATTGCGAACGGCAGCGAAATAATCCCACAGAAGAGATTGCTTCGGGCTAACGCCATCACAATGACAACTTTCTTTAAGCGTTTACTATAGTATGTGGCTAAAACGTCCCCACATACGATGAGTATTCGTTATAAAAAACCAATACAAATATTATAACTAAGACCGGTGATTAAGTAAAACCATTTTGTGAATCAAGAAATCATTGCCCAATTGCATAAAGTTTCCAATCCACGCAGCCGACATAAAGCACACCACCCGAACCAATTGCCGGGGAAGAAAGCAGTGGATCGCCAATTTTTACACTCCATTTGAGCGTTCCATCAGCATTTATAGCATATACATTTCCATCCCATGAACCAATATAAACAATGCCATTTGCATCAACGACAGGGGATGCAGTAATAGATTTTTCAGTTTTGAATTTCCACTTTAGCGTACCATCATTTTTTACCGCACATACGAAACCGTCTTGCGTACCCACGTAAACCGTCTCATCAGCGTCTACTGCCGGTGAAGAATGCGATCTGCCGCCCAAGTCAAACGCCCATTTTAATGTGCCGTCAAAATTTACGGAATAGAGTTTCCCATTCATATCCACTACATACACAGCGCTATGGCCAACCGCAGGAGTAGCATCTATTTTCGCTTCTGTTTCCAGTCGCCACTTTAAACTGCCATCCTGGTTTAAGGCATGCAACCGTTTGTCCCAGGAACCAATATAAATCGTATTATCCTTACCAATGGCTGGGGAAGAAAGCATAATTGAGGCATCGGTTTTATAACTCCACAAGAGTTTTCCGTTTGCAGCAACTGCGTAAAGTTTTCCATCGTAAGAACTACAATACACGGTTTCCTTCTCGCCAATGGCCGGAGATGAATGAATAGCACCCGTGGTCTGGAACTTCCATTTGGTTTTTCCATCAGGATTAAGCGCATACAGCCTTCCGCTTACAGAACCAAAATATACAACACCGTTTGCGCCAATTGCAGGAGAGCCAAAGACTTCATCGCCACTTTTAAACGCCCATAAAACCTTTCCGTTGGAAGTAACCGATAATAAATTCCCATCAGTACTACCAACGTAAATAACTCCATCTGCATCCACTACCGGCGACGACCATATTTCTCCAGCACTGGATATACTCCATTTAATAGTGTTCTCAGAAGGTCCGGCAAAAGGTACCCGTCCTGTCCTTTCTGAATTATATCGAAATATGGGGAAGGCATTCTTCGTTTCCTGAGCACGAACGGAAGATTCGAGTAATGCACCGCATGACATAGTCACTATGAGACAAAAGAGTGTGTTTGAAAGAAATGGAAAACCACGTTTAAATTTCATTATGTTTACTCCTCGAAAGCATTAAATATCGGGAATGACAAGCTCTTGTCCAACCCTTAAGTCCTTTGTGCCCCTAAGAACTCCTTTGTTTGCACCAAATATTTTATTCCATTTTGTGCCGTCCTGATAATACTGAACTGCTAATGAGTACAGTGAATCACCCCGCACTACAGTGTGCTTTTTAACCACGGATTCGGCGGCCTCCACCTGAACTACATGAGAGAGCGACGGGGTGGTTGTCTCCGCTATTATTTTTGCCTTTGTCTTCTGTACGTCATTTTTTTTCTTCGGGGATGATAAGTTCTGTGCCAATCCTTAGGCTGTTTCTATCGTGAATTTTATTCTGATTAGCGGTGAAAATAACTAACCATTTCGATTCGTCACCATAATATTTTTTTTGCTATTTTACGAAGGCTGTCGTTCGATTTCACCTTGTACTTTGTAACTTGCGCAGCAGTACTTTTATTATCGTCGGAAGAAATGTCTTTCCAGTCATCAGGGTTTGATTCTGAAGTCAGTTTCTCATCATGTTGTGTTATAGTCAATGGTTCGGGTTCCTTTGACTTCTCCCATTCTACCTCAATGATTCTGTCGTCCTTTTGCGCTGGCTGTTCAACGGTTTTAGCAGTATCTGAAACGGGCGCTCCCTTTTCTTCGGGATGTTGCACCTGTGCCGTTACCCCCTGAGAAGACTCTTGAGATGCGGTTTGTGGTTCTGGTGATAATTCGCTTATAGCTAATGCCTTATCCTGCGGTTGTTCTTCCATTTCCGGAATGGGAATGGCAGGTTCTTTAACCGTGGTTCTCGTGCTCAGAAAGACACCAATAATTGCCATAATAATCACTCCTAAAGTTACACCAACTTGCACATCTCTCTTCATTGTTTTTTGTTCCTTTCGTAGGTTTTATAGGAATGAACAATAATAAAAATATCTTTCAGTCTTTCATACCCATCGACGATTTTATACGCACCTTGCTGTTACAAAAAAATGCTGCTTACCTTATTTGACCGTATTCTGCAAATGGCCTTCCTGTTTATGAGCTTTATCCCTTTTTACTCGTTACCTCCTTTCCTTTCATCGGATAATTTTGTCGTGGCAATACCTGGTTTGCAGGAGAAAGTCCCTTCCATTTAAGCAGCATAGGGCAAGCAATAAATATCGTTGAATACGTACCTACAATAATTCCTACGAGCATAACAAAAGCAAATCCGTGAACCTCTGCCCCACCCACGAAGAAGAGAGCACACAACACTCCAATCGTAGTGACACCTGTCAAAAGAGTCCGGCTCAATGTCTGATTGATACTGTCGTTAACCAATTGCGGTGTAAGCAAATTGCCCCGCCCTGCCATGTTTTCTCTAATCCTGTCAAATATAACGATCGTATCGTTCAAGGAATAGCCTACTACGGTGAGAAATGCCGCTACCATGGAACTGTCAATCTTCATATTTCCAAACAAACGATCCGCCACCGCAACAGCACCCAGGGTAATCAGGATATCATGAATAACGGCGATAATTGCTGATGATCCGAATTTAAAGTCTCCAAACCGGAACCATACATAAAATATCGTTGCAATACAGGAAAAGATCACGGCAAGGATAGCGCGCCCCTTCATTTCTCCGGCAACCGTAGCGCCAATGCTTACGATCCGTTTAATGGGCTGCGGCATTTCAAATGCGTTTTGAATTGTTTTTTCTGCGGTATCAGTTCCTTGGGGCGGAAGATTGATCTTGACCGTTTTATAGTCCTTTCCTGCTTCCAAATCCTGTTCAAGAATGTCGTGGTATCCTGCGGAGGTAAGTACTTCTTCAATAACCTCCTTTTTCAAGGGCTTTGATAAGGTCATGCGAATGCGCACCGAATGGGCATGGTCTGTCTTATTATCATTCGACATCGCACTTCCGGAAGTATCTGGAAGCAGTTCAAAAGAGACATCAACTTTATCCTTGTACAAGTTGTCTTTAAATCTCTTCATGACATCGGCTTTAATTTTCTCCTGAATTTTTCCTGCACTTAAAGGTTGCATAGAAACCGTAAACACCTGCGCAGGAGCATTCGTCATCAAAACGCTTTTTACCGCATTTTTGATGGGTTTAATTCCATGAAGCATGGTCACAAAATTTCCTTTTCCGATACTTTCTTTTAATTCTACCCGGATAGCCTCATGCCCCAGGATAGAAATGCTTGGCACTGGAATGGTTTCCTTCAGCGTTTGTTTTATATCCTGCAAGCTTGTTCTCGGCCCTTCAATTCTCAATTTGGGTGTCCGTGCGAATGCAGATTCTTTCGCTTGTCCCATTACTGAAACATTACTAAACCCAAGTTTGGTAAGCTCAAAATTAAGAATAGCAGGGTCCATCGCTTCACTCGCTTCCACATCTATGAAAGGCTTGGAAGCTGGCGCACTTACCTCTTGTGTCTGTAAGGTTTCAACAACATCACCAAGCCCAATTCTAACATTATAAAAGAGCAGGCTCTCTTTCAAGCCATCGGCAATCGCCCCAACTAATTGTGAACGTTTTTTCGGGTCTTCCAGACCTGAAAGATTTACTACATACTCTTTGGATAATTGATTCACCGGAGTTGTGGATATTACGTCTTCCTCGCTATAACCTGCAAGAGTTAAACTTTTTAGAACAGCCGCCTCCTCAGTTGGTTTCTTAAATGTCAGATTAAAAACCAACGGTTCAAGAAAATCAATTCCTTCAAACAAGCCCTTCTCATCCAAAACGCTTTTGACATCCTCGGTTAATTTTTCTTTTACTTTTTCTTCTCCGAGTTCTTTTATTCTAATACCAAACTCGTCTGCGGTTGATGCAAACTGTGTCAGGTTTTCCCCGGACCAGATGCTCTGCACTTCAGCCTCTTCATACCCGGTTTCAGCCAATGCGTCTCTTATGAATCCGGGCGGTGTGGGATTATTTAAGTGAAGATGTACAAGTGTTCCACCGGTAAAATCGATATCATATTTTTTATTTCCGCGGAGGGCAAACGTCGTCAACCCGCCAATAATACACGCACCTGAAACTGCAAGCAGAATAAAACGATAATTAAGAAATTTAACATGGGGAATACCGATCAGCTTGAACATGGAAAATTTCTTGATCCAGCTGAAATCCATGAATAAATCATATATGACCCTTGTCACAAAAACGGAGGTAAACAGGTTGATGATCAAACCCAGGATTAAAGTCCATGCAAATCCTTTTACAGGACCGGTACCGACTGCGGCAAGTATTACGCCCGTAATTAACGTAGTAATATGGGAATCAAAAATCGCGGAAAATGCCTTTTCATATCCTGCCTTTACCGCTGCCCGCAAAGGCTTTCCTTTCGCTTTTTCTTCACGGATTCTCTCAAAAATCAACACGTTTGAATCAATGCCCATACCGATCATGAGCACCAATCCTGCAATACCCGGCAGTGTCATCGTGGCATTCAGGAGCGCCATTGCCCCAATAATGAGAAAGATGTTCAGGGCATTAGCACAGTTGGCAATCCATCCTACTCCCATGTAATAAATACCAATGAAAATAATGGCAAACGCCCCGCCAATAGCCCCCGCCATTAGTCCTCTGTTAATGGAATCTCTTCCTAAACTCGGTCCAACCATGGTTTCCATTTCGAGATCAAGATCCGCCGGGAGGCTTCCTGCCCGCATGATGGCAATGAGCTCATTTACCTCATCCTGGGTAAAATTCCCCTCAATGATACCTTGACCTGGTATACGATCTCGTATAACAGGAGCAGAGTATAAGGTGCCATCCAGGATAATTGCCAGTGGTTTACCAATGTTGCGTTCTGTTATCTGCCCAAATTTGGATTTTCCTGTGGCATCGAATTCAAACCCCACAACGGGTTCAATTCCTTTGCGCTCGGTGTATATTTTGGACAGGTGTTCTCCGGAGATAGCAATTTTATTCTGCACCAAGACCCATTTGCCAGCTTCACCCTCTTCGCCTTTTTTCTTTCGTAACCATTGTTTATAAAAACCCGGGACTTGTTTTCCTTCCATGGCCTCTTTAAATTCCGGACTATCACTGCTGGCCGCTAACCGGAACTCAAGCTTGCCAAGCCGGGTAATTCGATTTTTGAGCCCTTCTATTTCCGTCCTTGTCGCGCCGGGAACCTGAATGAGTATTCTGTGGCTACCATGTTCTTGTATCCGATACTCGATAACCCCCTGTGGATCGATCCTCTTTTTCAATACTTCTATGATTTCTTTTGTAATGCCCGGACGATCTTCCCTTTCATCTACCCTTACTTTATACAACAACTCTGAGCCGCCTTTGAGATCCAAACCAAGCTTTATTTTACCCTTTGACACGTGCTCGACGACCTTGTTACGGATATGCTTGCCGTCTTTATCCGTTTCTTCACTAACAACCGTTTCACGAATAACAGGGTTCGTTATGAAAAACCGTGTCCATGATTTTTCTGTTGCTGTCCGTTCGACTACCTTGCCGTCGATCTCTTTTACGTGCTCCTTAATCAAAATCTTCTCTGATGGCGGATACAAAACCATAGTACCAATAGCAATGACTACTGCAATAATAGGTATCCTCCACCTCAAGTTTTTCGTCATTTCTTTCTCCTCAACAGGCTCCCTTTCCGTTGTATAGTGTAAACTGCCACTCTCATAAATTTATCTAACCTTACTAAGCTCCTTTAATCTCTTTTACCGGCTCTTTTGATTCTTCCGCATCTTCATCATGAGAAACTTCTAATACCGTAACCACTGCACTCCTGTCGACCTTGATCTTTATATCTTTGGCATCGTCAATACGAAGAATAATCTCATGCTCTCTGACTGAGGTAACGAGTCCATGAATTCCACCGGCTGTTACGACCCGGTCGTTTTTTTTTAATCCTGGACAACAGCGCCTTGCGCTCTTTTTCTTTTCTTTTTTGCGGTCTCAGGATCAGAAAATACATCACAACAAACATAAGAATAAACGGAAGTACCATGGACAGCATACCACCCGGCGTCGACTGTTTTCCAGCCGCTTGTAATAAAAAAAAACATCATATTCCTCCTACTCCTTGATAAAAGTTTTCATTCAAAAAATGACCTTGCAAAACTATTTTATACCCTGATACTAGTCAAGCAGACTGTCTTGATAAAAAATCGATCTTAAAATCCATGAATTTACCATTCGCAATGGATGCCCTTATTTGCTGCATCAGCGTTTGGAAAAAAAAATATGTTATGTATTGAAAGTAAAGTCAGCCCTAAAATTTCATGCGCCAGGAACAGATGCCGCAGATATGCCCTCGAAAAGTTGTTACAGGTATAACAGCTGCACGTCTTATCTAACGGGGAGACATCTTCCTTATATTGACTGTTGAGTATTTTCACTCTTCCCGTGCTGGTAAAGGCGCACCCGTTCCTCCCGTTGCGCGTGGGAACCACACAGTCAAACATATCAATCCCGCGTTCTACCGCATTCAGTATATCAATGGGAAACCCAACACCCATCAAATACCGGGGTCTATCCGGTGGTAAACAATCTACGGTATAGTCAAGTACTTCGTTCATGAGGAATGTTCCTTCGCCAACGCTGAGTCCACCAATTGAATATCCCTCAAAATTCATCTCCACGAGGTTTTTGGCACATTCAATACGAAGCTCCCTGAATACACTTCCCTGAACAATACCAAAGAGCGTTTGCTGCCGATTTTTGTGGGTATTCATGCAACGCCCTGCCCACTCCAGTGTCCTTTTTACTGCCACACCTGCCCTGTCTTGTTCGCAGGGATACGGCACACATTCATCAAACGGCATAATAACATCTGCCCCAAGGTCATTTTGTATTTGTATCATCTTTTCAGGGGTGAGGAAAAACCTTGTTCCGTCGACAGGGGATTGGAATTCCACGCCGTTGTCAGAAATCTTTGTCAGATCACTGAGGGAAAAAACCTGATACCCACCGCTATCGGTGATAATTGCGCCATCCCATCCCATAAATTTATGGATGCCGCCTAATTGTCTGATAATATTCTCCCCTGGTCTTAAACAAAGATGATACGCATTGCACAAAATAATCTTTGTATGAGTCGCCTTGAGTTGTTGCGGCGTTAACGTTTTGACCGTGCCTTGTGTCCCAACCGGCATAAAAACCGGCGTAGGAATACGATGATTCGCAAATTGTAACTCACCACACCTGGCTTTTGTTTGCTTATCGCCGGCCAAGACCTTAAAAATCAACAACCCCTCCACTCAGAGGTATTAATATACCCGGACTAGTTCTATTTCTGGATAGTAATGTTTTAAAATAGCAGCCCATGGAAACCCTTTTTGGGCCATGGCTTGCGCTCCATATTGGCACAGTCCTACTCCATGCCCCCATCCTCTTCCTGAAAAGGTAATGTTTTTGCCGGTACTCTTTGCCTGAAAGGAGGTGCTTAATAAATTGTTCGGACCAATCATCAATCGAAAATCATTTGCATTCATCTCTTTCGTCCCGTTAGCTGTGGTAATCTCAACTCTTGAACCATGATTGCCAGCACCTGGATTAACAGCCCTTACGGCACGTATGCTGGAAATGGAGACATTGGCATCCTGCAGTTTTTTTTTCAATGACTGATTTACTGATATCCTTACTCCACTGGGAATGTTTGGAGTTGTTGCAATAATTACATTCCACTCCGCTAAGGGGTGGTATACTGTCTTTCCCAAATACATGGTGAACATCTTCCGTATGTCCTCCACACGTGCTATGGAAATACGCAGGAAAAATATTCCAGTTGTGCACCATGACTACACCTTTCGTGTCTTGTACCATGCTGCTGACCCGAGCCGTTTCACCTGCCACGCCTCTATATGCGAGTTCCTGCAAATCCAGGTTGTATACTTCGTCCCGACGAACCTTCTTTTTATACATCACGTATGTTCTTACCGCTACCGCCTGTGCACGCAGAGCATCTTCTTCCCAGCTTGACGGCATTTCACTGCCCACTACGCCGGAAACAAAATCTTCGACGTCTGTTTCACCGATTACAGAGAATTTATTATTAAATTGCTGTAATATTCTTATTTCACCGCGATACCGTACGTTATTTAGTTCAATTCCTCCATCTTGTTGGGTTGCTATCCTTATTTCACTATGATTATAATGTTTATCCCCAACATTTATGCCCCCATCACTTACGGATAAGGCACACCTTCGTAACTCCTGCCCCTGCTCTATAATATTCGTTAAACTGCCGGTAATCTGATAACTCCCATGAATTGCCACCGCTGCCTCCCGCTTGTCATTTACGAGAAGCACACGTACGACGGGCATCTTATCCATAAGAGGCCCGTAATCATGAACCCCGTCCTGAACTACCGTACTCTCTCTATGGCACGAAATGGGGATTCCTGCAGAAATGATTGGCAATACCACAACAAACATTAAAAAAAAATACTTTATCCATATCATTTTTTTTAATTATGAAAGACAAACGTACTTTTGTTTACATTAGCACTACCGCCCTTCCTCCCCAAGTACAAATCAACATGCGGTATCTGACCGGGAAGCAGGAAAAGAAGCACCCTCTTCTCTATCAAAACAGTCACACCGTGGTAACGTTGTTTTGCTATCGGGGGCTTTTCCGGCGTTTTCTTTCTCCTGTTCATTCACGTTACCGCCTTTATACAATTCCCGGGTAGTGTCTTTGTATCGTTCGTATTCGCTGAAGACACAGCCACAATATCCCTGCCGGTAAAGCATCTTTTTTTTGGCTATCTCATGACTACACTCAGACAAATAACGATAATCACGATAGACAAAATCAATACCGTATTCACGCGCTAAATTTTCCGAAAACTTTTTTAGTTGCTCGTGATTTTGATAGATACTGAATAACATGGTTGAGGTAAAGGCACCAAATCCGTTTTCCCGCGCATATGCTGCTATGAACCTCAGTCGCATCATATAGCAATCAGCACACCGGTCATTGCCCTCATAATCAACATGCTTCAAATATTCCCGCAAACCATAATCTTCACAGTAAATTACGGGGAGAGGATCGCTTTCCTGGAATACACGCAGCGCCTTCAATCGCCGGCGAAACTCAAGCAATGGATGTATATTTGGATTATAAAAGAGCCCTGTTACCGTGAAACCTTCTTTTCTCAGTTCCTGTAATGGCGCGCAGAGACAGCATGCGCAGCAAATATGTAATAAGAGATTCATAAGACGGGTCCTTCAAAATAATCTTTTCTGGATCCCCGTTTCTGAGTGACATTGAAATCCTAAATGTTCATAGGCCAGTTTGGTAGCAACTCTTCCCCGCGGTGTCTTATCGAGATATCCCCTCTGGATCAAATACGATTCATACACTTCCTCGATGGTATCTTCTTCTTCACTTACCGAAACTGCGATAGTTTTCAAACCGACAGGGCCACCATACCGGATAAGGGTTTCCAGTATCTTCCGGTCCATTTCTCCCAGACCATTTTCATCCACACCTAACATCCGCAACCCCATATGAGCGACTTCTTCGGTAATTATGTCGTTCCCGCGAACCTGGGCAACATCCCGGATACGTCGTAAAAACCTGTTTGCTATTCTTGGGGTGCCACGTGACCTTTTCGCAATAATTTCAGCCCCTATTTCGTCTATCCGGATAGAGAGAATATGGGCAGAATTCCACACAACTTTATACAAATCAGTCCACGGATAGAATTCTAATTTTTCCAGCACACCAAACCGGGACCGGAGCGGCGCCGTAAGCAACCCTTCCCGGGTGGTCGAACCGACAAGCGTAAACTTTGGCAAATTGATTTTTACCGATCGTGCCTTAGGCCCCTGATCAATAAGAATGTCAATATAGAAATCTTCCATTGCCGAATAGAGGTACTCTTCGACCGTCGTGTTCAACCTATGGATTTCATCTATAAAAAGAATATCTCCGTGTTGTAAATTCGTAAGAATACCGGCAAGATCCATGGGCTTATCGAGAATGGGACCGGAAGTTGTCTTTATCGAGGTGTTAATTTCATTAGCGATAATTTGAGACAACGTTGTTTTTCCCAGGCCGGGAGGGCCAGAAAATAATATATGATCTAACGGCTCTCCTCGTTTCTTTGCGGCTTCAATATAAACGATCAGATTTTCTTTTATGCGATCCTGTCCTACAAAATCATTGAACCGCTTTGGCCTGAGCGTGAAGTCTAGATTTTTATCTTCCACCATCGGCGTGGAAGATAAAATATCTTCTTTTATCATAACCTATATCCTACCGCGAGATTTTAGTCGCACGCTGTGGCAATCAGGCTTTGTATTTTAGCGCCTCCCTTACAAGCATTTCGACATTATCAACGGTTTTCAATCTTCTTATCGTTTCGCTTACGGCATTTTCAGCCACTGGTCGCCCATAACCTAAAGAAACCAGGGCCATAACGGCATCAGATACTAAAGCCTTTTGTCCGGACCCCACGCCCGAAGACATCGCGGGTGTAATTTCCTTTATTACTCCCTTGAGTTCCAGGATGATCCGCTCGGCCGTTTTCTTGCCCACCCCTTTGATTTTTTCCAGTGCCCTTGCATCTTCGCGGGCAACGGCATCTTTAATATCGTCCACACAACTGCCAGAAAGGATGGTGATTGCCGTAGTCGGCCCTATACCATTCACCGAAAGCAGCAACTGAAATAAGTTTCTTTCTTCTCCTGTCGCAAACCCAAAGATTTTTATCTGATCTTCCTTAATAAATAACTGAGTAAGAACGGTAACCTCTTCGTGATTGGGTATCTTTTCGAAGGTAGATAATGGAATGTGTAATTGATAACCGATGCCAGCCACTTCCAAGACAAGTCTTGTGGGAGATTTGCCGACCACCCGCCCCCGGATGTAATCTAACATGCACACACATCCCCAGATATCGCAATCATGCCATCCGAAATATTCTTTAAAGAGGCTACTCTGTGATACTTTCGTCCAACTCTGCGTTATCGTTACCAACGGTTTTTAGAATCAGACCAATCTCTGACAATCTGCTGCGTATCTCATCAAGGTAATTTTGTTTTATCCCCTTTTGATCTAACTCTTGTTCTGTATTTTCTACAAGGTCTTTGATCGTTTCAATACCGGCCTTACTCAAGGCATTCCTGCAGCGAGTGGAGAGCCCAAGTTCCAAAACAGTTTCTATGGCGCCCGTATCCTTTTCTGTATTTTTACTCCCAAAAACCTCTGTTTCACGGTCGCTTTCCAATGCCTGCCCCAAACGCAATCCTTTTTGCGACAAAATAATCTTAATTTCGTTGAGTGAGGTTTCTCCAAAATTCTTAAAAGAGAGTAAATCAATCTCACTAATCCTTGTAAGGTCACGCAGGGTGCGAATATTCATTTTCTCCAGGCAGTTTTTGCTTCTTACCGAGAGTTCAAAATCTGAAATTGGTATATTCAGCACTTCGCTTTCCTTCCCTTGTTTTCTTGAAATCTCCTCATCATAATACATGTTCATGGAGGCTTTTGCATCCTTCAAAAATAACAGGGCGCGCGGATCGTTCGGTTCGGCATCTAAAACAGTTTCAAAACAATATATCGCATCATCAAAATTGCCGCTATCTTCGTACAATACCCCCAAATTGATAAAAGCATTTTTATGACTAGGGCATACATTTATGCACTGTTCGTAGTATTCAATGGCCTTTTCGTCTTCCCCATTGAGATCGTAATTAAAAGCTAAACGGAAGAGAGATTTTGCATAGTTTGGGTCTAATCGAAGTGATTGTTCATAATGATTAAGTGCATTGTCGTATTCTCCGAGTGTCTCCAGGCAATGTCCCAACTGATAATGGAATTCCGGATTATCCCCCTGAGATTGTGAAAAACTTTTAATGATCTTCAATGCCTCTTCGCTATGGTTGGCCAGCCTTTTGGTTTCGGCAATATCCATACAAATATCAAATTCTTCCGAATCAGTTTTTTTGGCTCGTTCAAAACATTCCAAAGCCTGTCCGTAATCGCCTAATTCCTGATAGCATTTACCCAAATAATAAGCGGCAATTTTCCTTGATTTGACCTCTTTCAGCAATTCGGAAGCCTCTTTTACATTTCCAACAATCCATTCTGATATCCCCAATAAAAGGATTGCGTCCTTAGCTTCGGCCCCGTCGTGCCCCTTCTTTATACTGGCTCTCAGCGAGGCAATCTTTTCGTCCATATTTTCTCGCATCTCTTTAGAACTATATACCAGATTCTTAATATATGTGACGGTTTCCCTTGATAATGTTTCTACTTCTAACAGCTTATCAAGTTCTACATCAGCAACCGCAGTAGACATTATATTGTTAAACCTCCATCAATACATAAAACTACATTCTATAATAAACTAACGATATCTAACGATATCTTCGGATGTTGGAGTGTAACAAACCCCCAGCAGAAATTCAAATAAATTTTATCATTCCCTTTCATGCCATTTTATTATTTCAGTTTTTGAATTTTCTGTTGATATCTTATAGATTTTTCTAATACATCCCCACCTTAAGATAAAGCCTAAACTCGCTTCGTCTTTTTGGGATATGATTAAACCTGTCAGTGCTTATTATAAGGGGGTGACCAGTGGGGGGAGAGTATTCCCAAGGACTCGATAAAATCGACCTTACCGAGATTCGCCACATAACGGGCAGGAGCGGTCAAAAGATTTCCGATGAGATTCCGAAGACGATGGGCTTTATTATCGTGCTGCATGACTTTGTTAATCATAATCTCGCCAATAAAATAAAGAATCTTGCTGAGAGCAGCAGTATCCCCATAGTCTATGCAAGAAGAACATGGTCGTCCATCTATCAGAAAATAAAGGAATGTCAGCAACAATTGCCAAAAACAGCAATACAAGTTCTTTTACCTTAAACACAGCCAAGCGATCCCGGTTAAAAATAGAGTGTATCAGGGTTTGTTCATGCAATCCAAAACCAATTATAGCCAGTGTTTCAATACGTATACAGGAAACATGAATTAAAACTGGTAGCTTAATCCAATAAAAAACGTCCTTCCCGGTCTGGGAAGATCATCAGGTATAGAAACCGGACCAGGATCGCTATAGTCCTTGTCGAGCAGGTTGAGCACCGTCCCCTGCACCTCCATGGTTTTAAAGAATTCCTTTGCAATAAGAGAAAGATTTAACAATGCATAGGATGGCAGGTCATCTCTGTGCTCAGCAGGGTCACCATCATCTCGGGACCGACTCCCGCTTACAAAGGTGCTGAGATTGGTATTGATATATTTCCATGGTTGCACATTCACACCAAAGTTACCATAATGTCGTGCAACGAACGGCAGTTCATTCCCACGATTGTCTTCCGGGTTTTGATAAGTATAGTTCATGAAAAGGTAATTCCCTTTCGTGATATCAACCTTGGTCTCCATCTCTAATCCCTGGACATGGGCATCACCGAGATTTTCAAAACGGGAAGTATCTGAATCATTTTCCAGGGTACGCATGCCAATAAGGTCTTCGATATCGTTATAGAAATAATTGACAGAACATGCAACGTATTTGTTCACCTGATAACTCAAGCCCACCTCGTAGCTCCTGATCGTTTCCGGATCCAGATCTTCATTGCCCTCGATGGCAGGCTGGTTGATGATATACATCTCTTCAAAACTGGGGGCGCGGAATGCCTCGCCATACAGTACCTTCAGGGATGCATTTTTCATGAACGCCCATGTTATAGCAGATCGCGGGCTGGTCGCATCACCAAAATCGCTGTACTGGTCGTGCCGTATGCCCAGGGTAAGATTTATGGTGTCGGTTATGTTCCAGGCATCCTGCAAGTAGAGCGACCATATCCTTCGCGTAACCTCTTTTAAGAAGGGAAATTCATCCGAAAAGTCCTGTATTTGTGGTAAAGGGTCAAGCGTGTCTGGCCTAAAATTACTCGAAAAGCGGACATTCGTCTGATTGATAAGGCGGTACTCAAAACCTATCGTGAGTAAGTTGTTGTCAAGTAATTGGTAGTCGAAGGGAATCTCCGTGCCTACGACCTTTTCACTTACCCTGCCGTTACCAATAACTCCGTCGGGAAACGTAACGGGCACCCCCGATGTGTTTTGTATTGTTGTGCCGTCAGGGAGGGATTCAATGAAAAAATCATCATCGAATTGATCGTAATAGATCCTTGGTTTTATAGTAAATTTTTCCTCAAAGGTCTTTTTATACCCGGCCTCACCGAATACATAATTATTCTCAATGTCAGATTCGCCCGTCAAGGCAAATTGAGGACCAACAAAGGGCTCTTTATCTTTATTCAGGTACATTCCCTCAACATAGAAATCTTTGTAAACCATCTTAAGGTTTAGATCAAATTGTTGCCGTCCATCCCTTACGCTTCCTGGCGCCCGTGAGGCTGAAGTGGCAAACTCTCTGTCTAAGAGTGTTTGCCGGTCACTTTCGACAGTGCCATCAAAGCCACTGGTTTGTCGATAATGAGCCATCCCGGATATGTTAACTTTTCCGTATGTCTCGCCAAAGATGACATTTTCCTCATACGTATCGAAACTCCCAAACCCGGTAACCACTTTTACACCATCGATATCCTTTGCATCCTTGGTAATGATATTGATCACTGCAAGAAACGCGTTTTCACCATACACGGCAGAACCCGGCCCTCTGATAATTTCTATCCTCTTGATATTTTCCACGGGAAAATCGTCAAACCGGGTAAACGCCCCGCCGCTTAACGGGGTATTTACGAGGTGCCCATTCAGCATCACCCGAATTTTTTCTGAGCCAACTAACCCTCTTACGACGGGCGAGACGGCGCCGAATGACACGTCCTTTAAAATTTCAAACCCCGGTATGGTTCTCAATATTTCGACAAAGGTACGGTGCCCTTGATGTTCAATCTCTTCGGCCGTTATTACCGTTACGATGCTTGGCGCCTTGCCAATGGGTATTTCGTGTCGTGTTGCAATACTCACCTCCTCGGAGGCTCCAAACCAAATGGCTTCTGTTGAGATGGCTTCTTTTAGGGAGTCTTCTTCTGTATGGTTGCGTTTTCCGGAAAAACCGGATGCGTCCGCGAGCGAGGTCGTTCCCCAGGTTGGAGTGGGAGTCATGTCTTCTCCTTCGGCATGAATTGTGGGCAAATGAAGAAAAAACCCATTCGTTAGCATGAAGAAATTCAGAAGATGAGAAAACCAGAGACGTTTTCCACGCCGGGGCAGTCTAACCAGATAAATGGTCTTCATATCACATATGACCTCAAAAAAAGGTATTTTGTCTATCCTCTTACCATATTTGCTATTCTGTGTCAAGTGTTCTTGGTAAATTTCCAGGATAACGTCAAAGTCCTGATGTCACAAGAAGAAGGAGTGAGAAGGCGAGAGAAGAATGCATTCGAATGGGGGTGGAAAAGGTTTGATCAATCGGACAGAAAAAGGGTGAGAAAGAGTCGTTATGGGCGAAGAAGGTTTAGGGCGAGGTGAGGTTTGTAGATCATAGTTCTCAGGGTTTGTGCGATTGCGGTTTTCCCGAGGAAGCAAAAGATGCTGATTATGCAGTTTCGAGAAAGATCATCTACCGGATATAGGGCAGGAAAATAGGTATCGTCCAGCACCCGCGCAAGCCCTTTGTCATTAAAGCGACTACATCAGTGCTGCCACCGTTTACTAAGCCTTTGCAAGCGGAGTTTCTTATCATTGCCGGAAGCCGCATGCTGAAATGGATACACCAGCATCGTGAAATGGCTTTGTGTCTTCGTGTATCATGTCTCCTTCCTGGTGGCTTTCGTTTCCAGTCTGGCCCGAACAGGCCGGGAAAAACAAAATCCGAAGCGCAAACATCCTAAAAAGAAAAGGCCTTACTACAAAGATGCTCTCATCCCTTTTCAAGGACATCTTCGGCAGTAAGGCTGTCTTTATCGTGAACAACAAAAGGAACTAGTCATCGCGAGAGCAATAGCCGAAGCAATCTCGAAGGTAAGGATTGCTTCGCTCTGCCCGCAATAGCATTTACCGGTATATTTATGGGTGACGTTCATGATAGTTTCCTGCCTTCGCGGGAAACTCTTCGAAAATCCCTGTTACTTTCCGCCTTCTCCCCCAATCACTCAGGGTTCGCCTTTATCGTGATATATTCATGGGCAGGTATACATGTTCGTGTGGGTAAAATACATTATTTTTTTCCCATGCCAAGCAGAAAATGCAAACGATTTAGAATGAGGTGTTGCCAAAAGTACCAAAAAGAGTATAATTTTAAAAGACTCATTCATGAATGACCTTTATTAAATTACCTTATTCACAGCAAAGGCCATCCTGACAAAACCCTGAATTTTTGGAAAGGCATGCAGAAGTTCATACTTACCCGTGAAGACCGTATCCACACCTTATTGAATTTCATCGCCGGCAAACTATCTTTATCCAAAAAAAAGGCGAAACAACTCCTCGACCACCGGCGCGTCTTTGTGAACAAAAAGCGGATATGGATTGCCTCCTACCAGTTAAAAGAAGGTGATTTCATTGAAATTCATGAAGAGGAGACAGGCTCGTCAACATTTCAAAAAAAATGCCGTCCTGTTTCAAGATAACCACTACCTGATTGTTTCAAAACCTGCCCATATCATAACAAATGGACCAGAAAGCCTCGAAGGCGAGCTGAGGGTATATTTCCGAGACAACCATATTCAGGCCGCCCATCGGCTGGATAAAGATACCTCCGGCGCAATTATATTCGCCCTAAATAAGGATGCCTTTGAACAGATGAAGACCTTGTTTAAAAAAAAGCCTGATAAAAAAAGGTCTACCGGGTTATCATACGTGGTGGTATGAGTAAAAAAAACTTTTACCATAGATACCCCAATCCATGGACAAAAGGCCGTGACTCACGTAAAGCGCTTAAAGAGCGGCAAGAGCGCTTCCTATCTGGAAGTGAGTACCGAGACCGGCAGGACGCATCAGATCAGGATACATCTCGCCTCGGCTGGGCATCCTGTTCTTGGAGAGATGGAATACGACCGCAAGCCAATAGAACGCCCGCTTATGAGACAAATCCCCCGGCAGATGCTCCATGCGTATCAATTATCGTTTGAGCACCCCTATACCCGGAAAATGGTATCGGTCACGGCCTCTCTCCCCGACGACTTCGATCAGTACCTCAGGCTTCTGGGTCTCGAAGAATAAATAAGCGTACGGACTCTACTCAGTCGGTGCAGGCTTTGGACAGGGGGCGATGTTATGACATAAACCCACTAGCAATTATTAAGTTAACGCTTGTGGGATCAGGGTGGCTGTGTCTTTGCGTTCTTGGCGGTGAAATTTTACTTTCCTGCGCAACTCGGAAGGCATATCGTAAAGGTCGTTCCTTTTCCAATCTTGCTTTCTATGCTGATGGCACCGTGATGGTCCTCGATAATCCTCTTCGAGATGACCAATCCCATTCCAAGTCCCTTTTCCCCCTCTTTGTTCTTCGTGCTAAAAAAAGGTTCAAAGATCTTTTTCATGATTTCCGGTGGGATGCCGCAACCCGTGTCACGGATATTAACGGTAACACATCCTTCATGTCTCTTGCAAGTATCCGTCTTTATGGTCAAGTCACCTCCGCCCGGCATGCTTTCAAGGGCATTCACCATAATATTGATAAATACCATAGAAAGGTGGTCGGCATCAACCAAAACAGGCGGCAGAGATGGGTGGAGGTCTTTATGAATGCTCACCTGACAGGGCTCAGTCTTGTGCTCGATAAATTCAAGTGAGCTGTTGATGATTGCGTTCGTATCGTTTTCAGACAGGTGAAGGGTGTAGGGCCGGGAAAACGTCAGAAGGCGTTTTACGATCATCTCGACGCGTTTCAAGCCGTCCAGCATAAGCGTGGCGTATTTCTTTGTCTGCCTGACATTTTCCGGTTCACTTTCGAGCATACTGGCAAAGTTTTGCAGGCCGCCTAAAGGGTTATTGATTTCGTGAGCCACTTCGGCCGCAAGTTCTCCCACGGCGGCGAGACGCTCTGCCCGTAACAATTGAGCCGTTCGTTCTTCAACCTTTTGCTCCAGATTCGAGTATGACTCTTTTAGTTTCATGGCCATGTGATTAAATTCCCTGGCAAGCAGGCCCACCTCATTTTCCGAGACAACAGGGATGCGATGGTCAAGATTTCCCGAAGCTATGGCCTTTGCTCCCTGGACCAATTGTAATATTGGCTGGGTGATCCGACTGGTGAGTGAAATGCCTATGGCACTGACAATTAGTATGCAAACAAAAATCAGGAGAATTACGCGGTTCTTGAGTTTTTCAACGGGCGCAAATGCCTCCGCTAAATCCTGTTTTGCCACCAGACCCCAATTGAGAACAGGGATATGCCGGTAGGCAGAAAGTACCGGAACGCCCCGATAATCGACAGATTCTTTAATCCCCTCTTCACCGCCGGAGCTTAATATGGAAGGGATGTCTCCGGCAGAGGAAATGGAACTGACAAACTTCAAGGCAGCTTCCGGCTTGTGACGAAGGTCATTTAAATAGACGATGTTGTCCCCTTCCCTCCTTACGAGGAGGGTTTCTCCGGTGTCCCCCATTCCTGGCCAGTTACGGATCACCGGCTCAATGCTGTTTTTCACATTAACATCTAATAAGATGACGCCAATGATAATATCACTGCTTTCCAAAGTGAGGGAATCGGTCATGCAAACAGGGCAAAAATAGGTTATGCAGTTTTGGCCGATGAGTTCAGAGGTGTAAATATCTTTTACCGCCACATCCTTTTCTTCCAGGGTATCTATATAACTGTCAAATGAACTCAAGGTTTTCCCCACGATCTCCGGGTAGGTTGATATAACCACCTCCCCGTTTGCAGCATCGATAATGGAGATAACGTTGTAGTGTTTGTAAAACTGTTTCAGGAGGTGAAGATTCTCTAAAATTCGTTCATAATTTATTTTACCAGCTTCTGATTTTCTCAACTGATCAATAGTTTCATACCTTCTTCTTTGCTGTAACAGGCTGGTAGCGGCAGCGGCAAGTATCTTGTTGCGGGCAATCACCGACGTGTCGATCAACCGTTCTTCGAGCCAACTGTTGAGTTCATTCTTTTTCAGGTCGGCAATAGAGGTCAGTTGTTCAATCACGCGTTGTTCAATAGCGCCCTTGCTGCTGTAATATTCGACAACGCAAACGAACAGCAAGGGAACGGTGGTCAAAATACAGATGGAACAGATGAGTTGAATTTTAATACTCTTAAAGATATTTCTGTAGTAATTCATAATCCGTTTCGTACATACAATTTATGTAGCTATTACATCTCCATGATTTTATCAGTATTTTTAAGCCTTGCAAGACAATTTAGTTGTTGTCTATTCCAGGGTGTTTTGCTATATTTTTACTACCCACAATCGATTTGCCCCTATATCTGTTATGACAAGAAAGATTCATGCAGTCACCACAGCAATGACACTACTCGTCCCGTTATTAACCGAATATGATAAAGGGGTCATCAGGGAAATGGGTGGGTAAAATGTGCTTTTTATATCTCCGGAAGCATACCGGTCAGGATTTTTAAGCGCCTTGTTATCATTACAAACGGGAAGTTTCAAGGGCGCAGATATGGCTAAAGCCTATGCCGACGATGAATTGCAGGGGGGAGAAAAGTGAGCGGCTTCTCCCCAATGTGAGGTTGATACATGGAACAACGAAACAGGAAACTCGTCAGAAAATTATGCTCACTTTTAATACGCCTTTTTACCCGGATGTTTTGGTTGCCAGCAGTGTTATGGCGGAAGGAATCGATCTGCACCTTAATTGTCGCTATGTTATTCATCACGATCTTTGCTGGAATCCTAGCATGTTAGAACAAAGAACCGGACGCGTTGATCGAATCGGCGCCAAGGTAGAAAAGTGCGGCAAACCAATTCACGTATATTATCCCTTCATTTCAGAAACTCAGGACGAGAAAATGTATCGTGTGGTTATGGATCGGGAACGCTGGTTTAAAGTTGTCATGGGGAAAAATACAAACTGGATGCAAAAACGACAGAAAAGCTTGCTTCACGGGTTCCATTTCCCGAAGAAGCCGCTGAGGAATTGATGTTTGATTTGGCAGTATCTGACAAGGGTATTTCATAACCGAGAGGATGACTCCAAAGAAAAAGTAGGGGCGAAGCATTTGCCATCGTTGACATACAAACATTCGTACACAAGCCAGCAAATGCTTCGCCCCTACACTTCGCAGCCAGACATCACCATTTATTGAATTTTTCAAAAAACAAGTTTGAAAATCTATTTTAAGAGCAATATCCCACCCAAAATAAGCAGCATGCCTACTACTTTGGATAGCGTAATCTCCTCACCCAGGAATAACCAGCCTAAGAGAAATGAAAATAAGGGATAACAGCAGGTAACGGGGATAACCATCGATATCTCACCCGTCTTCAGGGCCTTGTAAAATACCAGTTGTGCTACCACCCCCGCCAGGATACCGGCAAGAACAAGGAAAAAAGCAGCTTTGATCCCCATCTTCCCGAAGGATGGAAACTGAGGGGTAAAGGCAATAAGAATTACGGCACCCAGAAAGACCCCCGAGCATCGTACCAGATATGCGGCTGTTGGTTCAACAGACGAGAGCCCTATCTTTTCCAGAAAAGGCACGAATCCCCAGATAAAGGCAGTAAGTAGGGCAAGAAAAAATGCTTCCATAACAATGCTCCGACGAGTTAGGTCTTCGACAATTTTTTCTAACAGAGTAGTGGCAAGACGCACCTTGCCACTACAGATGCTTTGAAATTCCCAAACGGTGTTCTCTCGCTTGTAAAAGGTACATCGCTCTCTAATACCTACGTATCTGCCTTAATTCGCAGTCCTTCGTCGTTTTTTTAACCAACGTATGTCCACCACATCATTGATCCGGGCGATGGTCTCCGCATCCAATAAACTTATATTATCCTTGATGCTCTGCCTTGAGAATCTCTTGCCCTCTCCACATGTCGTCTCCACCCCAAGTATCTGACTGATAAGCTTATAATGGTTAGCAAAATCATCCAGCCGGCGTAATCAGTATCAACGCGAATCTCACTGCCGATAGCACGAGGATATGCCACAAATCCATCCCAGAACTCCTTGTTTTTTTCTTCCCTTTTTGTACCTACTCCTCTCATATCCCGAATACCTCCTCGTTCAATTCCGGTGTGACATAGATATGGTGCAATGCCCTCAAGATTGATGGTAGCTCATACCGCCTCTATCATGGTAGTTGTACTCCAGAAATCGGTATGATGCCAAGCTTCAGTTGCTGCTCGAATCTTTTTCTCATCTTCTGTCGAATGTCCTTCTGTCGTCGCGTGGTTGTATCGAATATTTGTACCCCTTACACTCAGAATCCCTTTATTTTCGCCATATTTTATCATCTCTCATGGCTATTTTCAATACCATTCGTTAACTGTTTTCTCCTGCTTTGTCTTATTCTAAGGGGCTTTGAAGTATTTCCGTTCAAACACTATATATGGTATAGCATATAAATACGGATTGGTAGATTCCCTCATTGACCGGTCATATTCACGGCGTTTATTACCATGGGAAGCAGGCCACCTGCCACAGGGATTGGGGAAGAGTCTCCGAAATAAGATTTGATGAAAATGTAGGATATGCTATATTATTAGTTTACAGTCTATTTTTACCAACTCGTTTGCCTGAAGACGTGGGAATGCCATGGTACAAAAAATAAAAAACAGGGTAGACAAAATTTTGAATGGGGTGTCAACCGCAGATGTGCCTGCCAGGATATTCCAGGTCTTCATTATAACGTTGATTTTTCTGAACGTATTTGCCGTCATCCTGGAAACCGTAGAAGGCCTTTTATCCCGCTATGCAGGGGCATTCAAGGTATTTGATGCATTCTCCGTGCTCGTATTTACCGTTGAATACCTTCTCCGCTTATGGACCTGCACGACTGACAAGAGATTTCGAGGTTCCCTAAAAGGGAGATTCCGGTTTGCCGCTACCCCTCTTGCGCTTGTGGATTTAATGGCGATTTTGCCATTTTACCTACCCGTGTTCCTTCCTCTCGATTTGCGCATGATCAGGTCATTACGGCTTTTCCGGCTGCTTCGTATCTTAAAAATGGGGCGCTATTCTGAGTCTTTGAGAATGCTGGGGAACGTGCTTCGGGAGGAAAAAGAAGCACTCCTCGTAACAGTATTTGGTGTATCAATCCTGTTAGTAGTCGCTTCAAGCCTCATGTACTTTATTGAAAACACCTCTCAACCTAAGGCATTTTCGAGCATCCCGGCAGCACTGTGGTGGGGTGTGGCCACCGTAACTACGGTTGGCTACGGCGACATGTATCCAATAACCCCGCTGGGAAGGTTTTTGGGGGCAATTATTGCCATCCTGGGGATTGGGGCGATTGCGATACCGGCAGGAATTGTTACCACGGGTTTTACCAAGGAAATTCAAAAGAGGCATGGGAAAAAAAGCGTGTGCCCGCACTGCGGGAAAGATATAAATGAATCGCCGGAAGAGTCGTCAATAGCGCACAAAAATCCTTAGGAATAAAAAAGATTTTACGCTATAACCTGATTGGAATAAGTCTTATATTAAAGAAAACTCCGTCTGGATTTTGAGAGATTGTGGGTATTTCTTGAAATGCAAACGCTATAACGGCAGAGGAATTGGGCAAAATTTTGGAAGAGCCAGGGAATCTAAAAAATATATGCCAGGCCCTTCAGCCTGTTTCTCGTAAAACCAATAACCATCTATTAAACCTTGACTCCCTGATGCAAGTATTTTGATTTTCATGAAATCTTATTTCTTCTGTTTTTTTAGCACTGCTCTAATCAATAAACCCTTATCCTCCCTTTTTAATCCTTTCCTCTCTTTCATGCAAAACTTCTTTATACCAAGAGGGAGACGATAAACTATCCGCTTTCCTACACAGGTCATACCAAATAGTTTCCGTGGTTCGTATCTTTTCTTCAATAGGCCTTTTTTCCAAAGGCAAGGTAATTTCCCTGTTATCCTTATGCTTTTTCTGCACCGATCTTCTAGCTGCTCAAAAACTTTTCAAACCGATCAAGCCCTTTTTCAATATTCCCCATGGAGGTTGCGTAAGAAATCCTGATGTAGTCATCAGACCCGAAAGGGGCACCGGGGACAAAGGCGATAAATGCCTTTTCGAGCAGGAGGTTAACCAGGTCAAAAGAATTTGCCACTGTTTGACCGGCAATCTTTCGCTGGTAAAGGTCGGACACCCTGGGAAATGCATAAAATGCGCCCTGCGGAAGTATACAGGAAACGCCTTTGATCTTGTTCAGCCGTTCAACGATATACCTTCGCCGTTTGTCAAATTCCTTCACCATAAAATTCACCGATTCCTGACTGCCTTTTAATGCCTCGACTCCGGCCTTCTGGGTAATGGAATTTGCACCAGAGGTCGTATGATCCTGGATATTTGTTGCCGCCTTGATAATCTCTTCCGCACCGGCTGCATAACCAAGACGCCAGCCCGTCATTGCATACACCTTTGAGAACCCATTTACCGTAATTACCTTCTTATAGCATTCGTCACTAAAGGTGGCAGGACAGACATGCTTTACTCCGTCATACAAAATCTTTTCATAAATCTCATCGGAAATAACGTAAAGCCCTTTTTCAACCGCAAAAGATACAATTTCTCTTAACTCTTTTTCCGTATAAACCATACCCGTCGGGTTACCCGGACTGTTCATGAAGAGCATTTTTGTCCTGGGTGTTATCACTTCGGCAAGCGATTCTTTGGTTATCTTGAAATGTTCTTTGTCTGTGGTATTGAGGAATACCGGTTTTGCTCCAGCCATGATGACCATTTCAGGATAGCTTACCCAGTATGGTGAAGGGATAATGGCCTCATCCCCGGTGTCACAGAGGACAAGCACAATATTCAGGATGGATTGTTTTGCTCCCGCAGACACCAGGATCTGGGAAGGAGTATATTTCAGCAGGTTGTCTTTAAGAAGCTTTTCACAAATAGCCTCTTTTAATTCCGGTGCGCCAGATGTAGGTGTATATTTGTTATAGCCGTCTTTGATAGCTTTGATTGCGGCATTTTTTTACGTTTTCCGGTACGTCAAAATCGGGTTCCCCTGCGCCAAAGCCAATGATATCAACGCCTTTTGCTGCTAGTTGCTTAGCCTTGGCGGTGATGGCAAGCGTTGCCGACGTCTTTACCTCCCTCGCTATTCTTGATAATGCCATAAACAAATATCTCCTTATAAAATCGTAATAGTACACTCATTGATTAACACGTGTTACAGAGTTGTGAGATTTAAGTTGAAAGTGTAAAGAAGACACTTACAACTTAAATCTTACCACTGGTAATCCTTCGCACCCATACTGCTATACTTCCCGAAGTTAACAAAACATCTTTCCGGGATTTAATATGCCCTTGGGATCAAACATTTGCTTTATATCCTTCATAATCCCCAATTCCATGGGCGGAATTTCAAGGGAGAGAAAGGCTGATTTTACATTTCCAATACCATGTTCTCCCGAAATTGTCCCCCCCACTTCCACGGTGTTGCGGAGGATTTCCTCGATCATCCTTTCTGCCAAAGCCCGCTGCTGCTCACCCTTATCATACATAACATTTACGTGGATATTACCATCGCCAATATGTCCAAAGCTGGCCACTTTTAAGGAAGGATACTGTTTGTGAATACTGCCTATCCTTTCTAATATCTCCAATATTCTGCTTCGTGGAACGCAGATGTCTTCGTTGATTTTATAAGGAGCTATATTATAGAGTGCAGGAGAGATAGCGCGTCGTACCTCCCAGAGGGTATCACGCTCTTTGGGACTTTTTGCGGAAACAACACTGAGGGCATTATTTTCCCGAACGATTTTTTCTATGAGTGATGCTTCTGCTTTAACGCTGGATTCTCTTCCGTCAACGTCGATAAGCAGCACGGCATTTACCTCTGTCGGAATTTGAATCTCTTGCTTATATCCTTTCACACAGTCGATACTTGATTTGTCAATAAATTCCATCGCACGGGGCAAGAGGTTATTGAAAATAATCTGACTTGCCGATTGTACGGCATCCTGTGTCCTTGCAAAAAAGACCAGGATGGTTTCGATCTTTTCCGGCAGGGGAAGCAGTTTTACCGTGATCTGGGTAAAGACACCCAGCGTGCCCTCTGAACCAACAAAGAGACGGGTGAGGTCATAACCCGTGACACTCTTCAACGTCTTGCGACCCGTGTGGATGATACTTCCGTCGGCAAGGACAATCTCCAAAGCCAGGATATAATCCCGCGTAACGCCATATTTTAAACCAGTAATCCCCCCGGAACATTCGGCCACATTACCACCTATGGTGGAGAAGGGGGCGCTGGCTGGGTCTGGCGGATAAAACAGTTTGTGTTTTGCAACCTCACTTTGCAGTGTATGGGTGACAACCCCTGGTTCTACCGTGGCCGTCAGGTCTTCAGGGCTGATCTCTGCAATGCGATTCATTTGGGTGAAATCCAATACGATGCCACCCTTTACCGGCACGGCACCGCCGGTAAGCCCTGAGCCCGCCCCGCGGGGATAGACGGGTATTTCCTGCTCATATGCAAACCGCAGGATATCGGAAACGTGTTGCGCCGACTGAGGTCGCACAACAATATCCGGTATGTACTTTTGTTTTGAGCCATCGTATGAATAACAGATACGGTCCTCGAGCGTGTGAAGCACGTTTTTCTTCCCGATGAGCCGGCTTAATTCGGAGTCTAATCCATCCGTTTGCATCTTTTTACTAACGGTAGTATTCATAGTACAAATCAACCACAGATAAAAGAATCCTCTCTTTTTGACAAGTTTTTTCACAACCCTTAGAATCTCCCATTGTTAAGGGGGGATTTGGTTGCAGATCTGCTGCGTCAGGTATTACCATTTCCCTGTGAAAACACAGGGCTTAAGGACGTTTACTTTAGTAAATTGCAACAGATAAGTCAAATCCTTTTCCACTTATTCAGAAATGTCATAGCGATGTTTTTCTGCAGGAGCATTTGTCGGCCTTCGGCTTGTCCAAAAGCCTCAAAAATCAATTAGGGGGGAAGATACGGAAGTTTCGGGCGAGGTTAGAAAATCTTTCCGCTTTTCCTTTCAATCCACCCTCCGCCTACAACCGTATCGTTATCATAAAAAACGACTGCCTGCCCCGGGGTAATGGCCCTTTGTGGTTCATTGAAGACGACACGCACCGTGTCTGGTTTGTCAGGATATACGGTAGCGTCTGCCGGAGCGTGATTGTACCGGATCTTTGCCTGTATTTTTCCTGGCGCTTCAAGTTTATCAATGGATATCCAGTTTACGGTTGATGCCACCAGTTCATCTTCCAGAAGCTCGTCGCCGGTGCCAATTATTACGGTATTTTCCTGTGGATTTATATCGACCACGTATCTGGGTGTGCCTAAGGCAACGCCAAGCCCTTTACGCTGTCCGATGGTAAAGAAGGGTGCACCCGGATGTCTTCCCAGGATATTTCCGCGTGTATCCTTGAGAAGTCCCGTGGTTATACGGTCTCCAAATCTTTCGTATAACAGGTATGGTAATTATTGTCCAGCACAAAACAGATATCCTGGCTTTCAGGCTTATCCTTGGTTTTTAAATTCAAATCCCTGGCCACTTGACGGACTGACTCCTTGGTTAACATGCCCAACGGGAAAAGGGTTTTAGAGAGTTGGTCCTGAGTTAGCGAGAACAATACGTAGGATTGATCCTTACGGGCATCAATCCCTTTTTTCAGGAGATACCGGTCTCTTGACCTTTCCACGTTTGCGTAGTGACCGGTGGCAATAAAATCGGCATTGAGCATCCTGGCAAAATCCAGGAGCCTTCCGAATTTTAGTTCCTGGTTGCAGAGAATGCACGGATTCGGTGTCCTGCCACGGAGATATTCAGTGCAAAAGGTATCGATGATTCGGTCAAAGGCATCCTTAAAGTTTAAGACATGGAACTGAATGCCCAACTGATCTGCAACGTTGCGGGCATCATGTGCGTCTTCAAGGCTGCAGCAAATCTTCGCCCTGGTTATGGTATCCGTTTTTTCAATGCCCAGACGCATGAACAGGCCGATGACCTCATAACCCTGCTCGGCTAATAAATGGGCGGCAACACTACTATCAACACCACCGCTCATAGCAATCACAACTTTAGTCTTCATCATAGTAAAGATACCTTTTAGCCGTTACGTATGCAAGGGGAAGTTTTCCCTCTTTCTTTTTGATCAGTACTATAATTTCTGACTGGTGGCACGGATTACCAATGTTGAATAACACGTGTCTTTCCGTATTCTTTTCCATCCAGTCCAACCTTCATCGTCCCTAACCGTATTGTTGTAACCTTATGAGTATCCTGCACCGGGGTAAAGAGGGTTAGTTTATCAGTAAAAGGGTTCATGTCAGCAATAATGCCAAGGCCGATGGTGAAATTGTTTTCATCGTTGAGACCCACCAGAAGGTCTTTCAATGTGGGTCTTTCAATGAGTACAATCGTTGTGACATCAAAGGAGTTTTTTAGCTCATAAACCGGTATTGATGAACCCGCAATGTCTGCAATAATTAAGAGTTCGTTGCCACATTTTTCCATGTACGGAGGGTTCATGGCATGCATGCCGGTTTCTTTTGGCAGTTCTGGCGGCGCCATCCTTTGTCCGGTACCAAGAATACATGAGGGAAATACCACCTTGTGGATGGAACAATTGGTAATCCGCGCGTGTCTAAAATAGGACTTGTATTTTTCACTCCGGTATCTCTGTCGTTCGGCCTGTGAACGGGTAACCACGTGTTTCGAGCATGCCAATCGTATTACCTGCCAGCCCATTTTCTCATACCCTTTCAACAGATGCTCCATTTCGTCCTTTGCCTGCAAAGCAACAATCCATTGTGGACGGAGCATTTCTATCTTGTGCAGCTTAAGGATACGGGCAACAGGTCCGTCAATAAAACCCGATGTGTCAACGAGAGTGATTCCCGCACCTTGTTGACGGGATTTGTCGGCCATTATTTTTACTGCATGAAGTGCCTGCAAGAGAAATCCATCAGGCGCTGTATTGCCTACAAACTGGAAATGTGAGGGATTTGAATAATCATGGTCCTGGGGAGGGATATCGAAAATTTTTAAACTAACGGTAGTTGGAAAGCCTATGGTAGGCTGTCCCAGGTCACTGTCGACATATCCAACCCGTATCATGGAAGCCGTCCATGCCTGGGTCAGATACCTGCACAGAGTGCTCTTGCCACTATCGATCTTTCCAAGAATAATACATACCTTTGTGTCGTGCTTTATTCTCTCTGCAGCCTGATGCCATTCTTTTGGAACATCGATCGTGTTCATTATTCATTTTCAAATTTGAGGTCTTTCACCTCCAGCTCAAGCTGCTCACTGTCCATCCAGGTATTTATTTTTACCGTGAAGGCAAGGGAGCACGTTCTTCCATTTTGTCTAAGCCTGTCTATCTGTTCTCCCATTCCAAAGGCAACAGCTCTGATAGCAACATCGCCCTGTTTGACATAGAAACTCAGGTGCTGTCCCTTTGTACCAATGCGTCGTGGCTGTCCAACGACCTTTACGTTCGTTGCAGCAAACAGGGGGATGGGATTTCCCTCACCATGAGGGGAGAGTCGTGCCAGTTCTGCCACGACTGCCTTTGACAACATGGAGAGCGTAATTTCTGCATCAAGGTTCAGGACACGCACCAGGTCCGTTTTGCACAGTTTTTGAGAGGTAGCCCTGTTGAGCATATCGCGAAACTCGTTGATATTATCCGGGTGTATCTTTAGCCCTGCCGCCTGGGCATGACCGCCCACAGAAAGCAACTTGTTTCTGCAGCTTTCTAATGCCTCCAGGATATGGAATGACGGGATGGAACGTGCGGAACCGTGACCGATCTCGTCCGCAACGGCAATCATCACGGTGGGACGATGAAATTCTTCTACTATTTTCGAGGCAATAATTCCTACAATCCCCGGGTGCCAGGCCGGGTCTGCCAGAACAATAGCGGTAGTTTCATCCAGGTTTAATTCGTGCATTACCTTTTTTCTGGCTGACGCCATAATATCGACCTGTATTTCTTGTCTTCTCTTATTTTCTCGTTCCAGAAAACTGGCAATTTCTGCCGCCCGCTCTTTGCAGGTTGTCGTTAGCAGTTCAACAACAATTCCTGCATTTCCAATGCGTCCCGGGGCATTTAACCGGGGCCCCAAACGATATCCCACGTGAAAGGCATCCAGCTTTATTCCGGAAATATCCGCTATATCGAGAAGCGCACGCAATCCCGGAATTTCTGTGTGTTGTAATGCACTCAGTCCATACTTCGTGACAATACGGTTTTCGCCCACGAGTGGCACCACGTCAGCAATTGTCCCCAGTGCCACCAGACCTACCGCACTTAACAGAAAATCCTTGAATTCAGGAGACACCTTCTTTTGCGGTGAAAAAAACTGCCCAATGGCCCATGCCAGTTTAAAAGCGATACCAACACCGGAGAGATCGCGGAAAATATGGTGTGGTGCATGTAATTTCGGATTGACTACCGCAAAGGCATCGGGTATTTCCTGTCCAGGGCGATGGTGATCAGTGATGATCAGGTCAATGCCACAGGCGCGTGCAATATCCGCTTCCTTGCAGGCGTTGATACCACAATCCACGGTCAGGATGACGTCAGCTCCACCCTCACTCAGTTTTTGAATTGCATCGGCATTTAAACCGTATCCCTCTTCCAGCCGTTCCGGAATATAGTAACTTACCTGTGCCCCCAGTAATTTCAAACATCGGTACATGAGCGCGGTAGCCGACAGGCCGTCAACATCATAATCGCCGTAAATAACAATATTTTCTCCCGCGCGTACTGCCTCGTTAATACGAATGGATGCCTTTTCGATGTCAGGAAGAAGCGAAGGGTCTCCGAGTGCAGCAATTTGTGGCTGGAGGAAACTTCTGGCGGATGCAACGTCGACAATCCCACGGTTGACAAGCACCTGGGCCAGCAAGGGTGATATCTTGAGTTTGCTGGCAATCTCTGTCTGAAGCGGCCTATTCGGAGGGGAAAATACCCACCTCTTTATCATGGTGTATTTTGTTGTAAGAAAAATACCGGGGTATTAATATTAAGATTCAAAAACGTCTGTTTATAGAAAGCCGCAAATCCGAAGCGCAAAATCATTCTGCAGACACGGGGCACCAATGCAACACAAGTATTTTGCTGTGCTTGCGTCAAACGTCTGTCAAAAACTTAGCTACAAAATCTGAAAGCGGGAACAATGAAAAAATTTCAGACGCAGATATACCTAGTCTCATCTTCAAATACTTCATTTTACTTTGATTTATACGTCTTGCAAGAAAAATAAATTTAATTGTTTTTTTATCGGTCATTTTATGTTTTCCTGTTCAGTCCTGTAACCCTTTCCCCAATAAGAGTTACTATAAAAACTTTTATTGAAAAACGCACGGCAATGTGATAGTATTGGTACACTAATTTGAGAAGTGCCGTGCCTGGTGTCAGACATCATGCTAATCGAATGCCCCTTGCTTATTCCTTCATTTTGAAAATAAATAATTTCCCGAGATCTCTGCTTGTAGGAACTGCGAAGTAAACCATGAAAAAGAATAGTATTTTTAGTGAATGTGCCTGGCTGTTGTCTTTTGCAAAACCCTACCGGAAACATTTGACACTGACCATCATCAGCATGATCATTTATACCTCAGCAAGTGGCGTGCAGATCTCATTAATCAAACCTCTGGTAGACAAACTGTTGCTGGGAAATATCAACAAAATTGATTCTTTGCCGAAGTTCGATATCGATCCTGAGATGCAATCACACAAAAGCCCCTCTCCCGTGAAACAGTTTAAAAACCAGGCATTCCACAAATTTGCGTTTATAGGAAAAATACAAAGACGCGCCACGAGTTCATTTACGAGCATCGGCGTGACCATGGCAATCTTTGCCCCGTTTATTTTCCTTTCTTTCTATTTACAGCAATACTACAGAAATTATGTCATGTGGTCTGTTGTTGTGGATATCCGCAACAAGGTATGTGACCATATTCTTCCTCAATCACTGAGTTTTTTCGAGAACCGGAAGAGTGGCGATCTTCTCTCCAGATTAACAAACGACATTGCGGTAACACAGGCAGGGCTCACGGTATTTTTTGATGATGTCTTGCTGCAGCCGCTGAAATTGATTTGCGGATTGGCGCTGGCATTTTATTTTAGCTGGAAACTGTCTTTCCTGACCGTATTTGCCTTTCCAGTAATATTTATCCCTGTGCTTATTATGGGAAAGAAGATCAAGAAACATGGAAAGGGTAGTTTACGGCATCTTTCCGACCTCACCGATGCACTGCGGGAAATGTTCGTGGGGATTCGAATTGTAAAGGCATTCAAGATGGAGGCCGAAGAGAGTCGTGAAATCCACGAAATCAGTGACCGCTTCTTCGTGAAAAGGATGAAAATGGTCAAGACTAAGGCAGCCAACACCAGCATTAGTGAATTTGTTTATACCCTGGGTTTTGCTCTCATGATTATCCTGGGCGGATATGTAATCATGTCAAAGAAAATCACCCCTGGAGAGCTTGGTGGGTTTATTACTGCCATGGGTTTTATGGTAATCACAACCCTCAAGAAAATGGCCAAAGGGTTTGCAAGCTTGCAGGAGTCTCTGGCTGGTGTCAATAGGTTATATGAATTATTTACGATTGAACCCTCCATAAAAGACCATCCCGAAGCCGTTACCCTAAAAAACATTCACGAGGGCATCACCTTTAATGACGTCAGTTTTTCCTATGATAATAGCAAAGAATTTATCCTGAAGGATATTAATCTTACGATCAACAAGGGAGAGGTTATTGCTATTGTAGGCAAGAGCGGGGCCGGAAAATCGACACTTATAAATCTGATACCGCGTTTCTACGACCCTGTCAAGGGCGGTGTGGAAATTGATGGGATCGATATACGAAAAATTAAACACGAATCTCTTCTCGCGCACATTGCCATCGTTTCTCAGCAAACATTCCTGTTTAACCGTAGTTTTCGTGAAAATATCCTCTACGGAAGGAAAGATGCTTCTCCTGAGGAAATTTATGCTGCAGCAAAGTCCGCTAATATCCATGATTTTATAATCAATCTCCCCAAAGGGTACGATACCGTTGTGGGTGAAATGGGGGTCAAATTATCAGGCGGTCAACGGCAACGAATTGCCATTGCACGTGCCATCCTGAAAAATGCCTCAATTTTACTCCTGGACGAAGCGACTTCATCTCTGGATTATGAATCTGAAAAACTGGTGCAGGATGCACTCAATAACCTGATTGCCGGGAAAACAACTATCATCGTTGCCCATCGTCTTTCCACCATACTCCATTGCGACCGGATTATTGTCATGAAAAACGGGTACATCGTCGAAACGGGAAGCCATGAATCATTGATGTCAGAAGAGGGAGAATACAAACGTGTTTACCAATTGCACTTCGATACGCTTCAGACATGAAAATACTTGTTCTTGGTTCACAAGGCATGCTCGGCAGGAGCCTGGTTAGCAAATTGCCCGGCTTCGTTAATGCTTCGTTTCCCGCTATCGAAGTGATTGCTGCTAATCATGCACAGGTGGATATTACACAAGGCTCAGATACATCAAGATTTATAGATCAGACGAAGCCTGACATCATCGTCAACTGCACCGCATTCACGAATGTGGACGCGTGCGAAACTCACATATCAGAAGCCTTTGCTGTCAATGCAACCGGGGCGAAACATATTGCACTCGCAGGAAAGGAAGCAGGAGCAAAGGTCATCCACATCAGTACCGACTATGTTTTCGACGGCACAAAGAACCATTCCTACGTTGAAACTGACTCACCAAACCCTATTTCAATTTATGGCAAGTCAAAATATAACGGAGAACTTGCCATACAAGAAACACAGGCGGAGTATGCGATTATCAGGACTGCATGGCTTTATGGTCAATATAAAAAAAATTTTGTGACCACCATGCTGGACATGGGAAAGAAGAGCGGCGCCGTGTCTGTTGTGACCGATCAATTCGGCTCTCCAACGTATACGGCCGATTTGTCTTATGCTATTTGGAACGTCATCTCAAAAGACCTTCAAGGCATATATCATGTGGCGAACACCGGAACATGTTCACGCTATGAATGGGCAAGGAAGATTTTTGAACTAACCGGCAACAAGGTGTCCGTACATCCTGTGAAAACCAGTGATTACAAACGTGCGGCTACCGTACCTCAGAACTCTTCTTTAAATTGCGTAAAATATACCACGGCTAGCGGACATACCATGAGACCCTGGCAAGAGGCATTGGAAGAGTATCTTGGTACAATGCTGTAACGTACGGTTAAATAAGCGTATTTTCTGAAGGTGAAAAATGCCGGCAGCCCAATAATTTTGCTGGATGATCTTCGTGTACATCACCTTTGAGCATTGACAAATTCACGCTTTCAATTACTCAAACGCATGGTAAGATAATCCAAAGACATCCGCAACGGCCTTATTGGCAAGCATACCGTTTACGATATTCATACCTCTTAATATAGCAGGGTTTTCCCTGGCTGCACGTTCATAGCCCTTGTCGGCGATTGCGATGGCGTACGGTAACGTTACGTTGGTCAACGCATGGGTTGATGTGCATGCCACAGCACCGGGAATATTGGTTACACAGTAATGAATAACATCGTATTCCCGGTAAACAGGATTGCTATGAGTCGTGGGTTTACTCGTTTCCACGCATCCCCCCTGATCAATGGCCACATCAATAATCACTGCACCGGCTTTCATCGTTTGAACCATTTCCTTTGTCACAACACGCGGCGCCCGCGCCCCTTCAATGAGCACGGCGCCAATAAGTACGTCGGCTGCTGCGACCCTTTCCCGGATATTCCGGGCATTTGACATCAGGGTAACTACATTTTTTGGCATGATATCATCCAGATGTCGTAGCCGATTTACGTTAATATCAAGAAGAGAGACTCGCGCCCCAAACCCGGCGGCTACTTTGGCGGCATTGGTGCCTACAACACCACCACCAATAATGACCACCTCGGCAGGGGCTACCCCGGGTACTCCCCCTAAAAGTATCCCGCGCCCCTGCGTGGGATTCTCTAAATATTTTGCCCCTTCCTGGATGGACATGCGCCCTGCAATCTCACTCATGGGTGTCAGGATCGGGTGTTGCCCGTGTTCATCACGAATCGTTTCGTAAGCAATGGCTACTATTTTGGATTTTACTACCGTATCTGTTAGTTTTTTTGAGGCGGCAAAGTGGAAAAACGTAAAGACAATTTGCCCTTCTTTAAGGAAAGGATATTCATCAGACAAAGGTTCTTTGACCTTCATTACGAGTTGTGACTGGTTATAAATCTCTTTAAAATTGTCAACAAGTTTCGCTCCTGCCCGTTTATATTCCTCGTCCGGGATGGCACTCCCTAAACCAGCGCCCTTTTCCACTAACACGGTATGCCCGTGTTTCAGCATCTCTTCTACGCCGGCAGGAACAAGAGCTACCCGGTATTCATCCGGCTTAATTTCTTTGGGTACACCAACAATCATCTGTATTTTCTCTTCAAAAAGATTGTATCGTCTGATAAAATCGTTTTAATTAGGCATTCGGTGACTTTCCCACCTGTTTCTCCCCATTCACGGGGGGATTATGGGGGGTGATTGAAATTCCTATGCATAAACTTAGATCTTTGTGACTTATCTGTCACCAGTAGTTTACATCGACGGCAATACTTGTCAAGTTTTTTATCTTTGATGCTATCCGGTTAAAAACATGAAGACGTGTGCCTTTATCACGCTTGGCTGCAAGGTTAATCAATATGAGACGCAGGCCATCCGGGAAGCCCTTGCCGCGAAAGGATTCGTAGAAACCATCCCTGAACAGACAGCCGATTTATATGTAATCAACACTTGTACTGTTACCTCGGCCAGCGATGAAAAATCACGTCAACACATCAAAAGGGTTAAACGAAAGAACCCTCGTGCAATTGTTGTTGTAACCGGTTGTTATGCAGAGGCCGATGCCGGGACAATTAAAAACATAGACGGGGTGGATTATGTGATTACCAAAAATGAGGAGGCTCACCTGGCGGAGATTATCAGCAGAGATACCTCAAGCCGTGTTTCTGCGCAGGAAAAAATCATCTCTTTACAGAACTCAAATGACCATGAAATAACGGAAGAATCCATTTACGATCTTAAGATAAGCCACTTTGCCGGACACACCAGGGCATTCTTGAAAATTGAAGACGGATGCGATATGTATTGTTCCTATTGCATTATCCCTTATGTTCGGGGAGGTATCAAGAGCCGAAGACCACAGGATATTCTGGAAGAAGCCAAACGGCTCATTCATAATGGTTACAAGGAAATCATATTGACAGGGATTCATATAGGGGCGTATGGCAAAGATACCCAGGGGAACAATCGGTTGTTGGATATTATTCAGATGCTCAGTAATCTATCAGGCCTGGAAAGACTCCGGCTAAGCTCTATTGAAGCTAATGAAATAACACACGATTTGATCGACCTTGTTGCGCACACAAAACAGATATGCCCCCATTTTCATATTCCGTTACAAAGTGGAGATGATTTTATCCTGAAGAGGATGAACAGAAAGTATACCTCATCGCAATATCTAGAGACGCTGGATAGCATCCGGTCAAAAATTGATTCGCCATCATTTACCACGGACGTCATCGTAGGCTTTCCGGGAGAAAATGATGAGCACTTTGAAAACACCATCAATCTCTGTAAAAATGCTGGCTTTAGCAGAATGCATATATTTCCTTTTAGTGCACGAGAAGGTACCCCGGCGGCAAAGATGACTGACCATTGTCAACCTCAAATTATTAAAACAAGAAGGTCCCGGCTGGATGCCGTGTCAAAAACTTTGGCCTATTCCTATAAGAAACGATTTTTAAACACGTGTGTTAAAGTGCTTGCAGAGATGGAGCGAGACCCGAAAACAAATAAATTATGTGGTTACTCAGAGCGGTATATCAAGGTCTTATTTGAAGGTCCGGATATGGCTAAAAAGTCGGTTGTTTCGGTCCGGATAGATGAAATTACCCCTTCCTTTACTATGGGAACTTTGCAATAATTCCAAAAGTTAAAACATTTTTTCTGGCAATCAAGCACATGAAATATCTGAAATACAAAACAAATAAATTCTCCATTACGGCTATTTTTGCACTCTTTATCCTTTACAACGCTTCTTCTTTCGGTTTGCCGGCCGATGATGTCATACCACTGGTGGATAGTGACTATTATCCCCAGGTACATCAGGCATTGATTGCCGCCAAGGAATCTATCCTGTGCGTCATGTACATATCTGATATTAATCCAAAATATAAACAGGGGTGGGAATACAACCTGGTCAATGATCTTATCAACGCCCATCGCCGTGAAGTGGCAGTGACGGTAATCTTTGACCAGAACATTATGTTTTGGGAAACGGGTAAAAAGAGTAAGAAAACGGAAAGGAAAAGTGATGATGCATATGAACTGCTCAAAAAAAATGGCGTCCCTGTCTATTACGACAGCGTCGACCGTGTTACCCACAGTAAGGTATTGGTTATAGATGATTATATCACCATTTTAGGCAGTACAAACTGGACACACAGCGCACTGAGGAAAAACCATGAGGCATCAGTCTTAATAAAATCACGCAGCGTGGCAGAGGCATTTCTCGAAAAGCTCAGGATGATTTCAAAATACCAGCCGAAGTGATAGGTAGAATACAAAGGGACAACCACAGAGAACACGGAGGTTACAGAGAAAAACAGGAAGTCATAATCACTTTTTTGGGCACAAGCAAAGACAAACCATTATATCAGGAAATATACAAAATCGCCTAAACGGGCGGTAGTTTCGATTTTTTAAATGCCCCGGAAGAAGATATTTATTCAGCAGTATGCTGTATTTAGTAAATAAAGCGGCAGGTATATTGAGCATGAATACTTATCCTGTTTTCTTGATATCACTCAATTTGTAATGTTAACATGTTAGAATTGCAGAACTGAGAATTTTATACGTCAATAGTTATGTTAATTTTTCCTTGATTTACACTGTCTTCTTTGTCAAATTAAAGAAAACTTGTTAATAACATTGTTAGCCGTAAAAAAGCCTGCCATTTTTCAATATGACGATGTAGTGAGAAAATAAGTGTTCAATTATCAACAAATGATGTCGGCCATGCCGGCGGAGTCATTGAAATGATTAAAGAGAAGAAAATTAAAAAAAACTGCTGTCAAAAAACCAGATTGCGTAAAAGAAGAAACATCTGCTTATTCCACGGTAACCACATCTCCCACAAAAAAGCTAGATATTGGGTACAAGAAAATATGTAATTGCCAAAATAGTCATATAAATTGCATGACCGCAAAAGAGTGGTTAAAAAGCCAAATTGGGGTATGGCAGTTTTATTATGAAGGCAGGGATGTAAGAGATAAAAATCTTCATCCTGCGACATTCCCAATTTCTCTTTCGAGGAAAATAATTGAGTTATTTACACATGAAGGAGAGCTCGTTTTGGATCCATTTGTAGGAAGCGGCACAACTCTTGTTGCTGCAAGGGACTTAAACAGAAATGCAGTTGGATTTGATCTTCAAGCCCAATATGTTGATCTTTGTCAAAAAAGGCTACAACAGGCTTCTTTATTTTCAAATACTAAACAGCTTACTATTCTGGAGGATGCAAGAAATATCCCTGATTATCTTGAAAAGGATTCTCTTTCTCTAATATGGACATCCCCTCCTTACGCTAATTTGCTCAACAGGAAAAGAAAAAATAAGTCAAGGCGAGACAGAGACAATGGGCAATTAGGAAAGGTAGAACAATACTCTCAAGACCCCCGTGATTTAGGAATTATGGAAATTGAATCTTATACGAAAGCAATGGGTGATATTTACGAACAACTTTTTCCATTTTTAAAACCAAAAGCCCATTGCGTTATTAATATTCCCGATATGTGGTGGGAAAACAGAAGAATTACAATACATGTCAGCTTGATTGAGGAATTAAGAAAAAGAGGGTACGAATTGAGGAATATAATTATTTGGGATAGAACAAATATTGTTAATTCCATAGGAATTTTTGGTTGGCCGAGTAATTATATTACGATGGGAGTTACATTTGAATACTTACTTGATTTCTGGAAACCTCAATTATGACAAAATTATACACCAAGGATGAATTGATAAAAGCCATCACTAGTGTCCGGTTATAAGTTGAACAAGGACAATTGCTTATAAGGAAAGTATGGTTCGCTTTTGTAATCAGAATTTGTAAGTACTTGTAAAATAGGGACTTTCTCAAATAGGGTAATACTCAAAATTTGTAAAATTGTGTAGAGACTCATGTCTAAATTGAGATGCTTTTT
>AYTS01000040.1 GCA_002009475.1 Candidatus Brocadia carolinensis | reverse complement strand
GCGGTTAACTCCAGTCGTCCTACGGACTCCTTCCGTTAACCGCTCCTTCCCGCAATTCTGTTAACTATTTTAGTTGACTCTTATAATATTTCAATGAATTATAGACACCTTAACATATAAGGGGTGAAATAGTGCGAAAATACTGGTATCATGCCACCTACGGGGTTAACCATAATTGCATAACGACATGCTATAATAAGGACAACCCTTCGGGATTCCATAAGTTCATTCATAGCGCAGCAAAGCCGCACCCAATTCTCCATTGTGAAAGCGGGAGATTGCCTCGGACAAGACCCTCGCAATGACACAGGCTATGCTTTGATGACATATGGTGCATTGTCATTGCGAGCACATTCGCGTTGCTCTGGGTAAACTCCGCGAAGCAATCTTTCTCTTATAAACAATCTGTACCTCCTGATAAGGGATAAAAAGGGTTGTGAAAAAACTTACATAAAGAAGAAGTTTTTACACGGTAATACTATAGTGGCGTAGGCAAAAATATACTGAATAGTTACGGGAAAATTTGTATGCATAAGTAGTCGAAGGACTAATGAAACAAATTTTATGTCAAAACCAAGAATCTTATTGATTGATGACGATAAAACGGCGCTTGACGGATTAGTGAGGATTTTGTCGCGTGACGGATATCCAGTCGCCGGGGCATTGTCCGGCTATGAGGCATTAAATTTCCTCTCCAGGAAAACCTTTGATATCATCGTGACGGATATGAAATTGCCTGGTATGGGAGGATTATCGCTGATTCACGAATTACGGAAAAAGGAAGAGCCGGTGGCAATTGTGGTTATCACTGCCTATAGCTCGGTCAAAACGGCTGTGGAGGCGATAAAATGCGGGGCGGACGATTATCTGACGAAACCCGTAAACGTTGAGGAATTGGAATTGGTATTGGAAAAGCTGTGGGAAAGGCAGCAGCTGATTGTCCAGAACCGTCTGTTAAAGGAGAAATTAAAGGACAAGTATAAATCTTCAGAACTGGTAGGAAGTACCCCCCAGATGCATCAGATATTTAAGATGATAGAAGACGTTGCCCCCAGCACGGCATCCATTCTGATCTTAGGGGAAACGGGGACGGGAAAAGAACTCGTAGCCAATGCCATTCACTACCAAAGCGATAGGACATGTATGCCCTTTGTAGCCCTGCATTGCGCCGCATTGTCGGAAGGTGTGCTGGAAAGCGAACTCTTTGGTCACGAAAAAGGGGCGTTTACCGGAGCCGTTCAATCGAGAAAGGGTCGGTTTGAATTGGCCGACGGGGGAACGCTTTTTCTGGACGAAGTGGGCGAGATGAGTTTAAAGGTGCAGGTGAAGTTGCTCCGGGTTTTGGAAAAAGGCGAGTTTGAGCGTGTCGGCGGAGAAAAAACGATAAAGGTGGATGTGCGACTGATCGCTGCAACCAACCGGGATCTGGAAAAGGAAGTTGCCGAGGGGAGGTTCCGGGAAGATTTGTTTTATCGCTTAAACGTCATAACCGTCCCTTTGCCTCCGTTGCGGGAAAGGAGAGAGGATGTTCCCCTGCTTTCCAATTTTTTTATCATTAAATATGCAAAAAAGTATAAGAAGGAGATTGAGGGGTTTGCCCCGGAGTCAATGGAAGCGCTTTGCTCATATCACTGGCCGGGGAATGTAAGGGAACTGGAAAACGTCATTGAGAGGTCTGTCGTTCTTTGTAAAAAGAACATGATCACGATTGACCACCTGCCCAAAAACATGGTTCCCAACAAGGAAGATATCTCTACGATTAAAATTCCCCTGGGCACTTCGTTAAAAGAGGCCGAAAAGGAAATTATCCAGAAGACACTGCAAATGGCACAGGGGAGCAAAAAAGAAGCCGCAAAAATACTGGGCATCTCAAGCAGAAAAATTGAATATAAAGTAAAGGAATGGGGTTAGAAGCGAAATTTTTTCATGCATCTTCTTCCTGCACACCAGGATTTCCGCAAAAATTTCACTCATCGCAAATTTTTATTAAATAATTTCTTTCAATTCACCACTCAAGCCAAAAATCTATTAATTGCAACATTCGTGCTTGATAATACTTGCAACTTTTGTATAACTAAATGTTTTGGGTGGCATCTCTTTTGTTCTGATGCTAAGCGACATGAATATCGTAGCTGCAGGTGTTGTGTATTGCAGTTTTTTTTTTGGTGTTTTTGAAAAATAGAAACCACTGTTTTTATTGGAGGGGGGTGTATCGGGAGATCGGTGTTCTTTTTGTATTACGGCAGCACATTGTTGCCAAATTGTGAGGAGAGGTGAACGTAATAATCTTACTTTCGTGTTTTTTAGATTTTCGAGGAGGTCAAAATAAAATGTCAATTATGTCAAATGCTTATATGAAAATGTTTCCGATGGAAGCGGAGAAGAAGGTCTCGGCTGGTAAGCGCAATCCCGTTTTAGAGGTCCCTGAATTTAGTAAGGCGTGGAATCTATACCGGGATACGAGTTTAGATATCGTGAAACGTTACGAATACATGGCCCAGTGCGTTGGCTTTACTGATAAGGACACGGCAGCTATTAAGGAGTCAAAGGATATTATAGCTGCAAACCTGAAAGCAATTCTTGATCACATCTATTATGATAAGCTCATAAACGATCCATGGCTTTCAAGGTGGTTCAGGGACGACAGCGGTAAAATAGCCAAGGAATATGTTGACATTAGAAGAGCAAGGCAGCAAAGGTTTCTGCTCAAGATCCTGGAGTGTAAATGGGATGAAGAATTTTGGAATTTCGTACGTTGGGTAGGAGCAGTACATGTGCCTATCTTTGGTTTTGAAGACTTGTATATACCGATAAGGCTGAACCTCGGACTGTGGGGCTATATACATCAATATTTGTTTAATCTTTTCGCACAGGAACTAAAAAATGATCCGGAAAAACTTCGCAGGATAACGACCGCATGGACAAAGCTTTTCTGGATAATTATCGACATTTATCACATCGACTATTTTGGTATCTGGATGTAATATCTTAACATTGTTTTGGAAAGAAGTGTTTGATTTGCGGATGTTTTCCCTCTGTGTTTACTTTGTTTTCGCAGGGGGAGGCATCCTGGGGAGGGGAGGCAAAAAATGAAGAAATCCGTTGTTTGGTTTGAAGAGAGCTGTATTAAGTGCGCTATGTGTGCGGAGGAGGTCCCTGAAGTTATCGTTTTTGAAGCAACGGCCGGGCCACAGCTAAAGGAGGGTGTTGATATTACCCCTCATAGTGAAAAGATAAAGCGGGCTGCTCAGTTTTGTCCGAAAGACAGCATAAAACATCACTTGTAATAAAAGAAATATTGTAACAATTTAGTTTTTTGAAAATTTTCAATAATTGCAATATTTGCCGTACAGGGTAGGGGCGAAGCATTTGCCCGTTTTGACATAAATGTGTCCATGGCAATTATAGCAAATGCTTCGCCCCTACTTTTTCAAAAAACTAAATTGTTACGAAATATTTATAAAAAATTCCTTATTATTTATTCATCTTATGACTAAGCCCAGGTTGCTGCTGGTAGATGACGACAAGAATACTCTTGATGGATTAATAAAGATATTGAGTCGTGACGGTTTTCCTGTTTCTGGCGTCCTTTCTGCTTATGATGCCTTGGATCTCATCTCCAGAGAAAATTTTGACATCGTCTTAACGGATATGAAAATGCCGGGAATGGGCGGATTGTCGTTGATCCATGAAGTCAGAAAAAGGGAACTGCCGGTAGCAATTGTGGTAATTACCGCATATAGTTCTGAAAAAACTGCCGCAGAGGCAGCAAAATGTGGGGCAGATTATTATCTGAAAAAACCGGTAAATATTGAAGAGATGGAATTCGTCATCGGAAAGCTATGGGAAAAACAACAGTTGATTATACAGAATTCTGTGGTAAAAGAACCATTGAATGAAAGGCGAAAGGTATCCGCGTTAAATAGCAGCAAGGTAATCAGGCAATCTGATAAAGAGGAGGGGCAAGGCATGAACAAATTCAGATAATTCATGGATTGATGGATTCTTAAAGAGGACAATGTTATAAAGTATTTCAATTTTTTCAGAAAGGGAAGGACGATGAAAAGGTTAAGAAATTTACTGGGATGTACTGCTGTAGCAGCATTTATGGGGCTTACTACCGCTTTTTGCGTCCCGGCTGTTTTTGCAGAAGAGGCAAAAAAAGCAGAAGACTGGAATCTCTCTCACGAGGATCTGGAAGAGCAGGCGTTAATTGACGTCACCAATGGTGACGTTCTGGGTGTACGCGCGAAAGACGGCGCATGGGAGTTTCATCTTTACACGACCGATGGATATATAGAGATGACCAACGGCGAATTGGTCTGGGTCTTTGGTTATACCCATGCCAAGGACAGCTTTGAAAATGTGGGGGAAGTAAAAACAAAGGAAGAAGCAGAACGATTGCTTGAGCCCGTAAAGGTGCCTTCAGACCCGCTTCACCTCTTTGTTGGCGAAAAGGCGCGTATCGTACTCCATAATACAGGGATGCATCATGCCGCTGAACATTCGGGAATTAATCACGTAGCACACACGATTCATTTCCATGGTCTGGACTTAGCGCCCGCGGTTGATGGCGTACCTTCTTTACCCGTAGACCCTGTATTGGAGCATAAATCTTTTACGTATGAAATAACTCCACAGCATGAGGGGTCGTTCATGGGGCATTGCCATGTGGACAGCTTCAATCATATTTTAGCAGGCATGTACTTTCCCATCATTATTCACCAGGACAGGACGAAAACCGCTTATGGATATAAATATGACCGGGACTATACTTTGTTTGTTAGTGAATTATCCTCCACAGCAAATGAGCAATTGCAAGAATCGGGGGTTGTTCACGGGATTCAAGACTGGAAGGCAGATTATTTCCTGATTAATGGAAGAACGTATACCGACAATCTCTTTCATCCGCGTTCTGTGGTAAATGACCCACGTTCGAGGATTGTGGCATATGAGGATGAAACGGTTTTGATACGTTTTATGGCAATTGGCGCCGATCATGTCTTTGCATTCCATCCTCATGGATATCACATGGAAGTAGTCGCATTGGATGGAAGGAAATTAAAGAGTACGTATGAAAAAGACACGCTGTGCATTGCCAGTGGCGAAAGGATTGACGTTCTGGTTAGGATTCCCCGTTTTGCCAGCCAAAGGAAGTGCTTGTCATGCAATCTTGGCGCCGGGGTAACGATCATGCATGATCATAATCTCCGGGGCATGGTCTCAACCGGCAAATATCCGATGGGTGCTTTGACGATCTTCGACGTAAGAGCGAAAGCGAAGGCGGCAAAACCGGATGAACCTATCGTCAAAGAAGGAAAACCGTATAATCCATTAGAACATTAAGGGTATCCCGGCACATCTCAAAAACCTCCTGTAAGGTTAAAACCCTGCGGGAGGTTTTTGAATTTAATGTTCAGGAATTTCAATCACCCCCCATAATCCCCCCGTAAACCTTACAGTTGGACAATTTTTTTGCTGGACAAATTATCCATAATCAGATTGAGGTATACCCATAGTGAGGGAAACACCTATCAAAATATCAGCAAGCCTTCGTATTCCCTCCACATTACCTCCACGCCAGGTTCTCTCCCTTTGCCCTTTATAAATCCCCCAAGCGTTGCAATAATAAGAATTGCATCACGCAATGATAAACTCTTCCCCTTATTTGCCGCATATTCTCCACGGTATTTGATCAGCTTTAAAACTTCTATTTCCTGCTCACGAAAAAACAAATCACTGGCAACCCCCGGCGTC
>AYTS01000039.1 GCA_002009475.1 Candidatus Brocadia carolinensis | reverse complement strand
AATCCCTACATAATAACTCATACATGCTCCTCCTGTTTATCAGCTTTAACAGTTTATTTCACGATGCCTTTATGATACCATTTGGCTTCTGATTGTTAAGGAGCCTTCTATATGATTATCAAACCTTGATTTGTGGTGTGCCCAGCGCAGGGTAGCGTTTTCTTATGGGTGGAAGTCCCGTCATGGTAAAAGCCAGAGCCATGTAGCATGGATTGCAGGGGGTGATGGAAACGTTGCCTTCTGAAGCCCATCGACAAAGTCTGCAATAAGTCAGGCAAGCAACTATCCGGGTTGTAACGAACGTGAACGTAGAGGTAGCCTCGTAAAAGTGTAAATTCACTGGCCGAGCCTCTCACAAACAGGCGAAGGCAGAATTCTTTTACCATACTGGTTAATAAGGTATAAGGACGGTGACGGGGTATCAGCGGCAACACGGATAGAAAGAGACGCAATCAACTGGGGAAGCCCGCCTCGTCCCTGATAGAAGTATCAGGAGCAAGGTAAGCCTTATAAGTCGAAAGGCGAAGTAGGCTGACAGGTGAGAGGGTGGCGGATGAGTCCGTAGGGGTGGAAGGAAAGGGAAGGAAAGGGGTCAAATCTTTCAAAATGACAAAACAAAAAATCAGTACGGGAATTGTATCAGAGTTTGTGTTATTCACGACTTGACTTATCCAGAATAGTTGAACGGTGTCAGAATCTGCTCGAACCCAGCGAATCCCAAATCTTAGAAGGGGCTAAAGGATTGTCAATCTCAAAAATAAGGTTAAAAAGGAGACAATCGATGGCAATGAATATTTGGGCCAAAAAGTATATGTTACGGCCTGTGGCTCATTGTAGAAGCGGGTGCTAGTTTTTTTTAAGATACAAAATACAAGTTGCAAGTTGAAAGATGTGCGAGGGAGGATAAGAAGAGAGACGAAAGAAGAGAGAAGACGGAAGAGGGGAGACGGAAGATAGGAGATAGAAGGTAAAGAGTTGAAAGTAAGAAGGGTTGTTTGGTGCCGCAACACGATTAGCTTAATTGTGGAATTATCTTTCGTGAGGGAAGTCAAAGAGAAGATGATTCAATCTTGCAGCTTGAATCAAAATATTTTGAAAATTTCAGAATAGTTTTAGGTTCTATTCATGAAGGCCAGGAATTTTGATACGGAGACAACAGTTACACCATATTTCAATAAGAAAGAGGAAACCCCTTTGTCAAATTTCATATCATCATCTCTTGTAACAAGGAATGATGCTTGCCCCTTGATTGCTGTTTCAACGAAGAGGTTATCGTCGTTATCCCGGCAGATAGCTACATTACCCGCAAGTGAAACAATTTCTGCCCGTTCTTCTATGAGTACTAAAAGTTCTTTGATATCGTCTTCAGTAATCCCGTATTTATCTTTTATCCTTGGTCGGCTGAGAACATCTGCAAGCTCTTCAAGTATGGGTTCTGAAATGACAGCGAGGAAAGCGCCTTCTTCAAAGGATTTTCTTAATCTGGCTGGAAAACCGTATGGATTGAGCAAGGAAGATACTCAAATATTGGTATCGATAACAGCCTTAACGTCCACGTTTTTCTTTTCTAACTTCTTTTATGCCACGGGAAATATCGGATTCTATTTCTTCCGGGGTATAGTGCGTGGATTTTTTCAGTATCTTCTCAATTATACGATGAAAACGATCCTGCCAGTCATTGAGGGGAATGATCTTTATGGCAACCTTTTCATGTTCTTTTACTTCAACATGCTGCAGGGGTTTAAAAACACCATTTTCAAAGATAGCATCTATTACTTTAGACATTATCAGGTAACCTCATTGGTGAATATGAATTTTTCTATGGTCTTATTTGTAATGTGTGAAGCAATTTTTGTCAAGAAATATCCGTTTGCCAAATAAATGCTGGGAGTGAGGAGTTTGTAATTTTAAATTTCCATAAATCCTGAAAATTATCACAAGAGTCTGTGCGGTATGTTTATAAGGGATAGCTGTTTAGAAAATGGCTTATCAAAGGTTAATGCGGGAATCTTGAGTTCGAAAGCAGCGGCGGCTAATACCGCATCCCCATAATCCTTAATTTTATTAGGCCACAAGGATAAGATGATGTTCATAAAATACCCGTGTTGATGTCTTATCCCTGGATTTTTCAGCAGATCGCGAAGCATATGGTTTATGAATATTGAATCGACTTTGTAAATAGATTGCAAAGTGTAGACAAATTCGGTAATGACATTTGAGATAATGATTATCTCCGACTTTAAGTTTGAAGCATCTTCTATGTACCCAGCTATCCTTTCAGATTGAATCTTGTTCCTGGTTGTGGTATACGAAATCAGGCAATTTGTATCGATAAGAAAGGAGTTCATGTGTTTTTCAATGTCCACATTCTTCGTGCTTTCAGGATGTCCTCTTTAATATTGCCGGCTTCGACTTTAATGGAGCCTTTATACTTAAGAAAGGGTTTGTTTGCAGGTTCAACAAATATCCTGTTTTCTTCAATCTTCCATTCGATTGAATCTGAAACACCTAAATGAAGTCTCTCTCGTATTTCTCTTGGAATGGTGATTTGGAATTTTGAGGTAATTTTAGATTTCATAGGACTTCTCTCCACATTAATGATACAGAGTATTTAATGGTTTGTGCCATTCTGTATTCCTTACAATAATATAATATGGTAAGGTGTGAAATTTGTCAATAAAATACAAAAGCAATGGGGTGGGTGTGGTGGTGTGTGGGGGGGCAAACCGTGATTCGTGGCGTGCCCAGAGAAGGTTACTATTTTCTAGCGCGTGGAAGTCCCGTCATGGTAAAAGTCAGAGCCATGTAGCATGGATGGCAGGGGGTGATGGAAACGTTGCCTTCTGAAGCCCATCGACAAAGTCTGCAATAAGGCAGGCAAGCAACTATCCGGGTTGTAACGAACGTGAACGTAGAGGTAGCCTCGTAAAAGTGTAAATTCACTGGCCGAGCCTCTCACAAATAGGCGAAGACAGAATTCTTTTACCATACTGGTTAATAAGGTATAAGGACGGTGACGGGGTATCAGCGGCAACACGGATAGAAAGAGACGCAATCAACTGGGGAAGCCCACCTCGTCCCTGATAGAAGTATCAGGAGCAAGGTAAGCCTTATAAGTCGAAAGGCGAAGTAGGCTGACAGGCGAGAGGGTGGCGGATGAGTCCGTAGTAGTGAGGATGGAAAGGACAACAGAACCTGACCGGAGCGAAGGGACTCTGCTGTATCTCAAATCTTTCTTTGGAGGTCTGGATGGCCAGGAAGTCTACCGGGGGGGATGTGAGCTTTAACAATTACAAAGTCTTCCATATCAGAAAGATCTCTGGTGATTGGGGTAATCATGTTGGTATTTCAAAAGTTCAAGCTGTAGCGCCAGAGCTGGTTCTGGCAGACAAGGTCTGATGTTGGGGAGTAGCAAAGAGTAGGGCTTTGCTGGTGATGCCTTTTTAGGCGAGAAATGCTATGGGGCAAAAGAGCACTGAAAATACACCGCAACAAAACATCGGATTGCGGCCTGATCAGATCCTTACATTGTTCAAGTTTTATGAAGAAGCCGCTGAAAAAACGAAGTCACATGCATGGTCGCAGACAACCTGGATTCTGACGTTAAACACGGGGATCTTCGCCTTTTCGCTGAACTTCTATGCCGAGCATGCTGCAGTACGGGCGTACTTGTTGATTGAGCTTTTTTCTGCGGGTGTCGGGGTCGTGTTATGTGGTTTTCTGGTATATCTATTACAGGAGCTTGGCAGTCACATAAGTCGCTACTGGACATCTTCCAACCAAATCGCCGCCAATTATGGTCCCCTTGTCCGGTTCATTGACAAGAGTGACGCTGTTGCTGCGCGAAAATCTGATTATTGTGCACCATTTCCTAAGTTTTGCAGGCGACTCAAATTCTTAGCGATATTGTTTCTGATTGCGCATGTTGGTTGGTCTCTTTTCATGGTATACCAATACTGTGCCTAACCGGTTGTAAAAAAAAAGTAACGCACTCCACCTCAATCGTTGGTATACCAGTAGGGAGGGGGGCATGAAAGCATAGGAGCGATCATTACATCTGAGTCAATTTCATAAAAAGGTGCAATTATGTATGGAATTCTGTTCAGAGCAAAAGCAAAACCAGGGAAGTATCAGGAACTTGTCAGGTTTCTGAAGTGGGACGGTGAAGTCTGTGGTGACAAGGAGCCAGGGACGCTCAGGTTTGAGTTTTATCCGGACCCGGGTGACAACGACGCCCTTTACGTGTATGAAGCATATCGAGATGAAAACGCATTCAGAGAACATAAAAGGAATGATCCGTATACGCACTGGAAATGTGTCATTCGGCCTGAGTTAGAAGAGTTCTGCGTGTTGTTCAAGTGCGATGCCGTATGGTCGCCAGAAGCCAAGGAGAAAATGACAACGAACACACCTGTTACCGAATCTGAGGTGAAGCAGTTCGTTGGTAACTGGTTTGGTAAACTCGATAAGCACCCTCCCGTTGAAGAGATGCTTCCTTTTTTGGCTGATGAAAAATTGGTGATAAAAATGCCAGAGGAAGCATATTGTCGGCACGAAGGCTTCAAAGCATGGTATAAGGGCGTGGAAAAATTCTTTGATCAATCACATACCATCAAGGGGTTACAGATTATGGTTGCCCAGGACACGGCAAAGGTTGAGATAGTGATTCAATGGCTGCGGTCTGAAAAAAAATGCAACCACTGCTGAGAGAGGGATCAAGGGCTTTTATGCCGCGCAAACATGGGAAGTAGAGCGTTCAACCGAGACGCAGAAGCTTGTTATAGTAAGGTACAATGTTGGCTGCTTTGTGCCTATAGTGACAGATGGTGCGAATTTGCTATAAAAATTTCATAGTATTGTACGGTACATACTTCTTTATCAATTGTTTTAAATTGATGGTAATGAATATTATTTCCTGAATATTTAAAAAATCATTAAGACTGAAAGGGGGGAACATTTATGCAGGTGATTAAGGCAGCCAAAATGACATATCGTCTTGGGGAAAAGAAACACTTTACAGGTACTGTGCAGTTAGATGAGATTACCGTAAAGGAATTCCAGGCTGATGTGAAAGTCTACCGCGTGTTTTTCGCGCCTGGAGCACGCACCTATTGGCATACACATCAGGAAGGGCAGGTTTTACATATCGTGGCAGGAATGGGAAGGATCGGGACACTCCGTGAATCTATGATAGAGGTTGGTCCTGATGATGTTGCCTATATCTGTCCGGGTGAAAAGCATTGGCATGGTGCAGCACCTGAAAGGTCTATGATTCATTTTGCAACCTCTCCAGATAACGAAGGTAAAGACACTGGTTGGGGAGAAGAGGTCACGGACGACGAGTATAATGGTAGAGTAGTGCGTGGTGTCAAACCTTGACAGGCTGTCCGAGAATGTGGCATTCCGATTTTCTTCATTTAGCCAGAAAAAATAGGGTAAATCGGTTGCGATGGTGAAATTGAGTGATATAATAAGGCGAAATGAAATCTTCAGAGCAAAACCACACGGAGCAGCTAAAACTTTTCATTGAGCCGATCCTTTTACCGAGCAAACCAACCGTATCATTCTTTTCCTTACCAGAAGATACCCAGCCAAGGAGAATCAATCATATGGCTAAATTTAAGCCGTTTCATGAATTCCAGAAACCCCTGATAGGATTTACCCCTGAAGCGTTTTTAGATTATGTCGAAACGGTAATACCGAAAGACCATCTGTGCAGAGTAGTCAAAGAGGTCGTATTCTCGTTAGATACAGAAGCGATAGAGGCGAAATATTCTTTTTT
>AYTS01000038.1 GCA_002009475.1 Candidatus Brocadia carolinensis | reverse complement strand
AGCGCCAAAGCCGACAATATATGCGCGCGATTGACTTCTCTTGTCATGTGCTGCCCCTTGGAGCGAAATGACTTCAAGGTTGCTCGTTCTTCCTCGGTAAGTTGAATTTTTGTTTGTCTCATGAAGCACAGTATAATGTTTCGCAATTAATTTGTCAATATACTAGTGCGAATTTCGGCTCGCTCTGGTTTGGAAGTCATGACGGAAATGAGTCATTATAAATCCTTTGACAATAAGCACACCCGCCTTACCGTACAGGTATCATCCCAGAGGTGTGATGGTATCTCGTTCAGCATACTCCAGTAATTCTTGTCGATTAACGGGATGAGCTTGTTTAATGACGATACGATATTGGATACATAGTTCTTGTCCTTTATCAGGGATTCCGTAAGCGGGCAGTATTCATCGATGAGCAGTTCTAATTCACCGTTATCTGTCAGATTCGGATAAAAGGGATACAAGCGGCAGGCAATGGGGCGATGCGGATGGATAAAGCATTGTACACCATCGGTAAAATTGCACGTGTTGCCAATGATTTCAAGGGTGCCGCCCGGCAAGGTGAGCCTTTCGTTGCAGATATGTTTGCCGCTTCGCGTGAAGATAAATTCATCCTCATACGGCAAGAGCACGGACAACGGCTTCTGTTCGCACCTGCCGTCACACTTCTCTATGCATGACATGAAACCAAAACTGGTTGCATAGATTTCAGCATAAACGTTAAATAATTTCTCTTTGTTCATCATTATTTCTCCAATCCGTAGGACCATGCCAGGATGCTGCCATCCATGTACTTTACGTTGTGAAATCCTGCATTTTTCAGGATGCGATAGGCATGAGCGGCACGCAGTCCCGCGCGACAGTACGTGACGATCTCTTTGGAACGATCGAGTTCATGGGTTCGTGAGGACAGCTTATCAAGGGGAATATGCTTACTCCCCTTGATATGACCGCCCTTATATTCCATTTCTGTCCTGACGTCAAGCAATACAAAATCCTCGCTTCTGTCACATCTTTCTGCAACCTTAGAGGGAAGGATGCCCACCGTCTTTCCCTCTAGTTTGTTCCCTAAGACGTTCGCAGCCACAATGATTGCGTCCATAGACATGGCATAGGGTGGGGCATAGGCCAGGTCGAGTTTGGAGATTTGGTCAACCGTTGCGCCAAAGGTCAGGGCAGTTGCAATGATATCGATGCGCTTGTCAACCATGCCTTCTCCAACAATTTCCGCACCCAGAAGCTTTTTTGTGGTCTTATCGGCGATGAGTTTGATAATAATATCCTTAGTCTCAGGGTAGTAATGGGACTTGTCTCCTGCCGGGACAATAGCGGATTCAACCTCAAAACCTTCCTTCATGGCCTCCCGTTCGGAAAGACCCACCTTTCCCACATTCAACTCAAACACCTTTACGATCAGGGTACCCAGGACACCCTGAAAAGAATCATTGCCACCCGTGGCATTGATGGCAGCGACACGACCCATCTTGGCTGCCGTAGACCCAAGGGGTATCCATGCAGGTTTTCCCGTTACCAGATGGATGCTCTCGGCACAATCACCAACAGCATATACGTCGGGGATATTTGTCTCCATCCGTTTATTTACCTTTATCGCCCCTGATGTACCAGTCTCTATGCCAGCCTCCTGTGCCAGTTTTGTATTGGGTTTGATGCCAATGGAGAGGATGACCATATCTGCCGGTAGTTGTTGTCTGCCCGTAATTACGGTTGTCACAGCGCCATCGCTGTTCCCTTCAAAAGATTTAACGCCATCCGATGTGACAACCTCTACGCCATTTTCCATCACGTGTTTCTGGACGAGCTGCGCCATATCCTTATCCAGAGGCGGCAATATCTGGTCGAGGAGTTCGACAACAGTCACCTTAATGCCTCGCAGGGCCAGATTTTCCGCCATTTCCAGACCAATAAGCCCGCCACCCACGATCACGGCGTTTTTAACCCTTCCGCTATCCACACATAACTTTATCTTTAAGGCATCGTTAACCGTCCTCAGGGTAAAGATATTTTCCAGAGTAATCCCCGGCAGGGGAGGAACCGTGGGTTGCGCACCCGTGGCGATGATAAGCTTGTCGTAGCCCAAAGTAAGGTCTCTGTTTTTCTCAAGATCTCTGGTCGTAACCTGTTTGGATCTGGTATCAATGGCCGTTGCCTGATGCCTGGTAAGAACGTCGATATTATGCATATTTTTAAAATAGGGGGGTTCACGGAGGATAAGTTTTTTTTGAATCCTTGATGACGTCCCCGATAAAATAGGGCATGCCGCAACCTGCATAGGAGATGTATGATTCATCAGTCACGACGGTAATCTTCATCGTGGGAGACTCACGACGCGCCTTGGCTGCCGCCTTCATCCCGGCTGCCACGCCGCCAAGAATGAGAAGATGTTGGTTCTCGTTTACCATAGATATCTCAATTCACAATTAAGGGTACACATAGCAAATAAGGGAAACCGTTTCATTTTTTGAAAAGTGCCAATAGTTAAAAATGTTTTTGGAACAGCTGGTAGTGGTAATTCATGAATTGCCATTGCCTTGATGTCAAGGAATTTCAAAGTTTATCGCATGGCATACCAGACAATCTCTGATGCGTACTTCAGCCGCCATGTCCCCTCTTATTGTCCCCCGCTGGCGGGGGTTATGGGGGTGGACTGGACTTCCCTTCCCGCTTTTTTGTAATCGTTCATGGGATCAGGGCAAAAAAACTCAACAACCCTGACAGGGTTTCAAACCCTGTCAGGGTTAACACCACGGTACGTTTCATTAAAACATGGCAGAAGTCACAAAAAATCGGGAATGCTCCCTTTCATAATGGATACGAATTTTCACCTTTGTCATGGGAGTTGATGCACCAATCAGTGCACGTGCGCCATGGTTTAAAAATGATGAGAGATAATCAGATTATGCACTTGCAGAAATTCCCGGTGCTGCCAGTCCACCCCCTTGATCCCCCGCTAGCGGGAGACAACTACCTGTCGCATTTCCGATTGTTTTCAAACCGGTGTAAGTTCACAAGGGGCAAGCTATGGACAAACGGGGTTTGCCATGCCACCAGAAAACCGTTTAACTTAACACCCATGCCCTGAATCCCCCTTTGCTAAGGGGGACTTCAAAAACTCCTTAACAAAGGAGGGGACTTGAAGAAATCCCCCTTAAGAACTTACTGCTGGACAAAGCAAAGGGCGAGTAGTTGCTATTATTCTCTGATGTTTCGGCGTGTCCTCACGCCGAAACCCACTGTCGATGACTCCGGATTCGTCACGGTGCCGAGGATTAATTCTTGTTTCGGTGAGAGGACTCACCGAAACATCCAATTATAAGCTCCGTACAGATAATAGCTCCGTCAGCAGCGGCATGTTGCATATCCGTCAGATACAGGTCGCTCCTATGGAGCTCATCATATCGCAACATTTCACTACTACAAACAGTACGCCCTTAACAGGGCTTCCTTTTTCAAGACACTACTTTGATATAAACTGTTTAGTTTTGTCCGGCCAAAAATTGTCCAACTGTAAGCTTAAGAAAGGGGGCAAGGGGGTTGTAAAAAACCTCCCTATAACGGAAAGATTTTACAAGGTAATACGATAAATATCAATAAACAATCACGAAAATATTTGCATTATTTCTCTTGACAGGGAATTTTGTTCTGTTATATTACTCAGCCTCTCAGCCTCTATGAACGCATTTGCTGAGCATTGAAAAACAAAGGTAGACGACAAGGGCAAACCCGGAGCGATCCGGGGACGCAAAGTAGTGGATCTTTAAGCCTGCACGGAAGAGGTTTAAAAAAGCCAAATTTGCAGGTACAGAGACAGCCTTACTGCCGAAGATGTTTCAAATGAACATTTTTGCAGTAAGGCTTTTTTATTTTCGGGAAAAAGTAGTTTTTTGAGAAAATTACGTCCGCCCACGTCATAAAAATTCAGGTAACAGCTTAGCTTTTTTGAAAAAGTATCAGGAAGAGCTCCGTTCGGAGCGATATATTTATAGACAAACCATTATAGTATTACCATGTAAAAACTTCTTTTTTTTGTAAGTTTTTTCACAACCCTATTTATCCCTTATCAGGAGGTACAGATTATTTATGAGAGAAAGATTGCTTCGCGGAGTTTACACTGAGCAGCGCGAATGTGCTCGCAATGACAACACACAATATATCTTCAAAGCATAGCCTATGTCATTGCGAGGGTCTCTTCCGAAGCAATCTCCCGCTTTCACAATGGAGAATTGGGTGCGGCTTTGCTGCGCTATGCCGTAATCAAACTCCATCGGAGCGGCATGTTGTTTCTGTGTCTCACATGACGCTCCGATGGAGCTAAGGTTTTGTATATCGCATTTTCTATAAACATCTCACCCCTTCGGGGCTGTTTTTCAAAAAACTAAAGTGTTACAAATGCAGAAATTGTCAGTAAACGGGAGAGGAAAAACATATAAAAATGCCCAAAGGGCAGAAGGTATATAGCCAGGGGTGTAAGCCTCTGGACAAAACGAGAAGAAATCGACAAGAAATAGCCCTACAAGGGTTGAAAGACCGGAAGCATTCAAGAAAAGGAGGGTATCGTTATGCGGCATAACAAACGATTGGTTTTGGCTGGAAGTATGATGTTGCTTTGTTGTTCTGCCCTTGTGCAGATGGGCTGTTCCGGGCTTACGCCCGTGGAAAAGGTAACAATTGGAACAGCAGTAACCACGGTAGTTGGGGCACGCTCTCCAACTCACGAGATTGAACAGATTTACTACCTTGGGGTATTTGATCCACAGGAGCAGTTGCCTCCTGCAGTATATCGTGTGCGGGTTCACGGACAGGCAAGCTTCATAAGTTTCATGAGATTTGCCTCCGGTTGGGTACGCGCCGACCTGATTGATTCTCTCGGCACAGGCATTAAGTTTGAAGGAAAGGAAGGCGACATTTCAATTACAAAAGGCGACGAAGGCATGCTTTCATCACTCAAGACAGGTCGCAGGCTGGTCATGTTCGGGCCTGAAGGATTCCGTGAGGCCCCCAAAGATCATCGGCTTGTTATTGTTATGGGGTCAAGTCCAGAGGAATTCTTTAAGGCGATTGATGAGTCCATCGGGGTTGTTTCAGAGGTAATGGAGGAGCAGAGGAATACAAAACTGAGTCAGGAGCTGTTTGAGGCTCTTGCAAAGATTAAGAGCGAGCGTGAACGTCTTGCAGAATTAAAAAATGATATCAAGACCGATCTCCCGGAACAGAGCGAGGTGAAACTATGAAAGCCAGACCAATGTCGTTGTATTTCTTGTTTATCCTGGGAATTATTGTTCCCATAGCTGGATGTGCGGTTTTAAAAATTGACGTAGATGTATATAAAGGCCCGTTAAGCAATCATGATGACGTACAGATTGAACAGATGGCAGCAATGGCAATGGGGGCGAAGAACTTGCTGGTTCAACTGCGCAATGAGCTTGAAATTGAAAAAATAGAAGATAGTTGCGATAAAAGTGAAAGAGAAAAAAGAACTAAAATAATGGCGTATCAAAAAGACTGGATTGATACCTCTGTTGTTGCCACAGCTACAACTACAATTAAAGGCGATAGTTTTGTCTTTGATTCTAGCCGAACTTACGCAAAAAGTGTAGACGAAGCCGCACTTTTGCATAGTGAGCAAGTCGTAAGTGGTTGAATAATATGGGTCGAAAATTTTTGCCGGCGATGTAGTGTATGAATAGTGGGGATTGTGTTGACATTTTCATCTTCTCTGGTATAATCATGGTATGTATATCAGAGATGCATACAAAAAGAGAGGTGATAAGAAATATTCCTGTCTGGTCCTGGTTGAGACCATAAGGACGAAGAAAGGTCCACGACAGAAAACGATTCTTACGCTGGGCAATATCGATGTGCCGAGAGAGCAGTGGGCGCTGCTGACAGAAATGCTCA